>JALOAM010000186.1 GCA_023228765.1 Dehalococcoidia bacterium
TCGGGAGGGCATCACCGCCCCCCGTCCGGGTCGTCCCACCGGCCCTCGTGCTCGTTGCGGTCCGCGACCGCTACCGGCCCCATCGCGCGCGCGGCCTGACGCGCGTCCTCCGCCGCCAGCGACGCCTCGTCCGCCGCGTTGTCCGCGCGCGCCTGCTTCGCGCTGTCGGCGTAGCGCAGCGCCAGCCGCCCGGCCTCGTTCGCCGCGTGCATCAACTTCGTCTCCACGATGCGGAGTTCCGCGGACACCTTCTCGGCCCACTCCGGCTCCATGAAGTCCGGGTCGGGTGCGTCGTCGAACGCGGAGTCCAGCGCCTCCAGCCAGGCGAACGAGAGTTGACTGCGCGACGCGCGCGCGGGCGCCCCGCCGGGCTTCGGCGCCGGCTGCGGGATGTGCGGCTGGTGCAACGGGACCGGGCGCTTCACCCCGTCGACGCCCTCGCGCTCCGTGGGCGCCACGGATTCGATGTCCGGGTCGCGCTGCTCGCGCGCCGCCGCCTCCTGCTCGCGCCGCTTGGCGTCCTCGCGGTATGACCAGACGGTGCGGGCACTGAGGCCGGCCAGTTCAGCGATCTTCTTGTCGGCCCACTCGGGATGCTCGGCCAGCAGCCGGCGGGCGCCGGCCTGCTTCTCAGCCAGCGTGAGCGGCACCCCGTGGTGGTTGTTCGTCACGATCGCGTAGGCGAACAGTTCGTCGTCCGGGATCTCCACCTCGACGATCCTGATGTGGTCCCGCACCGTCGCGGCGGCCTCGAGGCGGTGGCGTCCGTCCAGCAGGACGAACGTGTCGCGCTGCACGTGGATCGGCGGCACCTCGTCCAGGACTTCGGCGTACTGCGCGATCGCCGCGTGGTGCAGCGCCGTGCGAGGCGTCAGATCCTCCCGTACCACGACCGTCTCCCAGGGCACGTAGACCCCACGGCCACCCACGTTGCCCTGCTGCTCGTTCAAGTCCGCCGCGCCCGCCCACAGATCACGCAGCGCCTCTGTCGCCGGCCGCTGCTCGCTCGCTCGGCCCTTGTTCGTTTCCGCCACCCTGCTACCTCTTCCGCTGATCACTCGTTCGTGCCCGGCCGGGTCGTTAGCGCGCCGCCACCTCCAACCCCGCCCGCTTCGCGGCCTGCATGAACAGCCGCGCATTGATGGCTTCGGACACCTGCGCCTTCGTCATGCGGTCTGCGTCCCGCACCCCCAGGCGCTTGGCGAACCGCAGTTGGGCATCGCTCGGCTGCTCCTCGCGCTGGCGCCATGCGGCCTTGCGGCTGGTCAGTGCCGACACCACCACGGACTCCTCCGCGAGCGACTGCGCCGTCTCCACGTCGAGCGGGCGGTCGAACAGCGGCTCCACGAGCGGCGCGTCGTAGGACGAACGCGACACGGAGAGGCGGTAGGGCACGTACCCGCCCGGCGACGCCACCACCAGCACCCAGCGGTTGCCGTCGCCCTCGCCACCCGCCGGGGCGAAGAACACCCCGCTGCCCGCCGGGCGTTGCCACACCACGGGCGACTGCCCGAACAGGTCCACCTCGACCGCGCGTTGCTTGCTGATGTGGAGCGCCATCTGCGCGCCGGCCAGCAGGTCCACCGGCTCGCCGGCCACCACCTGCTCTTCGAGCGACTCCTGGAGTTCGGCGCCGGCGAGCGTCGGGAACATCACGAGCGAGTGACGCGAGGTGTTGTCCGCGAAGTCCAGCACGAGGCAATCGGACTTCTCCGGCGACTTCCGCGCACCGCGGCCGGCCATCTGGATGTAGAGGCCGGGGCTCTGCGTCGGGCGCGCCATCACGATGCAGTCGATGGCCGGCTCGTCGTAGCCCTCGGTCGCCACCATGACGTTGCACAGCACCGCGATGTCGCCCGAGTGGAAGCGGGCGAAGATCCGTTGACGCTCCTCGAACGGCGTCTCACCGAACACCGCGTCGGCCTCCACGCCGGCCTCACGGAACGTCTCGACGAGGTGCCGGGCGTGCGCGACGGACGCGCAGAACGCGAGGGTGCGCTTGCGCCCCGCGGCGTGCTCGCGCCACGCCTGCACGATCAGCGTGTTGCGCTCCGGGGTGTCCACCGCGGCGTCGAGTTCGCGCTCGACAAACTCTCCGTAGCGCGTGTGCACCCCGTCGAGGTCTACGTCCGTCTCGATGCGGATGCCCTTGAGCCGCGCCAGGTAGTTGCGGCCCATCAGGTCCAGCATCGGCAGGTGGTAGACGATCTCGTCGTAGATCGCGTCCAGGCCCAGCCGGTCGCCGCGCGTCGGCGTCGCCGTCAGGCCCACCAGCAGCCGGCTCGGGTCCTCGCGCGGCGCGAGTTGGTCGATGGCGCGCTGCCGGCTCTCGGCGCGGTCGTGGTGGCACTCGTCCGAGAGGAACAGCAGCGGTACGCCCTCGGTCGCCGCGGCGAGACGGGCAAGGCGCGCCGGGCGCGCGAGCGTCTGCGCGGAGGCCACGATGACGTCCGCCCCCAGGTCGTCCCGCTCGGCCTTGCACAGCCCGATGGAGAGGTTCGGGTTGGCCTGCGCCAGTTGGCGGAGGCTCTGCTGCGCGAGTTCGTCCCGGTGCACCATGAACACCGCGCGCGTACCCATGCGGCGCACCAGGTGGGCCGCGATGACCGTCTTGCCGGCCCCGGTTGCGAGGCTCACGAGTTGGTGCGTGATGCCCCGGCCGCGCGCCTCGTCGATGGCGTCGAGCGCCTCCGTCTGGTAGTCGCGGAGCGGGAGCAGTTGCGCGGCCGGCGCCGCGCTCGGAAGCATTGCCTGTTGAGTCATCGTGTCCCTTTCGAGTGCCGCCCCCAGAGGGCGCCGCCGAGCGCGAGCGCGCCGACGAACAGCAGCGCCGCGAGGTCGCGCGGGTCGATGTACCGGCCGATCTGTGTGCTGAGCAGCGTTCTCATGAGGGCATCCCCGCCCGCAGGTCGGCGCCCTGGACCGCCACGCGCTCAAACTGCTGCAGACGGCTCACCACCGCCGTCCCGAACGCGGCCTCGATCTCCTGCGAGGGCACATCGAGCGTGATCACCGTCGAACGGTTCTGGTGGAGGCGCTGGTCCAGCCACAGGAACATCTTTTCCTGCACCCACCCGGAGGACTTCACCTTTCCGAGGTCGTCCAGGACGAGCACCGGCGCATCGACGTGCCATTGCTCGTACTCAGGCGCGCCCGCCTTCGCGAGTTCGCCATCGGTGTTGCGCAGGTAGTCGCCGTCCGGGCTGAACCGGTCGCGGATGCCGCTCATCAGCGCCACCACGGAGGCGAACCGCGCGACCTTGCCGCCCTCGGCGAGTGCGTGGACGATGCCGGCCGCGAGGCCGGTCTTGCCCGTGCCGTTCGGGCCCGCGAGCAGCAGAAACGACGGTTGGCCATCGAGGACCTGCTGCACGAACCGCAGCGCCGCCTCATGACCGCGCGCCTTGCCGGTGCTGGCGGCCGGGTAGGTGTCCAGCGTCCAGTCCTGCATCTTCACGGGAAGCCCGGACCGCTCGATGAGTTGTTCGGCCGGCGACTGCTGCGTGGAGCACGCGCAGGGGATCGGCTTGCCGAACATCGGGTGTCCAAACTCGACGCGCGCACGAACGAAGCGGAATCCCCCGCACGCCGCGCACCCTTCGCCCTCCGCGATCAGTTCGTCGCTGATCCGCTTCTGCACCTCCTCGCGAGCGGCCAGCATGTCCTCGCGCGAGGCGTACTGTGCCGGTGGGGGCACGTCGCGAATCAGGGTCGCGGCGGGCTTCATCGCCGGGCGCGACTCTCGCAAGTTGCGAGAGTCACCAGAGGTCGCCGTAGCGGGTTTGGCCTGGCGCGCCAGCAGTCGCCGCTCCTCGGTGGTCGCCATCGCGGCCTGCACCTCCGGTGAAACCTCCCGGCCGTGTTCCCGCTGCTGCTCCACGTACAGCGCCACCGCGGCCGCCGCCTGCTGCCTCAGAAGATCCGTCATCGCCTTCCTCCAACATCCGAGCGAGCACCGCGATGGAGTACGCGAGGGGGTCGTCCCTCGTGCTCTGCTTCGCCACATCGATCGCTGCCTGTAGTTGCTGGACCGTCGCGCCGGCACGGACGAGCCGGGCGAGGCGGTCGCGGTTGGACTGACTGCCTCGCCGGTTGTTGAACCGCTCGGAGATGATGTCCTTCATCACCTGGAGGCGGTCGCGCTGCTCCTGACCCCAGAGCCCTCCCTGTGATGGAAGAAGCGGGGTGGGTGCGCCGTGAGGCGCGCCCTCTGAGAGTTCTGGTGGTTCTTGGTGGATCTCTGACGGATTGTCGGAAGTGGGCTTCCGGGTGGGATGTCGCAAACTTCCGGGTGGAGTGCCGTCAACTTCCGGGTGGGAAACCCGCCCGGAAGGTTCTTCCGGGCGGAATGGCGACACCCATGCGGGGCGCCCAGGGAGCGCGTCGAGGTTGATCTGATACTCCACGGTCGCGCCGTGTCCGCCGTGCTCAGCCCCTCCGTAGTGGCGGCCTACCTTGTCGAGCACGCCCCGCTTGTGGAGTTTCGTGAGCGTGTCCCTCACCGCGCGGTCGGTCTTGCCCACCTTCCACGCGAGGAGGCCCTGCGAGGGGTAGATGCGGCGTCCGTCGTCGTCCGCCCAATCGGCCAGCGCAAGCGCGACGAATTTCTCGTCGGAGGGGAGGTCGGAGTCCCACACGGCGGACATCACGCGCACGCTCATCGTCCGTACCGCTCTCGGTAGAGCGACTCGACGCGCTGGCCGTCATCGTCGAAGCCCGTGACTGGCGGGAGTGCGGCCGGCTCGGGGAGCGTGCCGGGGTAGTACCGGACCGCGGCCGAGGCCCTCCTCGTGGTGCTCGGGCTCGCTCCGAGCGCGGAGCCGATGAAGCGCGCGTCTCGCTCGCGGAACACCCGGTCGGGGAACTCGCGGATCAAGGCGAGGATGACCTGATCCGTGAGGTCCAGGTCGAACCCTCGCCGCATCCGATCCAGCGCGGCATCCACCAGCGTCTCGGCTGGACGCGCGAGCGGCATCAGCGGGCCGCCTCTTGCGAGGCGACACCCACCGACTCCCACTCGGGCATCTCGAAGCCGCCGCCCGTCCGGCGCTTCACGGTGAGCACGAAGTCGCCGCAGCGGACGCGGGCGCCGCCCTGCTCGAACGCCCCCTCGCCGAACTTGTCGCGGAGCGTGGCCTCCATGGCGCGGACCTTCTCGCGCCGCAGCGTGACGGCCGCCTCGTACTCCCCCACAACCTTCCGCGTCTCCTCGTCCGCGATCAGGCGGCATGCCGCCTCCAACTCCTCGTCGAACACCACGTGGTCGAACATGCCGGCCTGGCTGTCCTCGCGCTGACTGGTCATTTCCGTTGTCCCTTTCGTCCGCCGACGGGGGAGGCGTCGCGGCTGATTCCTTTAGACGGGGAGGTCGGCCTCTACGTACTCGGCGTCCTCGATGTCGTCGGCGCTGTCGTCGTTCGCGTGCTCGGCCTCCGCGAGTCCCCGAGCCCTGGCGGCGTGCGCCTCCATCTGCACGGCGACCGCCGCCTCAACCAGATCGGCCGGGGTCTTGTCGGGGTTGTCGTCAAACC
>JALOAM010000187.1 GCA_023228765.1 Dehalococcoidia bacterium
TGACGAGATCCTCGAGCTGATCAAGGGGCTCGGGCTCCGGATGACGGTGAGGCAGGAGGTTCCACAGGAGATCCTGGACGCCGGCGACGTGGTCGCGGCGCACAAGGGGATCACGCGCAAGGAAGTGTTCCGGAGCATGCGTACCGCCGAGGTGCTGGCGCTTGCCGCCGAGTTGGCCGTGGAGGCTCCATGATCAGCACTCGAAATCTCCTTCTGATGGTCGCCGGCCTGACGCTGGCCGTCACGATGGTGGCGGCCGCGCCGAGCGCACCCGCGCGACCCGGTGCGTTCGTTCGCGCAACGGCCTGCCTCACACCGTCGGACAGCTCGCGGGTGCGGATCACCTGGACGATCCCGACGGCCGGGACGTCGCCGATCGCGTCGTACGGCGTCGGCCTCGCGGCGGGTGGTGACACGATCGTATCGAGCACGGTGCCCGCCGACGCCCCCCGCGCCGTGGAGTCGGCGGTCCCCTGCCCGGCCTACGGCGCCTCGGTCGAACTCTCGGCGAGCGTGCTGGCGATCGACGCGAGCGGACTGGCCGGCGCTCCCGGCCGGGCGTCGCTGACGCTCACGACCGCACAGCCGGTGCCACCCGGAACGCCCGAGGTCACCATCGACACCCTCGCGGCCGCTCCGGAGACACCGGGCACGCTCGACATCGGCGTGACGGGTGGAATCCCGGTGGTCCTCGCCGTCTGTGACGGAGACGTGTGCGACCTCACGTGGAATCACACAGAGTATCAAACGGGGCCGACGATGGCCCCTCCCGCCTACGCCGTGTGGCTGGTGGAGGGCGACCCGGACGCCGTGGAGCTACCTGTTTGGCCGGAGAGCGCCGATCCGGTGGAGATGGGCGGCGTGGTCGCGTATCCGGTCTCGCAGGGCGCGTGCGCGTACCCCGTGCTCCCGCGCGGCCCGGCGCCGCAGCTGCACGCCTGCCGGACGTACGGCGCTCCGGAGTCGGGGGATACCCACTGGATGGTTACCTGGTCGCTGGTCGACGTGGAGCCGATCCCGGAGGAGACGCCCTCGGTCGGGCTCGCCACGATCTCGGATCTGCGCGTCGTGAGGACGGCGCCGACCGCGCTCGCCCTGGAGTGGACGCAGGTGAGCGACGGCGCGGGCGGCGCGGCGGACTACGGGGTGAGGTGGTCGACGCCCGACGGGTGGTCGCCCGTCGTGGCCGTACTCGGCTCAGAGGTGGGTGAGCCGATCGGATACACGGCGGTCGGGCTGCAGGCGGCGAGTGCGGTCACGGTGCAGGTATCGCCGTTCCGGGGGCAGCTGCTCGAGCGCGCCGTCGTCGGCATCCCCGCCGAGATCACGGTGCAGACGGCGGCCGGCCGGACGCCGCCCGCGCCGCTGGCGCTCCGATAGTCTGGTGGACGTCGCGCGATGCAGCCTCTGCGAGACGCTCTCCGTCCTGGAGTGCATGGCGCGTCTCGAATACGAGGACCCCGGCACGACGAGCGAGTGGGGCGTTCGCGAGCGTGCGGACGCCTCCCTCCATCTGTGCCCGCGCTGCGCGAGGAAGGCGACCAGGCATCTCAAGCGGATGTTCGGCCGCCGCTGGCTCCGGGTCGAGAAGATCCGGGCGGAGGCCGCGTAGATGGTCATCCCTGACGCGCCTGCGATCCGGCTGGAGGTCATTGCCGCCGCGCTCCGCATCGAGCTCCAGCGTCTGGCCGGCGGGCGGCCGATCCAGCACTCGGAGGAGCCGGTCGTCATGGAGGGATCCCTCTCCATTCCCCTCGATCGCCCCATCCAGGAGTCTGGGCGGACGATCGCCGTCTACGGCGTCGGTCATCGCGCGCTGTACTGGCGGGAGGCGTAGATGCTCCTGACGCTCGGAAGCACCAGCGCCTACGCACAGACCTCCGAGTCGCAAAGCAATCTCGGGCTCGCGACGACGCTCGGGCCGAAGTTCCGTGTGTCCGGAGCGCAGCTGCTCGCGGGCGCTCCGACGGGATCCGTAATCTCGCTGGTCTGGGGCGGGCTCGGACTCGTCCGCGTGCAGCTAGTGTGCGCGAATGCCGGGGGCCAGACCTACGTGCTTCTCGCCGTGGGTGGCGGCGCGGATCCCGTGGCGGCGGTTACGGCGTCCGGCAACTACTCCTCGGGCGCACAGTACGACATCCGGGGCACCTACGGAGCGGCAGGGCGATCCATCGGCGTCTACACGACTGGCGGGACGCTCGTTGCCAGCGGGTCAGACACCGCGATCACGCTCCCGAACGCGGATGCCGATAACGGAATCGTGCGAATCGGCTACCCAGCGATCGCGGCGCCGGGTGCAATGGAAGGAGGCGCTTGGTACTCGCAGGCGCCGCCGGCCAACGGCGACGCCCCCCGCGCGACCGACTCAGGCATTCTCTGGGCGGTCCTCGACAATGTCGTCGGCCAGCTTGTCCCCGGCGCCACCGCCCTTGACGACCTCGATGACGCCTCGTGGGGCGCGGGTGGCACGTGGGATCCGCCGGCGCCTCCCGAGCACTCCGCCGCCGTCACCGACACCCACCCCGCGCAGATCGACGCGGCTTCGGCGACAGCGGACAACCCCGACCACACGGCGGCGGTCGCCGACGCGAACCCGGCCCAGACCGACGCGGCCGGCGCTGGCTTCCTCGAGCCGTTTCCGTTGGCGGTCTCGGACGCCAACCCGATGCAGACGGACGGCGCTGTGGCGTCGGCGGCCGAGCCGGGCGCGCTCGTCTGGGGCGCGCTGGGCGACTCTCAGACCGACGAGTACCAGGCGGACGACAACCGGGGCCCGGCGACGGTGCTCAACTGGTGGGAAATCCTCACGCTGGCGGGTCGGATCCTTCCCGGCGCCTGGGGCTCACGCAGTGAGCCGCGCCGGGTCGGCTACGCGTACAACTGGGCAAGGTCGAGCGCGCAGAGCCCGGACGTCATCGCCGACCAGCTCGCGGGGCTCGCCGCGCAGGTCGCCGCCGGAACGGTGACGCATGTCGGCTATATGGCGTCCGGGAATGACTGGCTGAATCTCTCGGGGCCGCTCTACGCCCTGACGATCTACAACGGGGACGGTACGGAGGACTCCGAGGGCGAGCTGCTCAGCGACATCGTACAGACGTTCGTCGACTGGCACACGACGATCATGGACGCGATCGACGCCGCTTTGGATACGGCGGGATCGGGCGGCGGGATGGTCGTGATGACGCCGCAGGACTATCTGACATCGCCGCCCGGCCGCGAAGCGTTCCCCGACGGCACGCGGCGAGGGTGGGTCACCGGAGTCATCGAAGCGATCCACGCGCAGGTCGCCGCCCACGCGGCGGTCCTCAACGCGAGCGCGGACTACACCCGGTTCGCGGTGGTACGCGGTGACCTCGACCTCCTGGACGTCTGGGCCACGGCGGATGACGGGCACGTGCTGATCTCCGGCGTCCGCGTCGACTATGAGGAGGGATGGGAGTACGACCCCGAGACGTACGATCCCTACAAGCTGATTCTCTCCTCGTCGGGCGGCGGGCTGTCGCATGCCGGCACGCTCATGGGCGGCGAGTACGCCCGGACGTTCCTCGGCGCGGCGAATCAGCTTACGGGCATCAGCATCCCGCAGCTGCAGGACGCCGAAGTGCTCGCGGCCGCCGGCATCGACGCGGAGCACTCGGCCGAGGCATCGGACGTCAATCCCGCTCAGCTCGACGCGGCTTCGGCCACGGGTGGAGCCCCGGATCACTCGGCGGCCGTCGAAGACGCGAATCCGCGCCAGGTCGACGCCGCGACCGCCATGGGCGGAGTCCCGGCACACTCGGCCGAGGTCGCGGATTCCAACCCGGGCCAGATCGATTCAGCGGCCGCCAGCGGTGGGGCGCCATCGCACCTCGCGGCCGTCGCAGACATCCAGCCCGCGCAGGTCGATTCAGCGGCGGCGACGGGCGACGCTCCGGGCCACGCGGTGGCGGTCGCGGACGCCAACCCGGCCCAGGTGGATTCCGTGGACGCCAGTGGGAGCGCGCCGGCCCACGCCGCCATCGTAGGCGATCTCCACCCCGCCCAGATCGATTCAGCCGCCGCGACGGGCGATGAGCCCGGTCACAGCGCGACGGTCTCTGATGTTCACCCGGCTCAGGTCGACGCGGCCTCGAGCGCCCATGGCGAGCCGGAGTTCGTCGGCGCCGTCGATGATCGACAGCCCGCGCAGGTGGACGCCGTCGCCGTCGCCGGCGTCGCCGCCCTGCAGTCGGCCGAGATCTCCGAGACGAACCCTCTCCAGACGGATGCCGCGGCGGCGGGCTTCAGCGAGGCGGCGCACTCGGCCCTGATCGCCGAGACTAACCCGATGCAGGTCGATTCCGCCGCCGCGCCGCAGATCCGGCCGGCTTCGGCCGCTGCCGACGACGTCCAGCCTCTCCAGGTAGACGCCGTTGGGATCGGGGTCGTGCCCGCGATCCACGAAGCGACGGTCTCGGACGCGAACCCAGTCCAGATCGATGCGAGCGCGGCGGACTCCGACGCACCCGCCTGGCTTCTCGAAATCGTCGACTGGAACCCCACGCAGATCGACGGCGCCGCGATCGTCCAGGAGATCGAGGACGGATCCGGCGACGTCACGGACTGGAACCCAGCTCAGGAGGATTCGGCGGTCGGGGCGATGGTCGCGCCGGTCGGGGTGATCATCGGAGAGACGAACCCGATGCAGGTGGATGCGGCCCAGATCGAGCATATGCCGCTCGTGCCGATCGGTCCCTATCGAGGGGTGATGAGCATCCAGTCCCGAACCCATCCGCTCGCGATCGACTCCAGCGCGCACATACTCGCAATCGAGGAGGCAGGGTAGATGGGCGTCCCGCTGAACAACCACGTGGCTACCGTCACGTTCGTCGGCGCCAACAATGTCGCCAAGGATCCCGACAGCGGCGCGGCGGTCAAATGGACTGTGTACGACGAGAGCGGCAACACGCTGACCCAAGAGACGCAAACCGCCGAACAGTGGGACCGGGTCGGCGCTGGCGTGTTTCGTTTCGAGTACACCCCGCCGCTCGGCATTCGGGGAATCCAGGTGGTGGCCGAGACGCTGATCGACGGCGAGCCCGCCGCCGGCTGGGAAGCGGAGCGGATCCGCGTGCCTGGCTACATGCGGCCGCCGCTCCCTGCTGCAGCGGACTGACTCATGGATCACATCCAGGTCATCGGGCTCGACAAGCTCGATCGGAACTTGTCGTTGCTCGAGCTCCACGTGCTGCCGCAGGCAACCGCCCGGGCGCTGAACACCACGGCGACCACAGTACGCGCGGAATCTATCCGGGAGATCGCGCAGCGGATGGGGCTCAAACAGAAGGACATCCGCAACCGCGCGCGGATCCGACGGGCCAGCCCCCAGAAGATCGATGCGGGCGCCGATGTAACCTTCCGCGGCCGCCCGATGAACCTCATCCGGTTCAACCCGCGACAGACGAAGAAGGGGGTTGCCGCCTCTCCGTGGCGACAGCGGAAGACGTTCGGGCAG
>JALOAM010000016.1 GCA_023228765.1 Dehalococcoidia bacterium
CGGCCTTCCCGACGTTCCGGCCCGCACCGGACGGCTCGAACGCCAGCTTCGACCACCTCACCGAGGACGAGATGGACGCCCTCCTCGACTTCGCGTTCGAGCGCTACTTCGAGACGAGCGGCCTCTTCGGTTCCCCGGCTACGTGTGAGCGGATGCTGCGCCGCCTGATGGCGATCGGTGTCAACGAGATCGCCTGCCTCATCGACTTCGGTGTCGACACCGACGAGGTGCTCACCCACCTCGAGGACCTGCGAGGCGTGAAGGACCGCGTGTCCTCGCCGGCCACCGGCAACTCGCTGGCCGCGACCTTCCAGCGCGAGGGCATCACGCACTTCCAGTGCACGCCGACGATGGCGAAGATGCTGATGCTCGACCCGGCGGCACGCGCTGCCCTCGGGCAGCTGCGCCAGATGCTGGTGGGCGGCGAGGCTCTGCCTGCCGCGCTCGCGACCGACCTGCTGGGCGCCCTGTCGGGGCGCCTCGAGAACATGTACGGCCCGACGGAGACCACGATCTGGTCGTCGACCTCGACGGTCGTCGAGGGCGAGCCGGTCACCCTCGGCCGTCCGATCGCGAACACGCAGCTCTACGTCCTGGACGAGGAACAGCGCGCCGTGGACGACGGTGTCCCGGGCGAGCTGTGGATCGGCGGTGACGGCGTGGGACGCGGGTACCTGCACGCGCCCGAGCTCACCGCGGAGCGATTCATCTCGAACCCGTTCCTTGATGACCCCGACGCCCGCATGTATCGCACCGGTGACCTCGTGCGTTGGAGCGCGACCGACGGGCTGGAGTTCCTCGGACGGATCGACCAGCAGGTGAAGGTGCGCGGCCACCGCATCGAACTCGGCGAGATCGAGGCGCGCCTGGTCGAGCACCCGGCGGTGCAGGACGCCGTCGTGGTGGCGCAGCCCGACGCGCACGGCGACCTGCGACTGGCGGCGTTCCTCATCCCGGCCGGCGCGATGCCCGCGGCGAACGACCTCCGCGAGCACCTCGCGGACCGTCTGCCGGCCTACATGATGCCCGCGCACTTCGTGCCGATGGAGAGCTTCCCGAGGACGCCGAACAACAAGGTGGACCGGAACGCGCTGCCGCCCGCCGCCGAGCTGGCACTGGCGGAGGAACACCAGAGGTCGGCGCCGCCGGAGTCGTCCGCCGAGCGCATCGTCGCGCAGGCGTGGGAGGAGCTCCTGGGCATCCCCGCGGTCGGCCTCGATGACAACTTCTTCGAGTTGGGTGGGGACTCACTGCTGATCGTCCGCCTGCACCAGCGCCTGGAGAACGTGCTGGCCGGCGACGTGCCGTTCGCGGACCTGTTCCGTTTCCCCACCGTCCGCCAGTTCGCGGCGCGAGTGGCGGGTGAACCCGTCGCCCAGTCCGCCGCCTCTGAGGGTCGGGACCGCGCTGCGCTTCGGCGACAGGTCCGGTCCCGAGCTCGATAGCACACACGCCGTATGGAGCGTCGCACGATGGATGAACTCAGTATTCCTGCCGAGCTTGATTCGGCGATCGCGATCGTCGGGATGGCCGGGCGCTTCGCCGGTGCCGACACCGTCGACGAGCTGTGGAAGCACGTCCGAGCGGGCGAGAACCTGCTCGGACGCTACTCCGACCAGGACCTCGAGCGGGCGGGCGTGCCGACGGCGCGCCGCCGTGACCCGAACTACGTCCCCGTGGGTGGCGACATCGAGCGGATGAAGCAGTTCGATGCCGCGCTGTTCGGCATCGGACCGCGCGACGCCATGCTGATGGACCCTCAGCACCGCCAGTTCCTGGAGTGCGCGTGGACCGCGCTGGAGGCTGCCGGGCACGCTCCGGACCACTTCAACGGCGCCGTCGGCATCTTCGCTGGCTCAGGCCAGAACACGTACCTCCAGAACAACATCCTGACGAATCCCGACCTGGTCGACTCGCTGGGGATGTTCCTGATCCGCCACACCGGGAACGACAAGGACTTCCTGTCCACGCACACCTCGTACCGCCTGAACCTGCGCGGTCCGAGTGTCAACATCCAGACGGCCTGCTCGACCTCGCTGGTGGCGATCCACCTCGCGACGCAGAGCCTGCTCGGACACGAGTGCGACATGGCCCTCGCCGGTGGCGTGACGCTGAACGTCCCCGCGGGCGAGGGCTACCTGTACCGGGAGGGCGAGGTGCTCTCCCAGGACGGCGTCTGCCGTCCGTTCTCCGAGGGCTCCAGTGGGACCGTCCTGACCAGCGGCGTGGGCGTCGTCGTCCTCCGCCGGCTGGCGGACGCCGTCGCTGACGGCGACCAGATCTTCGCCGTCGTCCGTGGCTCGGCCGTGAACAACGACGGCGCCGGGAAGAGCAGCTTCTTCGCGCCGACCGTGGACGGACACGCAGCCGTGGTCGCGGAAGCCCTCGCGGTCGCCGGTGTCGACGCCGAGACCGTGACCTACCTCGAATCGCACGGCACGGGGACCCGCCTCGGCGACCCGATCGAGGTCGAGGCGCTGACGCACGCCTTCCGCGAGTCGACGAACGGTGTCCAGTTCGCGGCGCTCGGCTCCACGAAGGCGAACATCGGGCACACCGACACGGCGGCCGGCGTCGCCGGGATCATGAAGGTCGCGCAGGCAATGCGCGCCGGTGAGATCCCGCCCCTGGCCAACTTCACCAGCCCGAACACCCTGACCGACCTCGACCGCTCGCCGTTCTACGTGCCGACGGAGGTCATCCCGTGGTCCCCTCCGGCGGGCACGCCGAGGCGGGCGGGCGTGAGTTCGCTCGGTGTCGGTGGCACCAACGCGCATGTCGTGCTGGAGGAGTGGCCGCACGCCCCGCGCTCCGGCCCGTCGAAGCGCTGGCAGTTGCTGCCGCTCTCGGCTGCCTCGAAGTCCGCGCTTGGCCGCGTGGCGGAGGGCCTGGGCGAGCACCTCGGTGCCGAGCCCGGCGTCCCGCTCGCTGATGTCGCTCACACGTTGCAGGTGGGGCGGACCGCCCTGTCGCACCGGCGGATCGTGGTCGCATCCTCCCACGAGGAGGCCGTTGCGCAGCTTACGGCCTCGGCGTCCGCGGGGACGGATGCCGAGGCTCCCGCCAGCCCGGCGCCGGTCGCGTTCATGTTCCCCGGCGGTGGATCCCACCACGTGGGCATGGCGCGCGGCCTCTACGAGTCCGAGCCGGTCTTCCGCGCTCACGTGGACGAGTGCGCCGCGCTCCTCGCATCCGAGCTGGATGTCGACCTGCGGGCCGCGATGTACGGCGACGACCCGGCGGGACTCGACGACCTCGAGGTCGCACTCCCGGCGATCTTCGTCACGGACTACGCGCTTGCGAAGCTGTGGGAGTCCTGGGGCATCGTCCCGGAGGCGATGATCGGCCACAGCCTCGGCGAGTACGTCGCGGCGACGCTCGCGGGTGTCTTCCAACTGAAGGACGCCCTGTCACTGGTCGTGACCCGGGGCCGCCTCGTGAAGCGCGTCGCCGGGAAGGGCCTGATGCTGGCGGTGTCCGCCAGCGAGTCCGTCGCCCTCGAACACCTGGGCGCGCTTCCGTCGGACCTCACGGTCGGCACGGTGAACGCGCCCAACGAGTGCGTCCTGTCCGGCTCGCCCTCAGCGGTCCAGGATGCAGCCACGCGGCTCACCGCGGCCGGGATCGAGCACCGCGAGGTCCTGCTGTCGGCTGCGGCCCACTCCCCGCTCCTCGACCCGATCCTCGGAGAGTTCGAGGATGCCGTCCGGCGCCTGAAGCTGTCCGCTCCCACGCGACGCTTCATCTCCGACGTGACGGGTACCTGGATCACCTCGGCGCAGGCATGTGACCCGGCCTACTGGGCCAGCCACCTGCGCCAGACGGTCCGCTTCTCCGACGGTGTCCGGACCCTGCTCGAGGCGTACCCGGAGGCCGTCCTCGTGGAGGTGGGTCCCGGCCAGTCGCTGCGCTCGTACGCGATGCAGCAGAACCCGAGGCCGCACGCCGGGATCTCCTCGCTTCGACACCGCAACCAGGACGTGGACGACGCGCGCTACCTCATGGAATCGCTCGGCGCGATGTGGGTGGCCGGCGTGGCGATCGACTGGAAGCGCATCCGCGGCGACGAGGTCCGCGCGCGTGTCTCGCTGCCGACGTACCCGTTCGAGCCCGTGGAGCACTGGATCGACCGAGGCGTCGAGAGCGTCGCCCAGCGCGCCGAGGCTCGATCCCTCGACCGGATCGAAGACCTCTCCTCGTGGTTCTCGCGTCCGCTATGGGTGCCGGCGCCGCTCGCGCGTCGGCAGGCGCGCCTGCAGGCCCGGGAACGCTGGCTGCTCTTCGTGGACGGCGAGGGCGTCGGCGACGCACTCGCGACGCGACTGCGTGAGCTCGACCAGGACGTGATCGTCGTCTACCTGGGCGACGAGACGACGCCCTTCGTGCGCCGGAACGCGGAGATCTACCAGATCAGCCCCGGCGCGGAAGCCGACTACCAACAGCTGTTCGATGTCCTCGCAGCCTCCGAGTGGGCCCCGGACCGGGTCGTCCACCTCGGCGGGCTGATGGAGGTGTCCGGCCGGGACCGGCTGGACCGCTTCGAACGTGTGCAGGACCGGACGTTCTACAGCCTGCTGCACATCGCGCAGGCGCTCACGGAGCGCGTGCCGGACGCCCACACGCACCTCGGCGTGGTCTCGCGAGGGATGCAGCGGACCGGCTCGGAGGCCACCACGGCGCCCGAGCAGGCGACCCTGCTGGGGCCCTGCCGCGTGATCCCGCGCGAGTACCCCTCCATCACCTGCCAGAGCATCGACCTCGAACTGCCGCGGCGCGGCTGGCGAGGCCGCTACACCCGCGGTCGTGACGAGGAGGACCTCCGCGCCACCATCGAGGCGCTCATCCTCGACCTCGCGAACCCCGGGGAGGAGGCCACGGTCGCCTACCGCCACGGCGAGCGACTGGTGCAGACCCTGTCCCGCGTCGAGCTGGACGCCCCCGCCGAGGACAGCACGTCCGGCGACGCCCGCGTCGCCCTGCGCGAGCATGGCACGTACCTGATCACCGGTGGCTTCGGCGGCATCGGCGCCGTGTTCGCCCGGTACCTCGCGACCTCAGTCAAGGCGCGCCTGGCCCTGGTGGGGCGGACGTCGCTCCCCGACCGCGCGTCGTGGGATGCATGGGTGGAGGCTCACCCTCGCTCCGACGCGACCAGCGAGCGGATCGCGCTCGTGCGCGAGCTGGAGGCGCTGGGTGCGCAGGTGCTTCCGCTGTCAGCGGACGTCTCCGACCTGGAGGAGATGCGCGCGGCGGTGGCTCGCGTCACCTCGTACTTCGGCCACATCGACGGCGTCATCCACGCTGCCGGCGTGCTGGACGACGGACTGATCGCCACGAAGGAGCGGGCACGCGCCCGCGCCGTCATCGCGCCGAAGGCGCACGGCGCCATCGTCCTGAGCGAGCTGCTCCAGCGCCGCCCGCCGGCCTTCACGGTCTTCTGTTCATCGACCAGCGCGCTCCTCGGCGTGCCGGGGCAGGTGGACTACGTCGCGGCGAACGCCTTCCTGGATGCGTTCGCGCAGCAGCAGACCGCCCTCGGGCAGCGCGGCGTGATCTCCGTGGACTGGGGACTCTGGCGCGAGGTCGGCCTCAGCGCCCGCCAGTCCGTGGACGATGACGACATCGCCGAGGTCACCGACGCCGACGGTCCCGTGCTGGGTACGCTGACCTCGTCCGGCGAGGGCGAGTTCGTGTTCGAGACCTCGTACTCGCCGTCGAGCCACTGGTTCCTCGACGAGCACCGCGTCGCGAGCGGCACGGCGCTGGTCCCCGGCTCGCACTACGTCGAGCTCGCGCGCGCTGCCGCGGCCCATGTCGCCGGCGACCACATCGTGGAGATCGAGAACCTCAGCTTCCTCGCTCCCTTGCAGGTCCCGGACGGTGGACATCGCACCGTCCGAGTACGCCTGGAGGCGGGCTCAGGGCGGTTCCGTGTGATGAGCGCCGCCGACCCGACCAACGAGGCGAGCTTCGAGCTCCACGCGGAGGGCTTCGTCCGCGGCGTCAGCCCGGTCGAGGTGCCCTCGCGCTGCTCGGTCGACAAGATCCGTGACCGCTGCCGGCCGTCCAGCCGGCAGGAGGTGCTGGGACGGCAGGAGACGCACCTGCGCTTCGGGCCGCGCTGGGCCAACCTCCAGGAGGTATGGCTCGGGCAGGACGAGGTGTTCGGGCGGATCGAGCTGCCCCCGGCCTACGCGGCGGACCTCCAGCGGTTCGGCCTGCACCCCGCGATGCTCGACATCGCGACGGGCCTCGGCCTGCCGCTCCTCGAGGGGTACGCATCCTGCAACGACCTCTTCGTGCCGCTCTCGTACGGTCGGGTGCGCGTGCACGATGCCCTCCCCGCGCGCTTCTTCACGCACATCCGTCCCACGGAGGCGCGCGACATTGCCGCCGGCGTCGTGAGCTTCGACGTTGCGCTGCTTGACGACGACGGCCGAGTGCTGGTGGAGGTCGAGTCGTTCTCGCTCCGCCGCATCGGTGAGGCCTCCCGCCTCGCGCTGTCGGACGTCGACGAGGCGCCGCGGCGTGCCACGGGCGAGAGCGCGTTCGTGGCGGCCGGACTGCCCGCGGCGATCACCCCCGGCGACGGCGTCGAAGCGCTGCGTCGGGTGCTGTCCGCGCCCTCGGCGCAGATGGTGGTCTCCTCGATCGAGGTCGACCGCCTCCGCTCCTGGCTCGACCACGACCAGCGTCGGAACACCGGGCAGGCCGCCCGCGTGGCTCGTCCCACCCTCGAGGTGGAGTTCGAGGCAGCGTCGAACCCGGTGGAACAGCAGATCGCGGAGTGGTGGCAGGAACTGCTCAACCTCTCCAGCGTCGGTGTCCACGACGACTTCTTCCAGATCGGCGGCCACTCGCTGATCGCGTTGCGGCTCTTCGCGCTGATCAAGCAGCACTACCGCGTGGACATCGGTCTTGCGGCGCTGTTCGACAGCCCGACGGTGGCGAAGCTGGCGGCACTCGTGCAGGGCGGGGCGGGCGACTTCGTCCGCGGCCCGTCCGAGGACGCCGAGTCCGGCGACCAGCCGTGGCCGTGCCTCGTGCCGATCAAGCCGGCCGGCACGCATCCGCCGCTCTTCTGTGTGCACGGGGCGAAGGGCAACGTGCTGATCTTCCGTGACCTCGCGCAGCGGCTATCGCCCGAGCAGCCGTTCTATGGCCTGCAGATGCAGGGCGTGAACGGCGTGGACCCGTTCCACACCTCCATCCAGGAGATGGCGGCCCACTACGTCGAGGAGATGCGCGGCGTCCAGCCGGTGGGCCCGTACTACCTCGCGGGGTACTCAGGCGGTGGCCTGATCGCCCTGGAGATGGCGCGCCAGCTGAAGGAAGTGGACCAGAAGGTGGCGATGGTGCTCCTGGTGGACGCGCCCGCCCCGGACTACACGCGGATGCGCAGCTTCCCGTGGTTCCAGCTCCGCAGCGCGGAGGCCGTGCTGCAGCAAGGCCCCAGCCTGCTCTGGGAACGCCTCCGCGGCCGCTGGTACTGGTGGAACTGGGGCCGAGGGCGCCCCTCCGGCCTGTCGTTCAACCACATGGACTCCGTCATGGCAGGGCACCAGGCCTCGCGGTTCGATGGGTACGCCGTCCTGCTTCGCGTGAAGACGCGCGTCTACCCGGCGGACCTCGGCTGGAACCGCTGGATCACCCGAGGTATCGAGAGCCACGACGTCTCCGGCACGCACGAGTCGATGTGGGTCGCACCACACGTGGACGTCCTGGTGCGCCTCTTCGAGAACGCCCTCGCACGTGCCCGGTCGATCGATGCGGCGGAGCGTGCGTCGGCCGCCGAGACTCCCGAGGATGGCGCAAGCGATCCTGCGCCGGCCGTGGTCAGCGGCCTGGGGCGCGTGGGCTAGCATGCCTGACGCCCCCGGCCCTCGGCTCCGGCGACGCCACGTCGCCATCCTCGCGGCGATCGCCGGCGTGTTCTCGCTTGCGGGGTATGTCGGGATCGCCTGGGTCGCGGCGGATCGGTGGCTCCACTGGGAGTCACCGCCGATGACGATGTCCCTCGACTCCGTCCCCCTCGACGTCGAGGAGGTCACGTTCCCCTCGCGCACCGGTGACCGGCTCTCCGGCTGGTACGTAGAGGCGTCCGGCACCGGTTCGGCCGACCTCGGATGCTCGCCGGAGGAGCGGACGCTCGTCGTGCTCCTCCACGGGTTCAGCGACCGACGTGAGTCACTGCTCGCCCACGCGGACTTCCTCCACCAGCACGGCTGCGATGTCCTGCTGTTCGATTTCTCGGGCAGCGGGACATCGGACGGTGATGTGCGGACGATCGGCGTACGAGCGCAGGAGGACGCCCTCGGCGCGCTCGACTACGCGGAAGGCCGCTTTGCGGGAGAGATGCCTCGCACCGTCCTCATGGGGATCTCGATGGGTGCCGTCGTGGCGCTGTCGGTCGGCTCGGACGAGCGCGTCGACGCGGTCGTCGCGGAGGCGCCGTACTCGGACTTCTCCGCCGTGTTCGGCGGTTGGCTGCGCGGCCGGATCGGCCCGCTGGCCCCGTTCGTCAAGCCGCTCGCGCTGAGGCTGATGGAGTGGCGGAGTGAACCCGGCGTCCGTTCGCTCTCGGCGGTGGATGCCGCCACCGAGCTGCGCGCGACGCCCGTGTTCGTCATCGAGAACGAGCTGGATGGCAGCGTCCCGCCCGGTAGCGCCGAGGCGGTAGCCTCCGCCGCCGAGGATGCCGAGCACTGGCTCGTCCCGCAGTCCGCCCACGGGCAGGGCCTCGCGGCCAGCGCCGAGGAGTACCAGGAGCGCGTGCTCTCCTTCATCAGCTCCGCGTGGTTGGATGTATCCGAGGTCGCCTGATGGTTGCCTTGGTCGTCCAGCGGACTGAGCGGCGCGGGGTCGGGATGTCGCGGGTCGCACTCCTCGAGGGTCTGTTCCCCGCCAGCGTGAGGGCCGCCGAGGCGTCCGAGGACGACTTCGGAGGCCAACTCTGGCCGTCGGAGCAAGCGCTCATCGAGTCGGCGGTGGCCGCGCGGCGCCGTGAGTTCACCGGTGGGCGCGTGCTTGCTCGACGTCTGATGGCGGACCTCAACCTCCCCGAGCGGGCGATCCTCAGCGGGCCCGACCGTGCCCCCACCTGGCCGGAGGGCGTCGTGGGGT
Source organism: Dehalococcoidia bacterium (assembly GCA_023228765.1). Lineage (GTDB taxonomy): Bacteria > Chloroflexota > Dehalococcoidia > UBA2979 > UBA2979 > W-Chloroflexi-9. The sequence continues at coordinate 9,124 of JALOAM010000016.1, forward strand.
CGATCTCGCACACCGGGGACCGCTGCGTCGTCGCGGTTGCTCCTCGAACGGCCATCGCGATGCTCGGCCTGGACATCGAGGTATGTCGCGACCTCGATCGTGATCTCTGGCCCGAGGTCTGCGCGCCGGAGGAGCTCGCCTGGCTGGCCGAGCAACCGGCGGAGGATCGCGGCTGGCTCGCGACGCTGCTCTTCAGTGCAAAGGAGTGCGGGTACAAGGGCGAGTACCCGCTGACTCAGACGTTCGTGGACTTTCAGCAGGGACGCGTCGCCGTGCATCGGGAGTCTGACACTGAGGGGACGTTCGAGGTCGGGTATCCCGAGGAGGTTGCAAGCCGCCTGCCGGTCCCGAATCCCCGTGGTCGCTGGACGATCCGCGAAGGCCTCGTGATCACGGCGCTGGCCGTTACCCAGCCTCCTGGTGACGCTCCACTTCGAGGATCCCCGAGGACTGAGCGACCCCGGACAGCGTGACCGGGTCGATCGGGCAGGCCACGAGCCCGATGCCCTGGTGTCCGCCGACCGCCTCGTGCGCCAGGGCATCGAGGCAGAAGTAGTCGAAGCTCCCCTCGACGTAGGGGTTGATGGGCACCGTCGACCGCTGGCCGGGAAGCAGCTGCACGCTGATCGCGAACCGCGGGACCGTGAACACGAGCGGCTGGTTGCCCTCGTTCCGCACGAGGACCTCGGGCGGCAGATCGGCCGGGACCGCCAGGTACGAGGTGCTGCATCCGTTGTCCGTGAGGATGAGGGCGCGCGCGCTCGATGAGGTTGCGGTCGCGACGCCTGGTGTCGCCGTCGGCTTTGTCGCAGGTGTTGTCTCGGCGGTCGGGAGCACCGTCACGGATGCGGGCAGGGTAGGGGTGTCTGGGGGTGGGGTGTCCGAGGCAGTGGGAGAGCTCTGCGGCGTCGGCGAGGTTGTCATGGTGACCCCGCGATCCTCGACCCGTTCGTCGCGAGCAGGAGCCGCCGAGGGCGTCGTCGCCTCGAGCGGCAACGTGTCGGAGCCTGGTCCCGCGGAGCAGGAGATCATCGTCAGGGCGATGATCCCGAGCACCACGGACCGTGCGGCAGAGGCAGTTCGCATGGGCCCAGTATTCCATGCGCAAGGCGGTGGCCACCATCCTCGATGTCTGTTCGGTGCAGCCCCGGTGAGGGTGCCCACTTTCTTCAGACGCACGCTCAATCGCCGGGGTGCACGCTGGACGTAGTCAGTTGGACGGGAGCGATCGTCATACCCATGCGCATGGCTCGATCTGTCGTGTCGCGACTCCGCGCCGATGGGCCTCGGTGGCTTCTCACGGCCGCGGGCCAGTACCTCCGTGCTCGCTGGGCCCTCCGAGGGGCGACGTCCGCGGGGAGGGTGCGTCTTCGTGGGCGCCTGCAGCTCCACAACTACGGCCGCACCATCATCGGCGACCGCGTCCGCCTTGACGGGACGATCGTGCCGCTCGACTTCACCTGTGGTGAGGAGGCCTTGCTCGAGATCGGCGAGGGCACCTTCATCAACTACGGGACCAGCATTGGCGCCACGGAACGCGTGAGCATCGGTCGGAACTGCGACATCGGTCAGTACGCGATCATCCTGGACAACGACTTCCACTCGACCGTCGAGCACACCTCACCCGGCGTCTCGCGCCCCGTGGTGATCGAGGACGACGTCTGGATCGGAGCGCGCGTCGCCATCCTGCCGGGCGCTCACATCGGGCGTGGCGCGGTCATCGGCACGCACTCCGTCGTGCGCGGGCACATCCCGCCGAGGACGCTCGCGGCCGGCGTGCCCGCTCGCGTGGTGCGCTACCTCGACGCTCCCGAACACACCGAGGCTGGCGCGGAACCGGACACCGAGGCCGCCGCTGAAGGTCGACTCGCTCCGACAATTCCGAACTAGCTTTCGCATTGTCCCTACGTCTCCTCACCCGCTCTGGCGTTTCATAACCGTATGAACATCAGCAGCGGGGAGATTCGATGAGAGTTCTGATCACGGGCACCTCTGGAATGATCGGAAGCTCTCTCTCCGAGCGCCTGTTAGAGCAAGGCCACGACGTCATCCCCGTCGACCGACTGCCGAACCGTTGGAGTCCCGTCATTGACGCGATGACGCGGCGCGTTGATCTGCTGGATGAATGTGCCGTGGAAACCCTGCCGACGGATGTCGACTGGGTGATCCACCTGGCGGCCAACGCCCGCGTCCACGACCTTGTCGTGGACCCTCGTGGCGCCCGGGAGAACATGATCACCGCGTTCAACGCGATCGAGCTCGCGCGTCGCGCCGGCGCGTTCTGCGTGTTCGCCTCCAGCCGCGAGGTCTACGGGAACCAGGGCTTCGATACCTACACCGAGGATCTGGTCGACCCCGAGCAGCTCGAGAGCCCGTACGCCGCCTCGAAGCTCGCGGGCGAGGTCATGCTGCGCTCCTACGGGCGGGCGTATGGCCTGTCGCACTGCGTCGTCCGGTTCTCGAACGTCTACGGACGCAACGACACGAGTGACCGGTTCGTCCCGATCGTCTTCAAGCGACTCCTGGACGAACGAGGGCCGCAGCCGATCACGATCTACGGCAAGGACAAGTCGCTCGACTTCACCTACCTGGACGACACGCTGGACGGCATCGAGCTGATCCTGAACCAGCCGGAGCGAGCGAACACGCGGACGTTCAACCTCTCGCGAGGGCAGCGTGCGACGCTCATCGAGGCGGCCGAGATGATCGCGGAGCGCGTCGGGCGCCCCCTCGAACTGATCATTGCCGACTCGCGCCCGGGTGAGGTCACTCACTACCAGGGCGACATCGAGGCGGCCCGGACGCACCTCGGCTACGCGCCGAGCCGCGACCTGTGGGAGGGCCTGCACACCGCGGCCGCCTGGTACGCGGACCGCTACCGCCACGCCGAGGCAGACCGCCTGCTTCCCGCCGTCGACTAGACCGGCGGCTAGGACCGCGGCTAGGCCCGTCGACCAGCGGCCAGACCGCGCGCGTAGACACGGACACACAGAGGAGGCTCCCCGTCGGGAGCCTCCTCTGTGTGTCCGTTCCGCTGATCGAGGTCTATCGAGCCCAGATCACGAAGTCACGCGCGTGATACGGGCCCTCGTACCAGCCGTCCGGTGAGAACCGGAACTCCACGCTGGTCGCCCCGGCCGGGACCGGGTGCCAGTAACTGGAGGCGTGCTCTGCGTGGTACGAGCTGTAGAGCACGCTCTGCTGCTTGTGCGCACGCTCCCAGGTCCGCCCGCCATCGAAGGAGAGTTCGATCGTGCCCTGGCCGCTGAACCGGAGGTTGCTGCCCTGGCCGGCCGGCTCGTCGAACGTCACGACGTCGCCGGTGCGCTGCACCATCCTTCGGTCGCCGTGGTTCATGTCGAACGCGACGGCCGGGGTGATGCGGACGTTGTCCCAGTGCCAGGTGGTCGGACCGCAGGTGGACGCATTCATCCGAGAGTTCGCGGTCCCACAGTCCTTCGCCGGGTTGTAGCTGTGGTGCCCGAGCTGGACGACACCCTGCGTGAAGTTCACGGAGATGTCCGCCTCGGCCAAGACCAGGCCGTAGTCCGGCATCCAGAACTGGATGTGGTCCTGCGAGATGAGCAGCTCGAAGCGGTCACGCCGCGAGGCGTCCGGCTCCAGGACGTTGTCCCACTCCGGGTCGAAGCCGCAGAAGCTCGTCTCGTTCACCGTGTCCCGGCCGTTGACGAAGGCAGAGACGTGGAAGCGGTTACAGCCACGGTCGAGCTCAATGTGGATGGCGTTCACGGGAGCGCCCTGCAGGTCCACTTCGCCCTCGCCCGGGTTGTACGGGACGGCGAGGTTGTCGCCCCACGGGGTCACCCAGATGTCGATCCAGTCACGCCCGGAGGCCCGGAACGTGGACATGTCGAAGCTGATGCTCGCGGTCCCGCGGGAGAAGTCGACCATCGCGTTCGGCGTCATGTACAGGAGTCCATAGCCGCTCGCGTTGAGGGCGGTCATGACGTGATCGCGACAGATAAAGATCGTGTCGTCGTACGAAGTAACGGTGTGCGTCGTGGGCGGGCCCTCGCACGTGGCGCTGTGGTGCGCCTGCATCGGTTCGATGCGCTCCCAGGTGGAGGCGTCGCGCGAGTGCACGTTCAGCGTCCACGAGGGGCTGACGAAGGGCGTCGGGCGAGAGGGCGTCCCGGAGAACGTCTCGAGGAACACCGCACCGTCGACCACGGTCGGGGTAGTCGCAGTCCGAGTGGGGGTAGGAGTCGGGGTGGGGGTCGCCGTCGCGCCGGGACGCGGCGCGGAGGTGGCTGTCGGGGTCGGGGTGACGTTCGTTACCGGCTTGGACGTGTTGCCGGTCTTCGGCGTTGCCGTCGGCGTCAGAGTGCTGGTGGGCTTCTGTGAGCCCTGGTTGGACGTATCAGACGGCGTCCAAGCTCCCCAGGGCTTCGTAGTCGTGCTGTTTTCGTGGGGTAACGAATGGGTCGATCCGGAGACCGTTGCCGCCGCCGCGAAGATCGCGACGATGACAGCAAAGATCTTTAAAAACTGCATTCGGACTCCTTCCTCCGCAGATTTCGGCCTGACATCCCCGGATTAAACGAGACAGACGCATCATTCGTGCGTCGGTTTGACTCGCAAGTCCGAAATTGAAATACGAAGACTGTCATTTCGGCACGAGATGCGAGTTCCAAGGGGCGGGAGCTGACGAAAGCTTGGCAGCGAGCGCTTCGAAAGCGCTTCAATCCTAGGCCACGCGCACTCGCTGACGGGTGCCTGACGATATCGACTGAGGCCCTCCTACGAGGACTCGACCATTCATCAACGTGGGCGGATCGATGCGTACGAGGGAGCACAAGAGAGGGCAGTCGACTCTGCGGCCCGTGAGCAATCAACGATGCCCGTGAATCGCAGCGCAGAAGATTATGGGTTTGACATGCGACACGATGTGCCACCCGCCGAAGCTGCTCGGACTCGACGGCTATCGCGCGGACAGCGCCACGACCTCGGGCGCCTTCACGTTCGGGCGGGCCGTCGGGGCGGCCTTCCGCTTCGGGCGCGGGATCGACGCGTCGATGAGGCGGACGAGCTCCGGTGGGTGGAACGGCTTCAGGACGAGCCGCGCGGAAAGTGCTTCCTCGGTCGGCAGGACGCCGCAGACCTCTTCCGCGAGGAGGAAGAGACGGCTGCTCCCCACGCGGTCAGCGAGGCGAGACAACTGCGAGCAGACCGCCGCGTCCACGCGCTCGAAGTCCGCGATGAAGGCGTCGGCGTGCGCTCCGGCCTGGATGCACGAGTCGATCGAGGCGTAGTAGCTGACGATCCAGCCGCGCCGCTGGGCGGCACCCGCGAGCACGTGAGCCTGGACCAGGTCAGGGCTGACGATGGTGAGGTGCATAGCGTGCTCTCTACCCGAAGGCGCTGATCGCCCGGGGATTCCGCCAGCGGCCCAGCCCGGAGGCGGCGGTGCTCGTGCGAGACGAGTCGTCGTAGTACTGGCCTGACTCTCGACCGAGGACCACGAGACGGTCTGGACCGCCGCCCATGATCGGCGCGCCGTGCATGCCGACGAGCCGTGTCGAGAGGTGATCAGCCATCAGGGCGCCCTCGACGAGGTCGAGGAAGGCCGGGATGTGGAAGGGCTTCATCTGGACATAATGCACCGCGGCGGGAAGGCTGACGCCCTTCGACGCCAGGTGCTCTGCCAGCACGAACACATGTGCCTCGGGCCAGGTCTTCAGGCACCGGTTCACCACGGCGGTCGACCAGCGGTCGAGACGCTCGACGTCCACGATGACGACCGTCGGCGACTCCTCATCGACCTCAGCCGTCGCCGAGATCGAGTTCGCCCCGGAGCCCCGTACCGATGTCGTAAACCCTCGGCGTCGTGCGGCGGCTGTCAGGACACGAGCCTGGACGTCGTCGTCGCTCAGCATGACCAGGTGCACGCGGACCTCAAATCACTGTCAGACGGCGGAGGGATCCGCCGACCACAGGGCAGAAGTTACCGATGGGCCTCTGACCAAACTCTTACCGAGGGCACCCGATAAGCTGCCGGAAGAGCGGCAGACGCCCTCCGGGAGGCAGGTTTACCGTTTCTTTCCCATTCCTGTCATAATTTCTTCCCTCTAGTGGGGACGCTCTGCTGACCAGCCCTCGACTGTTCGGCGACGATGGCGCAGTTGAATGATGAGCGGCTGAGGCGTGCTGCGCTATTAGCCAGAAAGTACCCATGAACGCGATGGATCGAGATTCGATTCGGCGGCAGTCACAAGATCTCTTCGGCCAAGAAGAGACATCGGAGATCAGGCTGCCTTCATTCGATCGAATCGACGAGCTGATCGAAGGGGCACCACGACAGGAATTGTCGTCCGCCACCTTCTCGTCATCTTCGATGGATGTCGAGAAGCTAGAGATCGACGGTGTCTCCGCCGTGAGTCAGATGCTGTCCATCCTCGTGCTCGATACCGATCCTGAATACGTTGAGATCATCGGCGACACGCTGAGTGGTGAGCCCTACCAGCTGAGTCTCACGACCGTGGATTCGGTGGCCGTTGCCCGAATGCGTGGGGCCGCCTTTGACCTCGTCATCATGGAGGTCAGCGAGCGGCTCCTGGACGAGACGGTCCAGCTGGTGCGTCAGTTCGTCCGTCTGCGGCCCCACCTCGGGCTGATCTTCACCTCTCACTCACGGTTGTCGGTCACCGAGACCAGGACGCTCTACGACGCGGGCGCCGACGATTACATCGAGAAGCCGTTCCATCCCGCGCTGTTCGTGATGCGGGTCGCTGCCGTTGCCCGGCGGACGCGCCTCCACATGAGCGCCCGCATCGATGGAGGGCTCCCCGGCCTCCACCTGGACGCGCGCGAGGGTGTCGCCCGGTACTGCGGACAGGACCTGGGCCTCACCATCACCGAGTTCCTGATGCTGCACGAGCTGTGTCTGATGCCGGGATCGGTGGTGCCGTACGTGCGGCTCAACGCCCGGATCCTCGGCAACCTGACGCCGGACGACGGCTCGACACTCCGCACCCACGTGAGCAGCCTCCGCCGGAAGCTGCAGGCCGCGACGATCGACCCCGAGATCGTCTCGACGGAGCGTGGCGTCGGCTATGCGCTCCGCATCCCCGCTCACCTCCTGAAGCCACCAGAGGACAAAGGCTCAACAGCCGTTGGACGCTGACACCGCACCCTCCGAGGACGGAGGAATGTGGTGTTCAGGCAGACGTTCTCTCGGACTCGGTTCACGAACCGCACGGTGCTGTTGAGGACGGACTTCAACACCGGTGGTGGCGGCGTGGAAGCGACGCTCCACCGGCTTCGCGAGACCCTCCCGACGATCCACGCGCTTCGGCGGGCCGGCGCGCGGGTGGTCATCGCCACGCATGTCGGGCGCCCGGGTGGCGTGCGTGACGACCGCCTGAGCACGCGCCCGCTCGCCGCACACCTGGAGGCGTTCCTCGGCTGTCCGGTAGCGACCGCGGATGACTGCGTCGGGCCGTCCGCCCTCCAGGCGATCGCGGCGATGGTGCCTGGCGACGTGCTGATGCTGGAGAACCTGCGGTTCCACCCGGGCGAGGAGTCCAACTCCCCCGAGTTCGCGCGGCAACTCGCATGCCTGGCTGACGTCTACGTGAACGACGCGTTCGCGACGATCCATCGCAATCACGCATCGATCGTCGGCGTGACCGCCCATCTCCGCTCCGTCCCCGGGCTCTTGCTTGAGCGGGAGATGTCCCACCTGCTCGAGGTGACAGAGGCTCCCGAACGCCCGCTCGGACTGCTGCTGGGCGGTTCGAAGGTGCACGACAAGGTCGGGATGATCGAGCGAATGCTGCCGCTGGCCAGCGTGGTCTGCATCGGTGGTGCGCTCGCGCCGGTCGTGATGCAGCAGCGTGCCGGCGTTACCTCGCTCGCGACTCCCCCGGGCACCGACAGTCCGTTGCGGCGGCTGTGTGATGCACTCGCCGCTGCCGAACGCAGCGGCCAGGTGAAGGTCCTCCTGCCGATCGATGTCGTCGCGAGTCGTGACATCGGCGGGCACCAGGCGGTCACGACTGCTGCGCTACACCGCGTGCAGCCCGGGTGGCACGTCGGCGACATCGGGTACCGGACGGTGGACCGGTTCTCCGAGGCCCTTGCGCCGATGAAGATGATCGTGTGGAACGGTCCCCTCGGCCGGCTCGAGGATCCTCAGTTCGCGGACGGGACCACGGCGCTGGCGCACGTCCTCGCGAACCTCGATGCGCGTGTCCTCGTCGGTGGCGGTGACACGGCGGCGGCTGTGCGCCGGGCCGGAGTCGACGAGCGCCTCTGGCATGTCTCGACGGGCGGCGGGGCAACCCTGGCGATGCTCGGCAACGAGGAACTACCCGGGCTGGCCGCCCTCGGCTGGCACTTCTCGACGACGCCACTCTTCCGTAGCTTGCGCTGATCTCGCGCAGTCACTCGTCCTAGCGCCGCAGCGGGACCGGCGAGCCGTCGTAGTAGCGCGTAGCTACGTGGCGGAAGAAGCCACCGTCGTCGTCGGCGTTGAACGATCCCGTGTCGTTGCCGTTGATCGCTGGAGGGTTCGTGACGCCGTCGCCGTTCGCGTCCGACGCGTCCGTCGCGCCGTCGGCGCCGCGCCCAAAGAGGAGCGCGACGACGCCGGCGTCCACGTAGGCCTGGAGGTGCGCGCCGCTCGGATCGTCCAGGAGCCACTCCACCTTGTTGTCCTGGAAGTGGTTCCACGTGTTGTCCATCGCGCGCATCTGCGTGTTCCCGTATGGGATCTGCCAGATCACGATGTCCTGCGACGTGGCGGAGGAGAACCGCTGGACGTACCGGCGGTGGCGCTCGAAGTCTTCGGGCGTCCACCAGGCGCTCTCGTCCTGGCCGTAGATCTCCTGGCGGAACGCCGCGTCGCGGTCGCCGAGCTCGGTGAACGTGAGGTCGAACGGGGCGTCGAGGGCTTCGTAGAAGGCGATCGAGCGGTCGGCGAGGGCATCGACGCGCCGGGGGCTCGCGTCCGACAGGATCGGATCCTCGCCGCTGCCCCAGAAGCTCATGTGGTACGCCACCGACACGTTGGGGGCGCGCTCGTCCCGCATGCGCAGCACCGCCTGCGCGAGTCCCGAGAGGTCCTGGGGCAGCCCGTCGCCGACGAGGTCGCTCAGACTGTCGAGGTCCACCGTGATCGTCGAGGGATCGTCGCTGCTGTTCTGTTGCGCGAAGCCCCAGAAGTCCGGTTCCAGGTGGAGGATGACGTGCGGAGCCCCTGACGCCGCGGCCTGGTCAAAGAACTCCGCGAGTTCCTCGAAGTACTGTCGGACCAGCGCGGGATCCTCCAGGACGCGGAACGGGCGGTCGCCCTCGGCGACATCTTCGGAGACGGACTGGACGAGCTGGTAGTAGGAGAACACCGGGACGAGGCCGGCGTCGGCCGACTCGGCGGCGTAGTCGCGGACGAATGGAGCGCCCGGCGTCCACGTCGTCCAGCCCGTGCCGATCCCGCCGGCAAGGTACTGGTACCGGAGCTGTGCGACGCCCTCCGTCGCGAGCGCGGCGGCGTTCCCCGGGCGGTCGGACATCCCGAGATGCAGGACGGCCTCGCCGTCGATGCCCTCGCGGAGGAACGATGAACCGCCAGCCGGCGGTCCGAGATCCGTCGCGGGCGCCGAGGTGCCGCTGGCCACGGAGTCGTCGAGTGAGGCGGAGTCTGTGGCGTCGCCGGCGCAGCCGCCCAGCGCCAGCGACGCCACAGCCAGGACCAGCGCGAGCACGACCGCCGTCGGCCGCCCTCGAAGCGCAGTTCGAGGACGGCGGGCGAACGACCGTGGTGCCTCGCGTCGGCTACTTCGGATCGGCCACCTCGAGGATGTAGCCCAGCATCTGGCGCGACTTGATCGTCACCGGCTGGCCGCCGGCCGCGGACAGCTTCTGGCGCAGGTGGGAGATGTGGGTCTTGAGCCCGGAGCTCGAGAACTCCTCCGACTTCGACGCGAACGCGAGGAGGCGGTCCGTCGGGGCGACCCGTCCGCGGTGCTCCGCGAGGCAGTAGAGGAGCCGCAGCTCCATCCTCGTGAGGGCGAGCGTGATGCCGGCCTTCGTGGCGAGCGCCTGGTTGATGTCCACCACGATGTCGGACACGCGGATCGCCGAGTCAGCGGTCGGGGACACGCCGCGGCTCGCCGCCGCGATCTCTGCCCGCATGATGATCTCGCTGGGGACCACCGGCTTCTTGATGACCTCGGTGGCCCCGCTCTCCAGCGCCGACACGACCGGCCGGGAGCGCGCCTGCTCCGCCGCGATGTAGATCAGCGAGTCGCCGTGCGAGGAGCGCAGGTGCTCGACGTTCTCGATCGCGCGGTCGTCGAGTTCGGACACGCCGACGATGATCGCGGACGGCGGTGTCGAGAAGACGGTGTGGATCTCACCGATCCCCGTGACCTGCCGGGCCACGTGGCCTCGACGTCGTGCCGACGTGGTCAGCAGGTAGGCAAAGAGGTCGTCGACCGGATCGTACACTGCGAGTTGCATGATTCCCCGCCCTGGGATCTACGCCTGGTTGGTCTCGGGAATGAGGCCACCGTGGTGGCCTCCCCCGTCATGTCGTGGTGATGGTTGTCTAGGCCGACAGTGCGTAGCCGACGCCGTAGATCGTGCGGATCAGCGATCCGTCGAACCCGGCATCGCGCAGCTTCCGGCGCAGCGAGGAGACGTGGCCCTTCAGCAGGGTGCCGTCACCGAGGTTGGAGTACCCCCACACGCGGTGGTTGAGCAGGGCGTGCGACAGCACCTGCCCTTCCATCCCCGCCATGGTGCGGAGGATGGTGTACTCCAGCCGGCTGCACTTCAGGTCCTTGCCGTTGTAGAAGGCGCGTTCGCGCGTCGTGTCGAACTCCAGCCCGCGGCCGGTGAGCTCGGGGGCCGGGATCACCGCGGCCACGTTCTGCGTCCGCGACTCCACCGGCTCGGTGTGCATGTTCGTGCGGGTGCCGTTGCCGGCCCGCGCGCCCACCACGTCCACCCGGGCGGCGAACTCCGCAGGGTGGAACGGCTTCCGAATACAGTCGTCGGCGCCTGCCGACAGGGACGCTGCGATCTCCATCGAGCTCGCGTCGTCATCGAACGTCACGATGATGCGGCCTTCCTGGCGTTGCGCCAGCTCCCGCACCAGCCCCGACGCCGACCCCCGCACGAGTCCCGCGCTGACCACGATCAGGTCCGCGCTCGACCGTCCGACGAAGTCGTGGAAGGAATCTTCTGTGGCCGCCAGGACCACACGGTGTGACCGCCGCCGAAGGAGTTCACCGATCAGCTCGGCGTAATTCTGATCCTCGTCCGCTACCAGTACCAACATCCGCCCAACTCCAACCCCATGTGCCTTGAGGACAGTCACATAGTGCGATGGGGTGGTTGAGCACCGGTTGGGGAAAGCCTCAACCTTCGTCGAGTTCCAACTAGTCGCCCCCAAGTGCTCAACACAGCGGCACAACTTTGTCTGAAGACGGGGTTAACTAGTCCAGTCTTAACCGTTTGTTAGCTTTCGCGTGGAGAGGTCGCACAGAAGGTCGGCGACGCGCGCATCGTTGGTCACCCCGTTGAAGTGCGCGACAGCGGTGGCGCGCGCCTGGGCGCCCATGCCCTGCAATCCTGAGAGATTGCTGAGGATGGCGGACAGCCGATCAGCGAGGTCCTGCGCGGTCGGCTCGATCAGCCAGCCCGACCGCCCGTGCTCCACGATCTCTCGACTCGCTCCTCGGTCGGAGACGACGACCGGAAGCCCCGTTGCCATGGCCTCGATCGTCGCGATACCGAAGCACTCCGCGAGGGACGGGAGGATGAAGAGGTCGGCGCGCTGGTAGAGCGCGCGGAGTTCGGGCGTGTTCGGGTTGAGACGGTGGACGGTGACATTGGGTGTCGAGGGGACTTCCTCGCGCGTCACGATGTCGAGCTGGAGTCGCTCGCCCAGCGGGCTGCGCATCACCTCGAGCAGGAGTTCGCCGCCCTTGCGGCGGAAGTCACCGCCGACGAACAGCAGCCGGAGCGGCCGATCGGGTGACGCCTCGTCGAGGGCGTTGCGTTCGGCCTCTGGCTTCCAGTATTCGACGTCGACCCCCGGAGGAAGGACGTGGATGCGTGACTCCTCCACCCCGCGCCGGCGGAGGGCGTCCGCGGCCCACTCCGACCACGGCGTGAACATCGTCACATTCCGCCAGACGGCGGACTCTCGCGCTCGGTTCATGCGGGCGAAGAGGCCGGTCCGCGGGGGACGCCCGTAGTACCAGGGCGCGAATTCCTCGCGCTGGTCGAGCGTCCAGTCCAGGTCGAGCACGAATGGTCGGTCGAAGGGGCCACCGAAGGACCACGCGAGGAGGGCCAGATCCGTGCTCCCGGCGGAGGACCAGATCACGTCCGGGCGCGGCCAGCTCAACAGTGGCAGCAGCTCGGAGGCCGCTCGCGCGCGCCCCTTGACCCCGCGCGGGAGTCCCGGGATGCGCTCGACGATTCCGCCATGCCTCCACCCGGTGACCAGTCGCCAGGACGAGTCGAGCCGCGGATCGTCGCCGATGTGCCCTCGGAGGTTCTCGAACCGCGTGCTGTGCCCGGCGTACCCGGATCCGAGGAACAGTGCTCGGAGGGGGGTGGCGACAGCCGTCCGGGCGCTACCGGAGATGTGGGCCGGGGTGGACAGGGCAGAGCGCCCGGGGACTCCGGTCACGATCTTCTCAGTCTCTAGCGCGGGGCGACGCGGTCTATACCTCCCTGATGAAAGCGGTCACCGGTTGAGGGTCGATTGAGTCGTTGTCCATCGGTGGCACGGACGGGGAGCCGCGGAGGCTAAACCTCGCGCGGGTGAATGTCGGCCGTGGCCTGGTGCAGCTCCCGGGCGGCATCGATGCGGCGGACGACCTGGTCCACCCTGGCGGCGAGCTCATCCGGGGCGACCGGCTTCTGCAGGCAGCCGTCCACGTCGACATCCCAGCACTGCATCGTCTCCGCGAGCGACATCGGGCGCGTCGAGGTGAGCAGGATCCCCAGGTCCGCGCGAGCGCTGCGCAGCCCTCGGAGGAGCCGGAAGAGGCCATCGGCGTCGCCCATCCAGCGCTCGGCGACCACGACCGCCGGGTCGAACTCGGTGAAGTGCTTCACGGCCTCCTCGGCGACGGACACGATTCGGCAGTCGTACGCGCCGGCCAACGTGTCGGCTACGAGGCGCGCGTACTCGACATCGTCATCGGCGATCAACACTCGACGTGCCGGGGACAGGATCGTAGAGCCAGTCATCGGAGGCATCATTGAACTACCAACGGTGAAGGGAGAGCTGTGTAATGAGGATACGTCGATGCTTGTTCGTGATGCGGTACTCGAACAATAGAAGCCGGTAGAGAATCCGTTGAGCAGTCTCTATCGGGGCTGGCAGAGCTTCGACGAGTAGGCGGTACTTCGTGCGTATCAAGAACGAGGTCGCGGCGCGCGCGGGGGCTCGGAACGGCCTAGCTCGCCCAGGAATGCACGTCCGCGCGGGCGATCTGCGCTTGCTTGACGGCGGCCAGCCGGCGGGCGATGTGGTCCACGCGCCCCGCGAGTTCGCGAGGGTGGAACGGCTTCAGCAGCCACCCATCGACGTCCGCCTCCCAGCACTCCATGGTCTCCGCGAGTGACATCGGACGCTTCGAGGTGAGGAAGATCGCGAGGTCGGCGTGGCTCGCGCGGACGGCGCGGATGAAGTCGATCAGTCGCTTCGGGTCGCCCACCCAGCGCTCCGCGACCAGGACCCGCGGGGAGGCGCGCTGGAATCGCTGCACAGCGGCATCCACCGTCGTCACGATCCGAGACTGATACGTCCCAGATAACGTGTCCGCGATAACCCGTGCATATTCAACATCGTCGTCAACAATGAGCGCACTGCACTCACTGTTCGCACGCATTGGAAGTGAGTCACTGAAATTCACGAAGCAACCCGCCCGCTCTAGGTTCCTGCGGACAAAGACTACAGGCGGTCGCGGATTGTAATGTCCAACCAAACGACACGGACTGGTAGAGAAGCGGTAAACCAACACGGCTGTCATGGTGGATGCCCACCGGAGGGTGATCTCGGGCGCGAGGCGAGCGAGGGACGCCAGGTGTGCAGGCATGCCCGTCGCTCAACGGTTGATCCCTCACGTTTGGCCTGGGGTACGGTCGTATGTGGGTCGGATGAGTGGAGAGCACATGCGCTCGATCGTGGCCGTCGCTGCCGCCATCGCCCTGCTGGCCGTTGCCAGCACGTCCACTGCCACAGCCCAGACCGCCCTTCTAGGTGACCTGCCGGCGACCGGGATCGCCCTGGTCACCTCCACCGGTGGGAGCACCACGGCACTGATCGAGGGAGCTGCCACCGAGGGCTGCTCGGTCCGCTCGATGTGGATCACCGTGTCGGGCCGCTTCGTCGGGTTTAGTCCAGGCCGTCCCGAGTTCGTGAATGCGGCATGGCTGCGGGAGGTCCCCGGCGATGTCCCGGCCGGGATGCCTCTCCTGGTGGTGTGCGGCGCTGACGCCCCACCGCCCTCAACCTCGGCCTCTCCCCGCGCTGATGGGCTGCCGAACGCACTCAGGATCGGGATGGCCGACGCACCGGGAGGCGCATCCGCCCGCGCCGCCGAGGAGTTCGCGTACCGCTACCAGTACCTCGCGGGGGGCGTGAACACCGGGAACGGGTGGGCGAACTGGAACCCGGACGGTTCCTTCGTCTCCAACTACATCGAGGAATCGGAGGACGTGGGCATCATCCCGGTCTTTACGTATTACATGATGCGCCAGTCCGCGCCGGGAGCCTCGATGGGTGAGAGCGAGGGGAACCTCGCGAACGTCGCAGACAGCGCGACCATGCGTGCCTACTTCGAGGACCTCCGGCTCTTCTTCCAGCGCGCCACGGGCGCGGACACGCCTGTGATCTTGCACGTGGAGCCGGACCTCTGGGGCTACCTGCAGCAGCGTTCGAGCGGGAACGACGCATCCACCGTCGATGTCCGCGTCGCCTCCTCGGGCGTCCCGGAGCTGGCGGGCCTCCCGGACACCCTCGCGGGCTTCGCGCAGGCGATCGTGCGTCTGCGGGACCGCTACGCGCCGGATGTCCTGCTCGGTTACCACGTCTCCGTCTGGGGGACGGGTACCGACATCGCGCTCGCCGACCCGTCGAACGCCGAGGTGGACCGTCTCGCCGGCAGCGCCGCGTCCTTCTATCAGTCGCTGGATGCCGGCTTCGACCTGGTCTTCGGGGAGTTTTCCGACCGCGATGCCGCCTTCAAGGAGGCGCAGTACGGGGACGGCGGCGCCAGCTGGTGGGACGCCGGCGACTTCGCGCGCTTCGCGCGCTTCCTCGACGGTATCGTCGACGAGGTCGACCTGCCCGCCGTCCTCTGGCAGATCCCGCTGGGCAACACGACGATGCGCGCGATGAACAACAGCTGGAACCATTACCAGGACAACCGCGTTGAGTGGCTCCTGGACGACCCCAGCGGCGCGCACCTCCGCGCGTATCGGGACGCCGGGGTCATCGCACTCCTGTTCGGCCGAGGCGCGGACGGCGCCACCTGTGCCTGTGACGCGGCGCAGGACGGGCGCACCGACCCACCCGCGATCAACGGCAACACGCGCGCCTCGGTGAGTGCGGACGACGACGGCGGCTACTTCAAGGAGCGCGTGAGGGAGTACGAGCAGAACGGCGCGCTCTCACTCGAGTAGGTGCCCCGCGCGCGAGTGCTGCTCATCGGCTGCGTGATGTCCATGACATAACGTCACCGGCGACGCCGAACAGGTCGGCGCCCGGGGCCTCGGTCAGTCGCGGCGTGCGAAGTAGGCGGCGAACGGCCCGGCATCGAGGTGGTGGACGTCCACCTCGAGGTCGAAGATTGCCTGGATCTGGGCCGGCGTGACGATCTCGCTCGGCGTGCCGTCCGCGAGGATGCGGCCATCCTTCATCGCGACGATGCGGTCGGCGTGGTGAGCGGCGAAGTTGATGTCGTGCAGCACGACGACCAGCGTCTTGCCGAGGTCTGTCGCGAGGCGCCTCACGAGGTGCATGGTCTGGACGGCGTGGCGCATGTCCAGGTTGTTGAGCGGCTCGTCGAGGAGGACGTAGTCCGTGTCCTGGCAGAGCACCATCGCGATGAACACCCGCTGGCGCTGCCCGCCGGAGAGCTGGTCCACGGGCCGGTGCTCGAACGGGCGGAGCTGGAGGTAGTCGATCGCGCGCTCGACGTGGTCGCGGTCGTTGGCGGTGAGTCGCCCGCCGGAGTGCGGGAAGCGCCCGAACTCAACGAGCTCGCGCACGGTCAGGCGGACGGCGACGGTGTTCTCCTGCCGGAGGATCGAGAGCCGGCGTGCGAGCTCCGTGCTCGGCGTCGTCGCGACGTCGAGGCCGTCGACCGACACGCGCCCGGCCTCCGGCGTGAGCAAGCGCCCGATGATCGACAGCAGCGTGGACTTGCCGGCGCCGTTCGCGCCGACCAGGGCCGTCACGCCTCCTCGGTGGAGCGTGAGCGAGACGTTGTCGAGGACGGTGGCGTCCCCGTAGCGCTTCGTGACTCCGCTGACCTCGATCATGCGCGTGCCGTTCGTGCCTCGCGCCAGAGCAGCGCGATGAAGTAGAGGCCACCGACGAATGACACGACCACGCTCAGCCGTGTCGAGGAGGCGAGGACCTCCTGCAGGATGAACTGCCCGCCGATCAGCGCGGACATGCCGAGGAGCACGGCGGCTGGGACCGTGTACCGGTGCCGGAACGTGCCCGTCACCTGGTACGAGAGGTTCGCAACGAGCAGTCCGAGGAACGTCACCGGCCCGACGAGCGCCGTGGACACCGAGACGAGGAGCGCGATCACGACCAGCACCTCGTTCACGATCCGCTGGTGGTCGACGCCGAGGTTCGTCGAATGCTCGCGCCCGAGGGCGACGACATCGAGGCGTGGCAGGAGCCGCCACGAGACGGCAACCACGGCCAGGATGATCGCGGACGAGACGACGAGGAGGTCCTGGTTGATGCGCGAGAAGTCAGCGAAGAGGCGGTCCTGCAGGGCGATGAACTCGTTCGGGTCGATGAGCCTCGACACCAGCGAGGTCAGGCTGGAGAACATCAGGCCCATCACGATGCCGACGAGGACAAGCACGTACAGGTCGCGGTCGTCGCGTCCGAACAGGGTGCGGTAGAGCACGGTTGCGAACGCGAGCATGATCGCGATCTCGATGCCGAAGCGGATGCGCTCGTCCAGCTGGAGCACCGCAAAAGTCCCGAAGAAGAATGCCGCGCTCGTCTGGATGAGCTGGTAGAGCGCGTCGAACCCCATCAGGCTGGGTGTCAGGATCCGGTTGTGGGTCACGGTGTGGAACAGTACCGAGGAGTACGCGACCGCGAACCCGACCAGCGCCAGCCCTCCCAGTTTCCGCGCGCGGAACTCGAGGGCGTACGAGAGCGATCCCTTCAGGTCGTACGTCATGAAGAGCACCGCGAGTGCGACGAACACCCCGGTGAGCGCGAGCAGCGCGAACCGCGGGCGTCGGGCGTCGAAGCCGTCGCGTTGTGCGATCCCTCGGACGGCCGCGGCTTCAGCGAGCACCGACGCGACTCCGCAGGATGAGCACGACGAAGATCACGCCCCCTAGGACGCTCACCACGGTGCCGACGGGGACCTCGTAGGGGTACCGGATGGTGCGGCTCAGGATGTCGCAGAGCAGCACGAACAGCGCCCCACCAATCGCCGTCGCCGGGAGCACTCGACGGAGGTGGTCGCCCAGCGCCATCGTCACGAGGTTGGGCACGATGAGGCCGATGAACGGGATGGCGCCGACCACGACCACGACCACGGCGGTGATCGTCGCGGCGAGCGCGAGCCCGCCGTACAGGACGCGCTCGTACCTGACGCCGAGGTTCATCGCGAACTCGCGGCCCATCCCGACGAGTGTGAAGCGGTCCGCGTACAGGTAGCCGACGAGCATGAGGGCGCCGACGACGTACAGCAGCTCGTAGCGGCCTCGGAGGGTGCCCGAGAAGTCACCCTGCGTCCACGCGTTCAGGGACTGCAGCAGGTCCCACTGGAACGCGAAGAACGTCGTCGCGGCCTGGATCACGCCGCCGAAGACGATCCCCGCGAGGGGTACGAGGACGATGTCGGCGAAACGCAGCCGCTGCACGAGGGAGAGGAAGAAGGCCGTCCCCAGCAGGGCAAAGGCGACCGCGATCACCATCTTTCCTATCACCGAGGTCGATCCGAACCAGACCGTCGCGATGAGGAGACCGAGCGACGCGGCCTCGACTGTCCCCGCCGTGGAGGGCGCGACGAAGCGGTTGCGCACGAGGCTCTGCATGATCAGCCCGGCGACGCTCATGGCGGAACCGGCGAGCAGGATCGCCGCCAGCCGGGGGATCCGGCTCTCCCAGAAGACGCGCCACTGGTGGTCGTCGCCCTCGATCAGTCCGCGGGGGCTCACGGCGCTGACGCCGACGAACAAGGACGCCGCCGCGGCCACGACGAGGACCGCGAGCGCGGCGACCACGAACCCGGCCTCCGCGGGGAGGCCGGATCCGCTCGTCGTGCGGGGCGTGGTCGCGCCGCTCGTCATGCCTAGCTGATGCTCGTCCGGATGTCCTCGATGATGTCGAACATCGCCGGCAGCGAGTTGAAGGCGATGTACCAGGAGAAGTTGTCGACGTAGACGACGCGCTCGTCCTGCCAGGCCGTGGTCTGGCGGACCAGCTCGTTATCCAGGACCGCCTCTGCGTTCTCCGATCCGTCGCCGATTGCCGCCGCGCGGTCGACCACGAAGAGGACGTCCGGGTTTGCCTCCAGGATGAACTCGAACGAGATCACGTCGCCGTGCGTGGCGTCGCGCTCCAGGCTGTCGTCCGCGGCGGCGTAGCCGAAGAGGTCGTGCACCATGCCAAAGCGGAACGAGCCCGGGCCATACGCTGAGACCTCGGCGCCGTTCGTCATGACGACGAGCGCCGTGCCGGCGTCGGCCGTCTCGGCCTGGATCGCGGCGATCTCCTCGTCGAGGTCGGCGAGCAGCTCCGTGGCGCGTTCCTCGGCCCCGAAGATCGCGGCGAGGTCGTTGACCTGCTTGGTCAGCGCCTCGAGAGCGCCCGCGCCCTCCGCACCGGTCAGGTCGATCGTCGGCGCGATCTTCGACATCTCCGGGTAGGTCGCGGACGAGCGCGTGGCCACGATGATGAGGTCCGGCTCCATCGCGTTGATCGCCTCGTAGTCCGGCTCGAAGGCCGTGCCGACGGTGGTGTACGCCGGGTTGTTCACCAGCGCTTCGTACTCGGCCGGTATCGGTGTACCCACGCCGCCGACCGCGTCCACCTCCACGCCGAGCGCGTCGAGGGTGAGCAAGATGCCGAGGTCCATGACGACCACGGTCTCGGGGTTCACCGGGACCGTGTCGGTGCCGGAGTAGTGCTCGATGGTGACCTCGGTCGGGGCCGCCTCGGTGGGTGTTTCGGTGGCCGTGGCGTCCGTCGTCGCCGAGGCTGCTGCCTCGGTCGCCGTCGATGTCGCAGTTGCTTCGGGTTCGTCGGCGTCGTCGCCGCACGCGACCAGCAGTACTGCAACCATGGCCAGCGCGCTGGCGAGCAGGGCCCACCGAGTCAGGTGGGAGCGCAGGGTCAACACAGGTTCCTCCGTGATGGGGTGTTCCGGACGCGAGACGCAGGCCCGCTCGCGTCGCTTCGTCGCGTAGTGTTACCGTAGTCGGAGTCACAGGCAAGACTAAAATTACTTGTTTGTAACAACGAATCTTCTGGCGAAGGCTCCATAACCTTCGTCTCTGGGTCGGAGGCCCCCATGCCGCTTGAGATCGAAGGTGCGCCCTCGGGCTGGCCACCGCGCCGATGGGCTCGCGTCGCTGCGATCGAGACCATCACCCCGCGCGTCCGCCGGCTGCGCCTGCAGGGCGAGGACCTCGCCGGGTTCGAGCTGCCGAACCCGGGCGGGCACGTCAAGCTCATCCTTCCGGCTGCGGGTGAGAGCCGCCCTGCTGTCCCCCTGCGGTACGAGGGCCGCACCGCGATCTGGGCCGAGGACGCCCAACAGCCCTTCCTGCGCACCTACACGCCACTCCACTTCGACCCCGATCGCCTCGAACTCGAGGTGGACCTCCTCGTCCACGGGGAGGGCATGGCGTCCGGCTGGGTGCAGCGCGCCCAGGTCGGCGACGAGGTCCTCGTCGCGGGGCCGCGTGGCGGATGGGCCGCGCCGCAGGACGGCGCGTGGTACGTGGTCGCCGCTGACGAAACGGCGATCCCTGCCGCCGAGCAGGTGCTCGCGGCGTTGCCGGACGCCTCCGTCACCGTGCTCTTCGAGGTCGCCGATGCCGCCGAGGAACGCTCCATCCCCGGCACGGAGGGGCATGACGTGCGGTGGCTCCACCGCGGCAACGCCACCCCCGGCGTTCCCCTCGAGACCGCCCTCCGTGACCTCGACCTGCCCGGGGCACCCGGGTACGCGTGGGTGGCGTGTGAGGCCGGCGCGATGCGACGCATCCGCGCGCACCTCCTCCACGACCGCGAGATGGCGAGCGACCACGTCGTGACCCGCGGTTACTGGAAACTCGGCGCCGCGGACCACCCGGACGGCGACTACGGCCAGGACGACCTCGGCCACGGTCACTGAGCGGGGACGCCGGCGGGGTCGGATCCGAGGCCGCTGTCGCGACGCCGGGTAGCATGGCGCGCATGGTTCAACCCGTCCCCGTCCCGCCCCCACCCGGGGAGACCGTCGAGTCGCTGCATGAAGCGCGCGTGACCGGCGAGTTCTTCCTGGAGGTGGCCGAGCACCTTGAAGGCATGGTCGCGGCGGCCGCGCGTGACGAGGGCCTCACCGCCCTCGAGGCGCGCACCCTGCAGTACGTGATCGAGGCGCTGCCGCAGTACGAGCTGGCCCGACGGCTGGCCGTCGATCCTCCTCGGGTGACCTACCTCGTCCGCCGCCTCCGCGCCCTCGGCTTCGTCACGCGCGAGGTGGACCGCTCTGACCGCCGCGTCCGCGTCATCGCCGCCACCGACGAGGGCCGCCAGGCCGCCGAGCGGATCGGCCGCCGCATCATCGAGACCTCGCCGCTCCTCCACGCGCTCTCGCCCGCCGAGCGCGCCCGTCTCCACCGGCTGTTGGAGAAGCTACGGGGCTAGCTTCCACCCTCGGAAGGTGCGAGGGCTGGCTGCGTGCTGATGACCGGCAGCTCGGAGGTCGGCGATTGCTCGGAGCCGGTGCTGTAGAGGTGGCACGCCACGCGGTGGCCGGGGGCGGCCTCCACCATCTCCGGGCGTACCTGCGAACAGACCTCCATCGCCATCGGGCAGCGTGTGCGGAAGCGGCAGCCCGAGGGCGGATCGAGGGGGCTCGGTAGTTCGCCCTCGAGCGGCGGGGTGGCCGGGGGCGCGGCGCCGTCCTCCTCGAGACGCGGGATCGAGGCGAGCAGGGCGCGGGTGTAGGGGTGCAGCGGGTTGGCGTAGAGGTTCTCGGAGGAGGTCATCTCGGCCGCCTGGCCGAGGTACATGACCAGCACCTCGTCGCTCATGTACTGCACGACGTTCAGGTCATGGCTGATGAAGACGTAGGTGAGCGAGAGCTCCTGCTGCAGGTCCTTCAGCAGGTTGAGCACCTGCGCCTGCACGGACTTGTCGAGGGCTGAGACGGCCTCGTCGCAGACCACGAGCTTCGGCGAGAGGGCGAGCGCGCGGGCGATGTTGACGCGCTGCCGCTGGCCGCCGGACATCTGGTGGGGGTAGTAGGAGGCGTGGTTGCTGTGCAGGCCCACCTGCTCCAGCAGCCAGCGCGTGCGCTCCTCCCGTTCCTGCTTCGGGAAGCGATGCACCTTCATCGGGAACGCGATGATCTCCCCGATCGAGGCCCGAGGGTTCAGCGCGGAGTGCGGGTCCTGGAACACCATCTGCATGTTGCGGCGGATGCGCCGCGGGTCTCGACGCGTCTGCGCCTCGTTGCCCATGCCGCCGACCCGGGAGCCCTCGAAGACCACGCTCCCCTCGTCGAGGTCGAGTAGCCCGAGGATGAGCCGCGCCGCCGTCGACTTGCCACAGCCCGACTCGCCGACGATGCCGACGGTGGTGCCGCGCTTCACCGAGAACGTGAGGCCGTCCACGGCGGAGACG
>JALOAM010000188.1 GCA_023228765.1 Dehalococcoidia bacterium
GGAAGCGGGGGGGGGGGGAGGAGGCCCCTAGAGCGCCGCGACTGCCTCGATCTCGACGAGGGCCTGAGGGTGGCCGAGGGCGGCGACGAAGGCGGCGGTGACGGTGGTCCGCTGCGTCCAGATCTCGCGGGACGCGGCGAAGCCCTCCTCGATCGATTGGCCCTGCACGACGAGGATCGTGAGCTTCACGACATCCTCCGGCGTGGCGCCGGCGGCTTCGAGGACGGTCAGGACGTTCTGGAGCGCCTGCCTGGTCTGGGAGGCGATGTCCTCGCCGGCCATCGAGCCATCCGGGAGGATGCCGTTCTGGCCGCCGACGAAGACGAGCTTGCTCGGCTGTTCGACGACGACTGCCTGCGAGAAGACAGGACTCTGGTACATCGTGTCGGGGTTGATGTGGACGGGCTTCATCGGGCGCTCCTTCGTCGGCTTCGTGGGATGGAGGCCGCGAGGACCCCGCCCCATCAGACTACCGACGACCGGGGTCGGCGCTCGACAGGTCGGGTCACTCGACGATGACGGCGCGCGTACGATGCCGACCGCCCATGTGTCACGCCGTCCGGTTCCGGAAATAAGGCACCTGGGTGAGGATGAACGCGAAGCCGAATCCTCTACGACGGACCGATTTCATAGCAAGCGGGATGGTGTCAGTCATGCGGACGATGAGTCCGTCGAGGTGCTGAGGTGAGCGCATCCCCGTCCCCGGTCCACGTCGGCCCGAACGAGGTCCTGCGCTTCGCACTGGAGATCGCCGCGCTGGTCGCGTTGGGCTACGCCGGGCTCAACCTCGTCGACGATGCCCTGGTCGGCGCGGTCCTCGGCGTCGCGTTGCCGCTCACCGGTGCGGTGCTGTGGGGCGTGTTCCGCGTCGACGGCGATCCGAAGGTGGCGCCGGTCCCGGTGCCGGGCGTCGTCCGGCTCTGCCTGGAGTTCGACTTCTTCGCCGCGGCGGTCCTGCTGCTTGGAGCGGTGGGCGCCCTTGTGCCTGCGGCGGTCCTCGGCGGGCTGGTGGTGCTGCACTACGCGTGGGGCTGGCGCCGCATCGTATGGCTGCGCCACCACCCGGGCCGGCTCGCCTCGATGCGTGAGCCCTCGACGGGCGGGACGTCCGAGGGCTGACGGGACGCCGGTTACGCCGTCGCGGCCTCCGCGATCGCGCCGCGCACGTCGATGGAGTGGCGCTGGAGTTCAGCCTCGATGAGCGCGGCCGCGCTTTCCGAGGGCGGCACGAGTGGGAGCCGCGTCGGGCCGACCTGCAGGCCGACCGCGTTGAGGGCGTGCTTCACGGGGATCGGGTTGCTCTCGATGAACAGGACGTCCACCAGCGTCTGCATCCGGTGGTGCATACGCGCCGCCTCGGGCAGGCGTCCGTCGAGGATGGCGTCGATCATCGCGCGGATCTGGAAGCCGATGAGGTGCGAGGCGACCGAGATGATCCCGTACCCGCCGAGGGCCATGACGGCGAGCGTGTCGGAGTCGTTGCCGGACCAGACCCGGAAGTCCTCCGGCGCGACGTCGATGATCGCGCCGATCTGGTTGAGCTCCCCGCTGGCTTCCTTGATGCCGACGATGTTCGGCTCCTCCGCCAGGCGGAGGACGGTGCTGACGCTCATGTTCAGGGCGGCGCGGCTGGGCACGTTGTAGAGCACGCACGGCAGCCCCGTGCTCCGCGCGATCGCGGTGAAGTGCTGGACGAGGCCCTCCTGCGGCGGCCGGTTGTATGCGGGGACGGTCAGCAACACGCCGTCGAGGCCCTCGCGCTCCGCCGCCTCGGTGAGGCGGATCGAACGGCGGGTGTCGTTGTTCGTCGCTCCGGCGACCACGGCGACGTCCGGCCCCACGGCTTCCTTCACCGCGCGCCACACCGCGACCGTCTCGTCCTCGTCGAGGGTGGGCGCCTCGCCGGTGGAGCCGGTGGCCACGATGCCCTCCGTGCCGGACGCGACCAGCGCGCGGGCCAGCACCTTCGCCTGCTCCAGGTCGACCTCTCCGTCAGCAGTGAACGGCGTGACCATGGCGGTCATCAGGCGGCCAAGCGAGGCAGGCATGGGGAGTCCTCCAGCGAACCGCGCGACGGCCATGTGCAGCGATGGAGTGCGCGGTGGGTGTGAGACTGAATTGTAGCGAGACGGAGCCTCAGAGGTGACGGGAATCGCACGAGGGCATTGAGGATCGCGCATCCGGAGGCCTCGGATGCCAGGGAGGTGGGAGGCGCCGCGGAGCGGACGGCGGTTGACCCGCGAGCGGAAGGACTCGATGCTCTAGCGGTCGTTCGGGCGGGTGGAACTGGTGACCGCTCTTCTTGTAGCTCTCATGGCGGAGGTGCGGACGACGCAGCAGCTGCCGCTTCGCGGCAGCCGGAGCGGTGCGTGACGCGATCGGGGTCGGTGGGATCTGCGCGTGCCTCGCGCGCGTCCTCGCGCGGGTGGGACGTCGCGGCGTGGTTGGGCCTTGTAGCCCTCGGGTGTGCGCTCCTGCTGCCGTCCCGGGCGGAGGCAGCCCCTTCCTCCGAGGCGTTCGACGCGATGTGCCGGGATGTGGCGGCGGTCGCTGGCGCGGAGCCGAACGTGACCACCGGCGTCGTCGTCGTAGACCTCGAGACCGGCGACCAGTGCTCGATCAACGGCGACCGACAGTACCGCACCGCCTCGCTCTACAAGACCGTGGTGGCCGCTGAACTGTGGCGACAGGTCGCCGAAGGCGACGTCGACCTTGACGACTCGCTGACGGTTGAGCCGCGCCACCACATCGACGATGCGCCGGCATTCCGCCCGGCGAACCCCTATACGCTTTCCGTATTCGACGCCGCCGAACGCATGATCACCTTCTCGGACAACGGCACCGCGTTCGCCCTCCGTGAGCTGCTCGGCACCGCGACGGTGGACGACGCGACCGAGTGGCTGAACATGCCGGCCACATCGCTCGCGGGGACGTTCGTCACGTCGCCAAACGATCAGGCGACGCTCTACACCGAGCTGTACCGCGGCGAGGTCGTGGACGAGGAGTCGAGCCAGGCGATCATCGACCTGCTGCTCCAGCAGGAGATCGTGGACATGATGCCCGCGGGCCTCCCGGAGGATGCCGACGTCCGCATCGCCCACAAGACGGGCACGCTGGACACGTTCCTGCACGACGCCGGCATTGTGTACGCGCCCGGCGGGGACTTCGTCCTGGTCGTGATGACCGAGAACAGCTCGTTCGATGCCGCCCTCGCTACCATCCGCTCCGTGAGCGGCGTCGCGTACGAGGCGTACGCGGACCCGCCTGCTCCCGTTGCGACGGCGACGCCCACGGTGCCGGTCGCCTCGGCGGTAACCCCGGTCGCGACACAGGCGCCGGCGATCGCGGTCGCGACCTCGACGCCGACGACGGTGTTCCTCGACACGGGCGGGAGCGAGGCGCTGGCTGATCGCCTGCGGCAGCCGGTCGTGCTCGCTGGCGTCCTCGCGCTGATCGCCGCGGTGGTCATGGCGCCCGTCGCGCTGTGGCGCCGCCGGCCCCCTTCGCCTCTGCCGAGTGCGCCCCTACCGGGCTCGCCGTTGCCGAGCTCGCCGCGGGGCGGGGGAGACGAATCGCGGCCAGGTGGATCAGTCGAGACTGGTGATGCCAGGTCGGCGACATTACATTATGGTGACAACGCCCTTTCCCCAGAGGGCGCTCGCTTGCGAGCCGACCGCAGCGAAAGAGGTTTGGTCATGCGCTTTGGCAGCCGCCGGGACGACGCCGCCCCCACTTCGATGTCCTCCCCCGCTTCGCGTTCAGTGGCCGAGGTCGCAGAGCAGCCCGTGCTGCCCTCCAAGCGCCTCCAGCGCCTCGCGGAGCACTTCCGCTCGCAGGGCGACCTGCTCGCCACGATGCGCGACCAGTTCGAGGACGAGATGGAGCCGCTGCACGAGTTGATCGTGAAGCAGGCGCAGACCATGCACGCCGTCATGCAGAACCTGGAGGATCGCCTCCGCCCGCTGAACGAGTACGCGGACGGCGAGGAGGCGAACCTCACCGCCCTCGAGGAGCGCATCCGCGCCGGCGGCCAGGACCACGTCGCCCGTTCCTTCTCCACTTACATGGAGGAGCAGCGCAAGCGCATCAGCGAGACCCGCTCCCAGATCGACGAGCAGCGCATGCCGTTCATCGAGTACGGCGATGCGCAGCGCGAGACCGTCGAGACCGCCCTCGCGCGGTTCGATGGCGACCTGGAGGCGCTGGAGGAGAATCTCGCCGAGCAGCGTCGCGTCATGGTCCGCATGCTGGACACCATGCGCTCGGACACGTTCGCCGCCGTGAAGGACTTCCTGGAGGGCCGCCAGGCCGCGCTCGCGGCCCTCGCCGCCGAGGGCTCCACCGACCCGCACGAGATCTCCCGCGCGGCCCAGAAGCTCCGCGAGGGACTCCGTGACCTCGCCTCGCGCTCGGACTACGTCCGCGGCCTCCTCGAGCAGGCCGAGGTCTCCGACCGCGCGCTCGCCTCGGTTGCCCCGCCGGCGCCTCGGGCCATCCGCGAGGAGCCCGTCGCCGCCGCTCCGGACGAGCCCGCCGAGGTGGTCCCGGAAGAGGCCGAAGCCTCCGCCTAGGCGCGCCATGGAAGCGAGTCTGTCCGGCAGGGTTGCACTCATCACCGGAGTGAGCCGACGGCAGGGCATCGGATTCGCGATCGCGCGCCGATGCGCCGCGATGGGCGCGGACATCTTCCTCACCCACTTCCGACCGCATGATGTCGTCCAGCCCTGGGGGCCTGACGAGATCCCTGAACTTCTCGCGGAGCTTCGAAACGGGGCGCCTGAACGATCCATCGCCCACATGCACGCTGATCTCGGAGAGGCGGAGGCGTGCCGGGTGGTTGTCGACGCGGCGGTCGAGCGGTTCGGGCACGTGGACATCCTGATCTGCAACCACGCGCGTAGCGGTGGCGACGGACCGCTGATGGAGGTGGACGCTGACGCACTGGATGGGCACTGGCGGGTGAACGCTCGATCCTCGCTGCTGCTCACGCAGGCGTTCGCGCGCCAGCACGATGGGCGCCCGGGTGGCAGGGTCATCTGGATGACGTCTGGCCAGCAGATCGGGCCGATGCCCGGAGAAGTCGCCTATGCCGCGTCCAAGGCGACGCTCGCAGGGGTGGTCGCGACCGTTGCTGACGAGCTCGTGGGGACCGGCATCCTTCTGAACGCCGTCAATCCCGGGCCGGTGAACACTGGGTACCTGGACCCCGGGACTAGCCACGACCCGCCGAACCTTGAGGACGTGCGGAGGGCCTTCCCGCAGGGCAGGTTCGGCGAACCCGACGATCCCGCACGGCTCATTGGCTGGCTGGTGTCCGATGACGGCCGATGGGTCGTTGGACAGGTGATCAACTCGGACGGCGGCTTCCGCTACATCCGTTGATGGTGTGAGTGGCGACCGCCGACCTCAGACTGTGGCGGGCTTC
>JALOAM010000189.1 GCA_023228765.1 Dehalococcoidia bacterium
ACCAGGACGAAGCGCCCCATCATAGGCTCACCGCGAAGCCCTCACGTCCGTTGTTCGAGCACAGCGCGCGATCCCCGTACGCTGCTCCACTCCCCGCGTCACACTGGATCGGTCCGTAGTTGCTCAGCGTCTTCTTCGAGGTCGTCCTGCCGGTCGCCCTCATCGCCATCGTGGGTGCCGTGGTGGGCCGGTGGCAGGGCGTCCCCGTCCGGCCCGTCTCCACGCTCGTGTTCTTCCTCTTCAGCCCGGCGCTCGTCTTTCACTCGCTCGCGACCACCGAGGTCCCCGGCGACGCGGCGCTTCGGATCGTCGCCGTGGGCGTGTCGATGTTCCTCGTGATGTACGCCGTGGCAACCGCGTGGTCGCTGGCATTCCGCCATGACCGAGGACTGCGTTCCGCCTTCGCCCTCTCCGCGGTGACGCCAAACACGGGCAACATGGGGCTGCCGGTGGCGCTCCTCGCGTTCGGGCAGGCCGGGTTCGACGTCGCGGTCGTGAACTTCGTCGTCGGCGCCGTGCTCGCGTACTCCGCGGGGATCGTCATCGCCTCGATGGCGGACGGCGGCGCGTCGAAGGCCCTCGGTGCGCCGTTCCGCTACCCCGTCGTGTACGCCGCCGTGGCCGGCGTCATCGTCAACGTGCTCAACGTGGACCTGCCCGTGACGATCGAGGCTCCCGTGGAGACGCTGGCCGGGGCCGCCGTCCCCGTCATGCTCGTCGTCCTCGGCCTGCAGCTGCATGGCGCGGCCAGCCTCGCCGAGGTCCGCGACACCACTGCCGCGAACGCGGCCCGGCTCGTCCTCGCGCCGGTGCTCGCGTGGCCGGTCGCGACCGCCCTCGGGCTGGACGGGGTCACTCGCGACACCCTCGTCGTGCTCGCCGGGATGCCCACGGCGGTGATCGCGACCGTCGTCGCGATCGAGTTCAACGCGCGCCCGGACTTCGTGACGCGCTCGGTCGTGCTGTCCACGCTCCTCAGCATGGTCACGGCTACCGTCCTGATCACGATCGTCCGCTAGCGCGGGCGTCGCCTCGCGGACCCCCGTCCCTCGCAGAGTCCGACGAAAGCGAAGCGCCCGCCTCGTCCCCTTGCGGGGATCGAAGCGGACGCTCCTCGTCACTCGTGCGGGACGAGCGGTCGCTAGCTGTCCGCCACCAGGACCAGGGTGCCGGTGGCCGACAGCGAACCGCCGGTCCCGTTCACGACCAGGCTCTTGGCGTCAGTCTGCTTGCCGGGCAAGCCGTTCACGCCATCCTCGGCGGTGCCGGAGAGCTGGCGGTAGGACTCGACGAGCAGCTGCATGCCGTACATGCCGGAGTGGTTGAACGAGAGACCGCCGCCGTTCGTGTTGATCGGGAACTGGCCGCCGGGGGCCGCCTTCCCGTTCTCGAACAGCGTGTGGCCCTCGCCGGGCTTCGCAAGGCCAAGGACCTCAGCCGTGAGGGCGACGGTGATCGTGAACGAGTCGTAGATCATCGCCATCTCCATGTCCTCGGGACCCATGTTCGCCATGGCGTAGGCCCGCTTCGAGGACTGGGCGGCAGAGGTCTTGGTGAAGTCCTTCATCTCCAGCATGGTGGCGTGGCCAATGGCCTCGCCGGCGCCGGCGATCCACACCGGCGGGGTGGGGAAGGACTTCGCCACCCGCTCCGAGGCGATGATCACCGCGCCGCCGTGGTCCGTGACCAGGCAGACGTCCAGCAGGTTCAGCGGCCAGGAGATCAGCCGGGAGTTCAGCACGTCGTCCACGGTGATCGGGCCACCGGCCGGGTGCGTCTCCTTGGAGTGCATGACCGCGCGCGGGTTCAGGCCGGCCCACTGGCGCGTGCTGACCGCGATCTGCGCGTAGTCCTCCTTGGTGGTCCCGTACTGGTACATGTGGCGCGTCATGGCGTGCGAGTAGTTGGAGGGCGCTCCAGCCACACCGTACGGGGTCATGAACTGCGCGTCGGGGCCCAACGGGTCCCCGCCACGCTGAGGGCCACCCCCGCGCGGGTAGTTGCGGCGCGAGTACCCGGCTTCGCCGTGCACCACGACACCGATGTCGAACATGCCGGCGTTGATCGCCGCGAGCATGTGCGCGGTGTGGATCTGGTAGGAGCACCCGCCCACGGCGGTGGTGTCCACCCACTTCGGGACGATGCCCAGGTACTCCGCGTAGGCGTTGGCATTGCCGGGGTTGGCGATGCCCTCGATGTCCTTGGGGCTAATGCCGGCCATCTTGCAGACGTTGGAGATGGCCTCCACGCCCAGCATGAAGTCCGTCTTGGGGTTCTCGAGATAGCCGATCTGGTCGGCCTCGGCGGCGGCGACGATGGCTGCGCGCCTCGAAGGGTTCGACATTCGTTCGCTCTCCGTCCGCTACTCGACCACGCGCCAGTAAGGGATGCTGACCTCGTCGTTGGCTTCCTCGAACTCCACCCGGCAGAGGGAGCCGATCTTCTTGAAGATCTCCTCCGGCTGGTTGGGGTCCACGCCACGCAGCACCGTGAACACGCGGTCGCCCTCCTTGAGGTCGATGTACGCGGTCACGAACGGGGTCTCTTCGCCCCAGGCGCCGAAGGCGCGGTGCTGCACGGCGAAGGTGTGCAGGTAGCCCTCGCCGCTGGCCTGCTCCCACACGATGGTGCGGCTGCCGCAGATCGGGCACAGGAGCCGCGGGTAGAAGTGCGTGTGATTACACGTGGTGCACCGCGGCAGCATCAGCTTCCCTTCCTTCGCACCGGCCCAGTACGGGCCGTTGACGAAGGGGTCGGGAACCGGGATGGGCTTGTTGTAGTCGGCCATCGTTCCTCTTCCTGCACGTCCTGCGGACGTTCTTCGCTGGTTGACGAGACGTTCGAGGCGTACCGCACCCCCGCGGCATCCGGCGGAGAGTACTCCGTCGGACGCCCTACGGGTGAACGATGCGCCGATGGTTACCGCGAGCAGCGGTATTCCTCTGCGCGCCGAGGAGCCGTTACTCCTCGGACTTCGGTTGCTGGTTCGGCGCCGGGTTCGTGATCCCGTTCACCAGCTGGTTCGGGATCGCGCGGGCCAGCTCCTCCACGGTCCACGGGCGGGCGCGGTGGATGCTGCGGGCCACGTGCCGCTGGCTGTAGCGCGAGGCCTGCCAGCCGCTGGTGCCGATCACCTGTCCGTTAATCGCCCCACCGGCCTCCGTGCAGAGCCACGCCACCGTGGGCGCGTTGTTCTCCGGGTCCCGAGGGGTCGGGCCGTCATCGGAGACCGCCTGCACCTCGGCGGCGCGTCCGGCCCTCGAGATCCCCGCGGCGGCACGGATCGTGCGCGCCGCGTCCGGCACGGACTGCGTCATGCGGGTGTTGCCACCGGGGTAGATGGCGTTCACGGTGACGCCGTACGGCCCCACCTCCCGCGCGAGGGCGCGCGCGAAGCCGACCATGCCCTCCTTCGCCGCGGAGTAGTTCGCCTGCCCGGTGGAGCCGAGGCCCGACCCGGAGGAGAACAGCAGCACGCGGCCGTAGCCCTGCTTCAGCATCTGGGGGAGCGCCAGGCGCGTCGTGTTGAACGCGCCCTTCAGGTGGACCGCCAGCACGGCGTCCCACTCCTCCTCCGTCATGTTGAAGACCATGCGGTCGCGGAGGATGCCCGCCACGTGCAGCATGGCATCCAGCCGGCCATACTCAGACACGGTCTTGTCCACCAGGTCGGCGACCTGGTCGTACTTCGAGACGTCACAGCCGTGCGCCATCGCGCGGCCGCCCATCGCCTCGATCTCGCGGACGACCTCCTGCGCGGGGCCTACGTCCCCACCGGTGCCGTCCAGGTTGCCGCCGAAGTCCGCGACGACCACCGTCGCGCCCTCCTCGGCGAGTTGGAGCGCGACGCCCCTGCCGATGCCACGCGCGGCGCCAGTGACCACGGCCACGCGCCCGTCAAGTCGGTTACCCATCGTTGTCTCCTCGTCCTCGACTAGACCCGCGGCGTTAGACGCCCAGTGGGTTCGACACGCCGTTCGCCAGCGTGCGCGGCATCTGCTCGTCGAGTTCGTCCATGGTGAAGCGGCGCTCGAACGTCAGGATCTGGCGCTCGATCTCCGGGTACGTGTACAGGTAGACCTCGCCGCCACGGGCGCCGAAGAGCTGGCCGTTCACGTCGCCCGCACCCTCGGAGAGCAGGTAGACCACCAGCGACGCGACGCCGGCCGGGTCATCTGCGTGGCCAGGGGCCTCCCAGTTCATCGTGGGGAACGGCGTCGCGATGCCCGCCATGGTCTCCGCGGAGGTCACGCCGGCCGGCGGCCGGAGCTCCTCGGAGTACCCGCTGAACGAACGCGTGCGCGCGAGCGGCGAGATCGCGTTGCAGGTCACCCCGTACCGCCCGAGGTCGCGCGCGACCGTGCGCGAAAGGCCGATGATGCCCTCCGTCGCGGCGGCGTAGTTCGATGCCCCCACGGAGCCGAGGCCAAAGTCCGAGGTCAGGAAGACCATGCGGCCGTGCCGCTGCTGCCGCATCGCGATCGAGGCCGGCTTGGTCACGGTGAACACGGCCTTCGTGTTCCCGTTGACCACGCTCTCGAAGTCCTCTTCGGTCATCGCCCAGATCGGCGTGTCCCGCCGCATCCCGGCCGCGCACACGAGGCCATCGACGCGACCGTACCCATCGAGGGCGGCCCGGATGGCGGCTTCACCACCGGCCATCGTGGAGACGTCCTCGGTGACTGCGGTCGCCTTCCCGCCCTTCGCGGTGATCTCGTCGACCACGGCCTGGGCGATCGCCGGGTTCGAGCCGGTGCCATCGACCTCGCACCCGTTGTCAGCGACGACGACGGACGCGCCCTCCGCCGCTGCGAGGAGTGCGACCTCGCGTCCAATACCCCGTCCTCCGCCGGTCACGACGACGACGTTGCCGTCCAACGCTCCCATGAGTACCCCCTCGCTCTGACCCCGCTAGTCTCCGCGGTGAGAACCCCCATACGGGTCGGTCCAGTACGGGTGTTATCCGCGCGCATGATACTCACGCCACGCCAGCGTTCGTTCACGCTCGCAGCAGGATCGGCCACGGTGCCGGTCGGACACGCCGGAAGCCGGAGGACAGAGATGCCGGAACCCCTCGCCACCACGTTCACCACCGAGGACCACCTGCCGCAGTACGACGGCGACCTCGCCGCCCCCGGCTTGACCGGCCCGGTGCGCATCTATCGCGACGCGCACGGGATCCCCCACGTCGAAGCGTCCGAGGAACTCGCCGCGTGGTCTGGCATGGGCTACGCCTGTGCCCAGGACCGCCTCTGGCAGCTCGAGTGGTACCGGCGCCGCGGGCGCGGCCGCTGGGCGGAGGTCGTGGGGCCCTCGGGCCTCCCGGCGGATCGCATGTTCCGTCGCCTCCGGCTCGTGGAGGCGTGCCGCGCCGATGTCGAGGCGATGAGCACCGAGACACGCGAGATG
>JALOAM010000017.1 GCA_023228765.1 Dehalococcoidia bacterium
CGTGGTGGTGGAGACCGGCGCGCCGGGCGCATGGGCCGGGCGAGGCATCGACTTCGACGGCATCCGCGAGGGGCATCCAGCGCAGGTCGTCTGCTCGATCACACCGTTCGGGCAGAGCGGGCCACGGTCCGGATGGCGCTTGACCGCGCTCACCGCCGCGGCGGCAGGTGGGCAGCTCTCGCTCTGCGGCGATCCGGAGCGCGAGCCGCTGAAGACCGCCGGGTACCAGGCGTACGCACAGGCCGGCCTCCACGCCTTCTCCTCGATCGTCACGGCCCTGTTCGCTGCACAGCGCGACGGCGCCGGGGACCACCTCGACATCTCGATGCAGGAGGCGCAGGCCGCGAGCCTGGAGGCCGCCGGCCCGAACGCGATGGTGCGAGGCCTGGACAGCGAGCGCGCGGGCAACCAGGCGCGCGCGGTGTGGGGGATCTACCCGTGCGCGGATGGCTACATCGGCGTCGCGGCGATGAACCGGCAGACCGGCTCCGTCTACCGCTGCATCGAGCACCCCGAGCTCCTCGAGTCCCCGGTCTTCATGGACCTCACGTCGAACCCGGAGGGCAACGAGGTCGCCTCCGCCCTGATCAACGAGTGGACCATGGCGCACAGCGCACAGGAGATCTTCGAGATCTCGCACGGCCACCGCGCCCCGTTCTCGCTCATCGCCACGCCGAGGCAGCTGCTGGAGTGGCAGCCCCTCCTCGACCGCGGGTTCTGGAAAACGGTGCGCCACCCGGTGCTCGGCGAGCACGTGGTGCCCAACCTCCCGTTCTCCCTCGACGGCGAGCGCGGCGACTTCGAGCGCGCGCCGCTACTCGGCGAACACACGGAGGAGGTCCTCGGTGAGATCGAGCGCACCCCGCCGCCTCCGCCGACGCCCGTCCACGACCGCCGTCATCCCCTCGACGGGGTGCGGGTGCTGGACCTGACGCAGGTCTGGGCCGGCCCCTACGCCACGAGGTTCCTCGGCGACATGGGCGCGGACGTGATCCACGTCGAGGGCCCCTCATTCCCGGACGCAGTGCGTGGCGTCGGCCGCGGCCCTGACCCGCGAGGGTTCAACAAGGCGCCGTACTTCAACGACTACAATCGCAACAAGCGCGGCCTGGCGATGGAGCTCCACCACCCCGACGGCATCGAGGCCTTCCGCGAGCTGGTTAAGAGCGCGGACGTGGTGATCGAGAACTGGAGCGTCGGCGTCTCGGAACGCCTCGGCATCGGGTACGCCGACCTGAAGGCGCTCAACCCGCGCATCGTCCTCGTGCAGATGCCGGGCTTCGCCCAGGACCCGCCCGAGTCAGAGCGTGTCGGCTTTGGGCCGACCATCGAGCAGATGGGCGGACTCGTCTCCCTCCAGGGCTACGACGGCGAGGGGCCGCACAAGAGCGGCATCTCCTACGGCGACCCCACCGCGGGCATCGTCGCCGCCGGCGCGACCGCGCTCGCCCTCCTGCAGCGCGAGCGCACGGGCGAGGGCGCCCACATCGTGGTCTACCAGCGAGACAACATCATCGGCATGGTCGGCGAGTTCATGGTCGCCGAGTCGCTGGGCCTCGAGTACCCCGCGCGCATCGGCAACCGCGACGCGGAGATGGCGCCGCACGCCATCTACCGCACGCGCGATGACGCCGGTCGCTGGCAGGGCGACGTGCTCGGCAACCCCGTCGCGGAGTACCACGACACCTGGCTCGCGATCGCCGTCGAGGACGACGCGGCGTGGCAGGCCCTCTGCGCCACGCTCGGCGACGCGCGCCTCGCGAAGCCCGAGTACGCCGCGACCGCCGGCCGCCTCGCCCACGAGTCCGAGATCGACGCCGTCCTCGCGGAACTCCTCCGCGACCGCGACCCCTCCGAGGTCGCCGCGGCGCTGCAGGCCTCGGGCGTCTCCGCCTGCGAGGTGCTCACGGCGCTCATGCTCGTCCGCGACGAGCACCTCGCAGCGCGCGGCTACTTCCAGCACGTGGACCACCCGGAGGCCGGCCGCCACCCCACCACCCACCCCGTCTGGCGCATGGCGGACCGCCCGCAGCCGCCGCTGCACCCCGCCCCCTGCTTCGGCGAACACAACCGCGAGATCCTCGCCGCCGCCGGCTACACCGACGCACAGCTCGACGCGATGGAGGCGGCTTCGGTGCTGGTGACGGTGCCGCTGAAGGCGTAGGTCTCTGGCCTCGTACCTCGCTCCCGCAAACGCCCCACGCCTCCCCCACAGGGCTACCATGCCGCCGATCGCAGCCCTCCACCGGGCCGCATCCACGAAAGAGGGGGACGTATGCGACTCGGACTGCTCGCGGGGCCCGGGGATGACTGGCGCGAATCGCTCGAGAAGGTGCGGATCGCGGAGGACCTCGGGTACGAGTTGATCTCCACCGGGGAGGCGTGGGGGAAGGGCTCCATGCCGTGGCTCGCCGCCCTCGCGCTGAACACGAGCAAGGTCACGATCGGGACGTCGATCCTGAACAGCTTCTCGCGGACGCCGGCCGCGCTCGCGCAGGACTTCGCCACGCTGGAGGAGATGTCGGAGGGGCGCATGCTCCTCGGGCTCGGGTCCTCCGGGGAGTACGTGATCGAGCACTTCCACGGGGTGCCGTTCAAGAAGCCGCTGCGCCGCCTGCGTGAGTACATCGAGATCTTCGACATCCTCATCGCCGGGGAGAAGCTGAACTACGAGGGTGAGATCTTCAACCTCCAGCGCGGCTTCCGGCTGGACTACAACCGCCCGAGGACCAAGATCCCGGTCTATGTCGCGGCGATCACGCCGAAGTCGATCCACCAGACCGGCGAGGTCGCCGACGGCATCTTCCCGATCCACTGGCCGCGCCGGCTGTTCGGCCAGCTCCGCGAGGACCTGGAGGTGGGCGCGAAGGACGCGGGCCGCGCGGGGCACGCCTTCACCGTCGCGCCGTACACGAAGACGACGGTGCTGGACGGGTCCGCGGAGGACGAGGCGCGCTGGCGCGAGGCGCGGCAGCTCCTCCAGTACTACATCAACCGCATGGGCGTCTTCTACTGGCAGATGCTGGAGCGCAACGGCTTCGCCGACGAGGTCGCGAAGTCCCGCGCGGCCTGGGCGGAACGCGACGCTGAGGGCTCCATCACCGCGATCTCCGACGAGATGGTGCGGGAATGCCAGGCGATCGGCTCGATGGAGGAAGTCCGCGAGCAGCTGAAGGCCCGCGACGAGGCCGGCGCCGACATCCAGATGCTGTACATGCCGCCCGGCGACACGGCGGAGGTCGGCAAGTGGCTCGAGGCGGTGATGAAGTAGTGCCCGCGGCAGGCGATGTCGACCCGCACGAGGACGCTCCCCGCTACGAGGTCACACGCATCGGCGATGCGCCGATCCTCGTCCCGCACATGGACGACCGGATGGGCGGGAACCTCGCGGGGCCGTCGCTGATCCGCGCGCCGGAGTGGCTACCGGACCGCCTGGGTGAGTACTACCTGTACTTCGCGCACCACAACGGCGGGTACATCCGCCTCGCCGTCGCCGACGCGATCGAGGGGCCCTGGCGCATCCACACCCCGGGCGCCCTCCAGCACTCCGAGTCGCACTTCCCGGACGAACTCGACCCGCAGGATCCGGCGAAGGTGCGTCCGGGGATGGTGATCTCGACGCCGCACATCGCGTCGCCCGATGTCCACGTGGACGAGGAGCGCCGCGAAGTGCGGATGTACTACCACGGCATCAACCGCGACCGGACGCAGGTCACGCGCGTCGCCACCTCGAAGGACGGGGTGCACTTCACGGCGTTCGAGCCGGTGCTCGGCCGCTCCTATTTCCGCGCGTTCCAGTACGGGGACTGGACGTACGCCCTCGGTATGCCGGGGATCGTCTACCGCGCGCGCGATCCCCTCGGGCCGTTCGAGGAAGGCCCCACGCTGTTCGCCTCGAACATGCGTCACTCCGCCGTCCTCGTGGAGGGCGACACACTGACCGTGTTCTACACGGCGGTGGGCGAGGAGCCGCCGGAGAAGGTCCTCGTCACGACGGTCGACCTCCGGCCGGACTGGATGCAGTGGCAGACCGGCCCCGTCGCGCCCGTCCTCGAACCGGAGCGCGACTACGAGGGCGCCGACCTCCCACTGGTCGTCTCGCAGCGTGGTGAGATCACGGAGCGCGCGAGGCAGATCCGCGACCCCGCCGTGTACCGCGAGGGTGACCGCCTGTACCTGCTCTACGCCGTCGCGGGCGAGTCCGGCATCGCGCTGGCGGAGCTACGCCGGGCCCGCTAGCGGCGCCCGTGAAGCTCGACGCTCCGTTAGCACTCTCGCCTGAAGACTGCTAAGATATGCTCACCCTCGGACGAGAGGGTGGGTCTCCACCGGCCATCCCGAGGGCTCGCGAGACGTGAAGGAGGAAGGGAGACTCTCACCATGGCCCCGACGACGACCATGCTGGAGCGCCGCCCCGACCTCATCGGCCGTAAGCCGGCCCGCACCACCCCACAGATCCACGTCATCCGCGGCGCCGACATCGAGCGCGAGCGCTACGAGGAACTCCTGGCACTGCCCGTCGCCGACCTCCGTGTGCGCGCCGCCGAGGCGATCCGCGACGAGCTGGCGCTGGACGACGACCGTCTGCGCGAGGCCGTCCGCACCCGTCTCGCCACATGGGTGGAGCTCGACCCGGAGGACGCGAGGATCCTCGCGCGCGCGTGGGACCAGGCGGCCGGTGCGCTGTCGCCAGGCGAGGCCCGCCGCCGCATCGAGGCGGAGGCCAACGCCATGCTGCACGGCTTCAACTTCGAGGACTTCACGCGGCTCGCCCGCCTCGCGCCGTGGACGACCTCGCACCTCGGGCTGGTGCAGTTCAAGTCCGCCA
Organism: Dehalococcoidia bacterium; assembly: GCA_023228765.1. Classification (GTDB taxonomy): domain Bacteria; phylum Chloroflexota; class Dehalococcoidia; order UBA2979; family UBA2979; genus W-Chloroflexi-9. The sequence goes on from JALOAM010000017.1 coordinate 4,829, forward strand.
CCCGCCGGGCGGCATAGGAGCCATCCGTGGACAACGCCATCCGCCTGCTCGTGCCGCCGGAGCCACTGCGCGACCCCGTCCTGATCACCGCGTTCCAGGGCCGCGGCAGCCTGACGCCCGTCCTCGTCGCGTCGCTGTTCGACCGCTACGAGCCCGAACCGATCGCCGAGGTCGATGTCGACCCGTTCTACGACTTCACCGTTGCGCGGCCCCTCGTCCGGCTGGTCGACGGCGAGCGCACGCTCCAGTGGCCGACCGTCCAGTTCGTCCGCGTCGCCCTGGAGGACCGCGACATCGTCGTGCTCTCCGCGATCGAGCCGAACATCGCGTGGCGGAGGATGGCGGACGCCGTGCGCGAGGTGTCCGAGGCGTTCGGCATCCACGAGGTGGTCCAGCTCTCCTCGTTCGGCGGCGGGACGCCCCACACCCGCCCGATCCCCGTGCAGTGGCTCGCCGTCTCCGCGGAGGTCCCGCAGCGCTTCGGCCAGACCCCTCGACGGCCGCGGTACGAGGGCCCGGCGACGTTCAGCATGGCGCTGGGTACGGTGCTCCGCGACGCGGGCTTCGAGGTCGGCACCCTGAACGCGATCGCCCCGTTCTACCTCGGCGTGGAGCCGAACCCGCACGCCGCGCTGGCGCTGGCCCGGGCGCTGGAGCACGAGTTCGGCGTGGACTTCGACCTGGAGGACGTGGAACGGCACGTGGCGGAGGTCGAGCTCCAGGCCGTCGAGCAGCTCGCGAACACGGAGCACCTCCGCGTCTTCCTCGCCGACCTCGAGCAGCAGTACGACGACATGCAGGACGCGCTGGCGGGTACTAGCAGCACGTTGTCAGACTCGCCCGAGCCGGTCCATGCACTTCCGGACTCCGACCTCGTCATCGCGGACGTGGAGGCGATGCTCCGCGAACACCGCGGTCCGGGGAGCGCCGGCGCCGAAGGGTCGCGACAGGCGTAACACTTCCGTACACTCCGCGCGGGCTCGGATGACACAACGATGCCGCGCGGGACGCCCTCGCGCGGCGCGCAGGGCGCTCACGCACACATCGGTATGCTCGCCATGGCGAGCAAGGAGCGATGGCATGCATGCGCCCCGAGCGTTGGAGGCGTACGGGTGGTAAGTGGCTGACGCGATCCTCGTGGTCGACCGCCTGGAGAAGCGGTTCGGTGGTAACCGAGCCGTGGACGGTGCATCGTTCGAGGTAGCGCGAGGCTCGATCACCGGCCTCATCGGCCCCAACGGCGCCGGCAAGACCACCTGTTTCAACTGCATCGCGGGCGCCATCCGTCCGGACGGCGGGCGTGTCACCCTGAACGGGCAGGACGTCACCGGCTGGCCACCGCACCGCGTCTACGCGCAGGGCCTGTCGCGCACGTTCCAGATCCCGCAGGAACTCAGCGGCATGACGGTGCTCGAAAACGTCATGCTGACGGCCCGTGACCATCCCGGCGAGAACCTCTGGGAACCCATCCTCCGCCCCTGGCGTGTCGCGTCCCGCGAAGCCGAGGTACGCGAGCACGCGATGGCGATGCTGCGACAGGTCAACCTCGAACCGCTCGCGCACGAGCGGGCGGGGACGCTGTCCGGCGGCCAGCGCAAGCTGTTGGAGCTCGCCCGCGCGCTGATGGCAGACCCGGAGCTCGTGCTGCTCGACGAGCCGAGCGCTGGCGTCAACCCCACCCTCGCGTCCCGCCTCGTGGAGGACATCCGCACGATCAACCGCGAGCGTGGTGTCACGTTCCTGGTGATCGGGCACGACATGGACGTGGTCGCGCGCCTCTGCGACCGCCTCGTCGTGATGACCTCCGGCCGCGTCATGGTCGAGGGCACGCCGGACGAGGTGCTGAACAACGCCGAGGTCCAAGAGGCGTACCTCGGGAGCCAATACCGGTGAGAAGTGCAGCACCGATGAGCGCGCACCGATGAGCCTGCTGGAGGTCGTGGACCTCGAGGCCGGCTACGGCGACGTGCTGATCGTGCGCGGGGCGTCCATCCACGTGGAGCCCGGCGAGATCGTGACGATCATCGGACCGAACGGCGCGGGGAAGTCCACGCTGCTCAAGGCCGCGTTCGGCCTCATCGACATCGCATCCGGCACCGTGCGGTTCAAGGAGCAGGATGTCACGCGGATGCCTGCCCACCGGCTGGTGGAGATGGGCGCCGCCTTCGTCCCGCAGACCGACAACGTGTTCCCGCGCCTCTCGATCCGCGAGAACCTGGAGATGGGCGCGTTCCGCCGCAAGGGCGGGACCACCGAGCGCATCGAGGAGCTCCTCGGGCGATTCCCGGACCTCGGCAGCCGGCCGGGCGAGCAGGCGGGCCGCCTCTCGGGCGGACAGCGGCAGACGCTCGCGATGTGCCGCGCGCTGATGCTGGACCCGTCACTCCTCCTGGTGGACGAGCCGACCGCGGCCCTCTCCCCCGCCGCGCGACAGGACCTGTTCCGTCAGATCCAGTCGATCCGCGACTCGGGCGTCGCGATCCTCATGGTGGAACAGAACGCCCGCGAAGCGCTGGAGATCTCAGACCGTGGCTACGTCCTCGTGAACGGCGCCGTCGCGCTCGAGGACCGCGCGGAGGCGATGCTCACGAACGAGGACATCGGGCGCATGTTCCTCGGCCGCTCGGAGGTGACGGGCTGATGGACTTCGTCCAGCTGATCATCATCGGCATCGTCGTCGGATCCGTGGTCGGCCTCGGCGCGATGGGACTGACGCTCACCTTCGGCATCCTGAAGTTCGCGAACTTCGCGCACGGCGACATGATGACGCTGGGCATGTTCACCGCGTTCGCCGTCCTCGGCGTGGTGCGCGGACCGACGCTGGAGCCGTTCTCGATCCCGGCCGGCCTGATCCTGGCCGTGCTGGTCGCCGGCTCCGCCGTCGCGCTCCTCGCCGCCTCGCTCGACCGCCTCATCTACCGCCGCCTGCGCCGTCGAGGCAGCGCGCTGATCACGATGGCGATCGCCTCCCTCGGCATCGCGATCATGACGCGCGCGGTGGTCCAGCTGATCTGGGGGCCGCTCCCGAAGCGCTACTCCGGCGGCATCAACCCCTCCTGGTCCATCGGTGAGCTGCGAGTGAAACCGGACCAGCTCCTGATCGTCGGCCTCACGCTCGTCCTCGCGGTCGTCCTCTACCTGCTGCTCTACCGGACGAAGCTCGGCAAGGCGATGCGAGCGACGGCGGACAACGCGCAGCTCGCGGACGTGGCCGGCATCGACACCGAGCGCATCCGGCAGGCCACCTGGGCGATCGCGGGGTTCCTCATCGCCGCCGCGGGCGTGATGTTCGCCCTGCAGGCGCAGCTCCGCTACGACGCCGGCTTCGAGTTCCTCCTGCCGATGTTCGCCGCGGTGATCCTCGGCGGGATCGGGAACCCGTGGGGGGCCCTCGCCGGCGGGCTCATCGTCGGCATCTCGCAGGAGACCTCCACGTACTGGATCCCATCCGGGTTCAAGGCCGGCATCCCCTTCGTGCTGCTCATCGCCATGCTGATCGCGCGCCCCCGCGGCCTGTTCGGATCGACGTTCTGATGCTCGAAGCGATCATGGGCCTCGCGATGTCGCTCGGCGACCCCACCTTCCTCGTGACCTTCCAGGGCGCGGTGAACTGGAGCGTCGGGTTCCTCACCACGGTGGCGATCTTCGCGATCGTCGTGCTGGGCTTGAACGTGCAGTGGGGCTACACCGGCATCCTCAACTTCGGCGTCGTCGCCTTCTTCATGGTGGGCGCCTACACCAGCGCGCTGCTCACCCTGGGCCCGGCGACGGGGTTCAATGCCTACATCCTCGGCCTGGACCTCCCCGTGCTCGTCGGGTGGCTGGGCGCCGCCCTCGCAGGCGCGCTCCTCGCACTCCTCGTGGGGCTGCCCACGCTCCGACTGAGGTTGGACTTCCTCGCCATCGCCACGATCGGCATCGCGGAGATCCTGAGGACGTTCGCGCGCAGCGGGAACGGCCTCGTCAACCGCAACGAGGGTCTGAACGGCATCCCCGGTTTCCTCGCCGGCACCGTCGATCGTGGCGACTACAAGTGGCTGCTCCTCGCGATCGCCCTCGCGTCGCTGCTGCTCGTGTACCTCCTCGTCCGCGCGGCGACCGAGTCCCCGTGGGGCCGCGTCCTGCGCGCGATCCGCGACAACGAGGCGACGGCGCAGGCCGCCGGCAAGCGCACCACCGTCTACCGCCTGCAGGCGTTCGTCCTCGGCGGCGCGATCATGGGGTTCGCGGGCGCGCTGTATGCCCACCGCATCGGCGCCATCTCCCCGCCCGGGTTCACGGACCTCTTCGGCACATTCCTGCCCTACACGATGCTCATCGTGGGCGGCGCCGGGAACCACCGAGGCGTCATCCTCGGCTCGTTGGTCGTTGGGTTCTTCTGGTTCGGCACCCCGCTGGTGCAGGAAAGCCTGCCCGACGCGATCGGCACCAACGTCTTCGTCTGGCGCCAGTTCTTCGTCGGCCTCCTGGTGGTGATGTTCATCCTCTGGCTCCCGAAGGGCCTGATCGCGGAAGAGGCGCGCGTGAGCCGCTTCCTCCCCCGTGTCGCCGGAGGCCCCTCGCTCCGCGCGAGGATCACCGGGCGCTTCCGCGCCGAGTAGCGCCGGAAGAGGACTCGGCAGGCAGCCTCCGGAAGTCGACGCCGGCATCGCCTCACCCCCCCTCGATGCCACGGCGCTGCGGACGAAAGAACCCCGACTCCGATTCCGACTCCCCTCTCCCGGTTTCGGGAGAGGGGCCGGGGGTGAGGGCCCTCTCTGGCCCGTCTCACCTCCGCAAGCACAAACGAAGAGGCCCCTCCTGGCGGAGGGGCCTCTCGTCACCCATGCGGGTGTTCGACCGCTCCGAGGGCTACTCGGAGAGGTCGAAGGGGACGACGTCCAGCTCCTGGATGCCGCCGCCGGTGTACTGGAAGATGCCGATGTACCCGGTGGTGACGTCACCCGCGTCGTCCCAGTTCAGGGTCGTCGCGGCGCCTTCGTAGTCGATGTCGTCGCCGGCGGCCGCGGCCGCCAGCGCTGCAGCGACGCCCTCGGGGCCGGGGAGGAAGACCTCGCCCTCGGGAGCGCCGACCTTCTGCAGGTTGTCACGGATCGCCGAACCCTCGTTGGAGCCGGCGGCGTTCGCCGCGAGGGCGATCGCGACCACGGCGTCATACGCCTCGCGGATGTACGGGAGCTCCGGGACATCGCCGTACTCGGCCACGTAGGCCGCTTCCCACGCCGCGAACGCCTCGGTCTCCGGGCCACCCGTGGGGGCCGTGCCCTTGAAGCCCTCGAGCGCGTCGGCGCCGATGGCGTCGATCAGCTCCTGGCTCTTGGTGCCGTCCACGAAGAGGAAGTTGGAGAACAGCTCGTTCTCCAGTGCCTCGCGGACGAAGACCTGTGCCTGCGCCGGGTAGCCGATGGCCACCAGCGCGTCCGCGCCACCGGCGGCAGCCGCCTGCAGCTCGGCGAGGTACGACGCCTGCCCGTCCTCGAAGGACGCGGAGGTCACGGTGCCCTCGAAGGCCGCCTCGAAGGCGTCCGCCAGGCCCTGGCCGTAGGCGCCGTTGAGGTACATGACACCGATGTTGTCGATGCCCTCGTCCGTGGCGAGCTGCGCCAGCACGACGCCCTGCGCCGCGTCCGACGTGGTCGAGCGGAACAGGAAGCCATCGTCGTTGACGGTCGTGATGCCGGGCGACGTCGCGGACGGGGTGATGACGACGACGCCGGCCGGGACGGCGACGCCCTCCGCGACGGCGATCGCTACGCCGGAAGCCAACGGGCCGACGATGGCGCTGACGCCCTCGACCTCGATCAGGCGGCGGGCTTCCTCAGTCGCGGCGGTCGGGTCGGTCTGGTCGTCGCCGACGATGACCTCGATCGGCGCGCCGTTGACGCCACCCGCGTCGTTGATGTGCTTGACTGCGAGGTCCACGCCGGTCTGGATGGCCGGCCCGAACTCCGCGAGGGCGCCCGAGAAGTCGGCGAGGTAGCCGATCCGGAGCGCTCCGCCCGCACTAGCCTCGGTGGTGGCGGTCGCCTCCCCCGTGGACTCAGTGGTGGCGGTCTCGGTCGCGCCCGTCTCGGTCGTGCCCTCCGGGTCCTCGTCATCGGAGCAGGCGATGAGCGCCATGCTCGCGAAGAGCGCGAGGCCGAGGAGCAGGACCAGGCGGGACCACCGGGTCTTCCGCAACACGTCCATACGTTCCCTCCTGTCGGCCCGGAAATGCTCCGGGTCAACGCCAAATGTTAAAGGCAGTGCACGATAAGGCAAACCATCCGGCGCATCGTCCACGCGATCGCGAGCCGTTGATCCGCCATGCAAGACGCGACATGACACCACGCCACACCGACCGGATCGAGCGCGCCAAGCACGCGTGATTACCCGTATGCTGCTCCCTCACTGACGACAAGTAAGCGCCCGCCGAGGGCGCGCGAGAACGGCGAGGGGTTCACGATGTCGGAGCGCGCGGGAGTCTCGATCCAGGCGTTCACTGCCACCGAGTTCGTGCAGCAGGTCCAGCAGGCCGAGGACCTCGGCATTGGCACCGCATGGACCACGATCGGCGGTGCGGGTGGGGGCGATCCGCTGACGATCGCGGCCGCGGCGCTGACGGCCACCTCCACGATCCGCGTCGGCACCGCCATCATCCCCACGTGGCCACGGCATCCCCTCGCGATCGCGTCGCAGGCGCAAGCCCTGCACCAGCTCGCCCCGGGGCGGCTCCGCCTGGGCATCGGGCCGTCGCATGAACCGACGATGACCGCGAACTACGGCGTGCAGTGGCGCACGCCACTCACACACCTCCGCGAGTACCTCGCGGTGCTCTCCGCGCTGTTCGAGGAGGGCGCGGTGGACCTGGACGGGTCGCACGTCACGGCACATCTGCGCTGGCGCGAACCCGCGGACGTGGAGCTCCTCGCGAGCGCGCTCCGCCCGAGGTCGTTCGCGCTCTGCGGCGAGCTGGCGGATGGCGCGATCTCCTGGATGTGCCCGCGCCAGTACCTGATCGAGGAGGCGCTCCCCGCCCTCACCGAGGGCGCCGCTACTGCCGGGCGGGCCACCCCACCGCTCATCGCCCACGTCCCGATCGCCGTGAGCACGGACCGCGAGCTCGTGCGCGACCTCGCCCGGCAGCAGCTCGGGCGGTACGCCACCGTGCCCTTCTACCGCGCGATGTTCGAGGCGGCCGGCTTCCCGATGGACGCAGACGACGACTTCCCGGACGCCCTCCTCGACGACCTCGTCGTCAGCGGCACCGCCGCAGAAGTCATGGCCGGCCTCCGCACCTACCTCGACGCCGGCTGCGGCGAGGTCCTCGCCGCGCCGCTGCTGGAGCGCGACGACCGCGACGGCTCGATCACGCGCGCGTTCGAGGCCGTCGCGGCGGTGTGACCCTGGACGCGGCCCGCCCGTCGCACACGGCTCGACGGGCGGCGTACGCTCTGCCCGCTTTCGCAGCCGCCCGTGTTCCGAAGGAGCAGCGCATGCCCCGCACCACCGACCAGTACCAGGCGATCCAGGCCGAGACGATCATCCTCGACGGGCACGGAGGTGACCCGATCCGGGCGTTCTACGCTCGGCCGCTGGGCGCCGGGCCGTTCCCGTCCATGGTGCTCATCCACCACATGCCGGGGTGGGACGACTGGTACAAGGAAGTCACGATGAAGTTCGCGTACCACGGCTACGCGACACTGAGCCCCAACCTGTACGAACGCTTCGGCCATGGCGCGCCGGACGACGTGGCCGCGATGGCCCGCAACGCCGGAGGGGTCCCGGACGAGACCGTCGTCGGGGACATTGACGCGAGCATCCGCTTCCTGAAGGCCCAGCCGAACACCAACGGGAAGACCGGCCTGTGGGGCACCTGCTCCGGGGGCCGTCACGGCTACCTCGCCGCGTGCAAGCTCGACAACGTCGACGCGATCTGCGACCTGTGGGGCGGCGGCGTGGTGATGCGCGAGGAAGACCTCACCCCGGCGCGCCCGGCGTCTCCCATCGACTTCACGGCAGACCTCACCGCGCCCGTCCTCGGCATCTTCGGGAACGACGACCGCAACCCCACGCCGGAGGCCGTCGACCAGCAGGAGGCCGCCCTCAAGCAGCACGGCAAGCAGTACGAGTTCTACCGCTACGACGGCGCCGGCCACGGCTTCTTCTACGACAACCGTCCCGCCTACCGCCAGGAGCAGGCCACCGACGCGTGGCCGAAGGTCTGGGCCTTCCTCAGCAAGCACCTGTCCTAGACCGACACCACCGCCGAGGCACGACGAGGAGAGACACCCATGTGCACGTACGTTGTCGAGAAGACCCCGCTGGCCGGCTCCGGCCGTAATGCCGAGGGCTGGTTCGTCCTCACGGAGGCCAGCGTCTCCTACGACCACCCGTTCCACGCGCCCGTGGAGCACGCGGTGAACATCGACTTCACGAACGTGGCCGCCGGTCCCAGCGCCCGCGTCGCCGTGGAGCTCACGGCGGAGTCCGCCCGTGCCTTGATCGCGGCCATCGAGGAAGCGATTGAGCGCGGCCAGGAGGTCGAGCGACGGGAGCTGGAGGCCAGCGAGAGCTACGCCACTCGCTAACGCTCGACGAGCTGGGTGAGGACACCGCCGGTCACGGAGGGGTGGATGAACACCTGTCCCGTGACCGGGTTGCCCTCGCCCGGGTCGCCGATCAGGCGCACACCCGCGCCGCGCAGGTGCGTCACGGTCTCCTCGAGGTTGTCGACTTTCATCGCGACCAGGTGGATGCCCTCGCCCTGGTCGTTCAGCCGTCGGGCGATCGGGCCCTCGTCGCCCCAGTTCGTGACCAACTCGATGTAGGAGTCGTCGAAGCGGAAGAACGCCATCTTCATGCCGCCACGCTCGGACTCGGAGCGGTCGCTGACGGACGTCCCGTAGATCGCCTCGTACTGCGCGATCTTCTCCTCGAGGTCCTTCACGGCGATCACGACGTGGTCAACGCCCTTGAACATGCTGCACCTCCTGCGTGCGCCTGACGGCTGCGGGAGGGAGCGTACCCCTCGGAGGCGAGGAATTTGACTGCTTAGAGTCCGGGGACGTGGGGCCAGGTGACGAGGAGCAGGTCACCGAACTCGCTCCACTGGATGCGAGGGGGCAGCTCGCCGCTGTAGGCGCCCTCCGCGACCACGTCGATCTCACCCGTCGTCACGTCGAGGACGGCGATGTCGTAGCGGCTGAACTCCGTGCCCTGCACGACGCGCTCCTCCCCGGGGACGAGGAGGGCGAACGCGACGGCGGTGCCATTGCGCGCGGGGACGGCGCCACGGGCGCCCTCGATGCACGCGGGCGGGACATCCGGCAGGTGCAGGACCGTGCCGTCGCAATCCGGGCTCTCGAGGACGGCGATAAAGCGACTCCCCATCGCCGAGACGGCGTGCACGCCCCACCGGAGATACCAGGACGGCGGCGTCCCCTCGAGCTCGGTGATCTCCAGCGTCTTGATGTTGAGGACCGAGGTCACCGTGGGGCCCGCGTCCGGCGAGGCGGAGGGCGGACCAGCCGTGGGCGAGTACGCAAGGGTGCCGGAGGGGTCGAACGCCGCCGGCCACGCGATCGGCAGCGTCGTCGCCTCGCCGTTCAGCGCGTGCACGAGCACGGCCGACTCGGCGCCGCCCCGCACGAGGAGCAGCGGCTCCTCTGAGTACGACCACGAAGGCCGATACCAGACGTCGGTCCCGGTCGCGACGACACGCGTCTCGCCCGTCTCGACATCCGAGAGGAAGACGCGGCCCTCCTGCACCGTCTCGGCGAAGTAGACGTACCGGCCACCGGGCCACCACTCCGGGCCGAACCGCCCATCGCACCCCCCGCAGCCGATCAAGCCCTGCTGCAGCAGGCGCGCCTCGCCGGCGTCCAGGTCGAGCACCCACTGCTCACTGGCCGGCGGGGACACCTCCGGGGTCGGAACCTCGAACAGCATGTAGCGCTCATCCGGCGAGGCCGGACCGCACGTCGGCACGTCCGGGTACTCGACACCCTGCACGACGACGCCGGTCGCGCCGGCCTCGCACTGGAACCCAGGGAACGAGACGGGGTGCCCCTCCGCGTCGAACACCCCGGGGCCCGAGGCCGCCTCGACGCCAGCCAGGTGAGACGCCACGAATGCGGTCCGCCCGGGCGGCGCGTCCGGGTGCTGGTAGATCGTGTAGAGCGCCTCGTCCCAGAGGTTGATCAGCCACACCGTGTGCTGGACCTCGGGCGTCGCGACCGCGGTCGGCGTGGCCGTCGGGCTCGCCGTGGCGGTCACAGTCGGCGCGCTGGCCTCGGGCGTTGCGCTCGGCGACGGCGTGCTCGCATCACCCTCGCCGGAACAGCCGGCGAGCAGTGCGGCGAACACGAAGAGTCCGAGGCCAGTGCGCAGGGACAGACGTGACATGACCCTCGGAAGGTACTACTCGCGCGCCGCAGGTTCGCGCGGGTGCGCCCCTCAGACGCCTTCGTACGTGGGCCACGCAACGAGGAGGGCGTCCGCAGTATCGTTCCAGCGGAGGCGCGGCGGAGCGCCGCCGCTCAGGGCGCCCTCAGCCACCACGCGCGTCGTGTCGGTCGCAATGTCGTAGAGGCCGATGTCGTACCGCACCATGGAGCCACCATTGACCATGGCCACCGGGCCGCGAGGGATCGAGACCGCGAGTTGCGTCCCGTCGGGCGAAGGCACGGCGTGGTAGGCGCCCTCGAGGCAGCGCTCCGGGTCCCCGGTGGTATAGAGCACCGTACCCCGGCACGCCCGACCATCGACGGCCGCGACGAAGCCCGTCTCAGTCGCAACCACCGCGGCCACGTCCGACCAGGACCACAGGCTCCAGACCGGGATGCCCTCGATCTCCGCGACCACTTCGCGAGCATCGATGTCGTAGACCGTGGTGGTGCGAGGACGATCGTCCGGCATCCGATCAGACGACCTTCTGTCCGGAACGAGCCCGGAGGGGCTGTAGGCGTAACGACCGCTCACGTCGAACCGCGCGGGCCACGCGAGCGGGAGGACCTCCTCGGTGCCCGCGGCGTCGTCGATGAGGAGCGCGTCGCCGTCCTCGGAGCGGACGAGGAGGCGGCCGGGGACGTTGGGCGACCAGGCGGGCCGCTCGTGATGCTGCCCGCCGTGCGCCACGACGCGGGAGGTGCCACGCTCGAGGTCCACGAGGAACACGCGCTCCTCGGCGGCGAGATCAGCCACGACGAGGTACCGCTCGTCCGGCGACCAGGACATGCCGAACATGGCGTCGCAACCGCCACAGTGCACCAGACCCGCCTGGACCATCGTGCGTCCACCGGTCTCAAGGTCGAGGATCCACTGATCCCACCTCGGGAGGGTGAGTCCGCGCGGATCCTGGTACTCGTCCGCATCCACGCTGTACGGCACATAGCGACCGCTCGGTGAGAAGAGATAGCAGTGCCCGATCTCCGGGTACTCGACTCCATCGATGACCACGTGGTCATCGACCTGCTCGCACGCATGCGGCACCGGTGCGACCTCTGCCTCGTCGCCGTCACGGGTGAACGCCACGCCCTCCGACGCCAGGTTCGAGTAGATGCGGGCCGTGTCTCCTGACCACTCCGCGCGCCAGATCACGGCATCGGGGTCCTCGTGGATGGTGTGCACGTCGCCGCTCGCGAGGTCGATGAGCCACGCGGTGTGCGTCAGCTCCACGGTCTCCACCACCGGCTCGCGCGTGGCGGTCGAGGATGGCGTTGCGTGGTCGAGCACGAACACGGAGCTCGTCGGACTCGCGGTCGGCGAGGGCGTACCGCCATCCTGGGAGGTGCACCCCGCGAGCAGCGCGGCGAGCACGAGGAGCCCGAGGACGGAGCAGGCCCGCGCGAGTGTCATGTGCGGAATGTACTACTGCTCCGCTGCCTCGCGGGGGCGGACGGCGATGCCGTGGCGGAGGAGGAAGGGCTCGATCTGGGCGGGGTTGGGCTCGGTGAGCATGGTGCCACGGTCGAAGGCGCGGACGCGCTGGCCCGCCTCGATCGGCGCGGGTGCCTCGATCGGTTCGAGGTCGTCGTCCCCGGCGATCACGAGCGTGGGGACGGAGGCGTGGCCGGTCCAGGCGACCACGCGGTCGTAGGCATCCTCGTCGCGGTGGATGTCCACGAAGGCGATGTCGGCGACCTCGTGCTGGGCGAGCCACCACTGGAATCGCGCCATATCCGGGCACGGAACTGACGATCCGTAGACGACGAGCCGAGCCATAACGCCCCCATTCCTCCACTGAGTGTGCTCGATCCGCACGGTTCCGGCGACCCCCTGGCCGGGTTCTCGCCGATCCTCGGCGGTTCTCCCGGACTGAGGCGGAGGCTCCCGGCAGAGAGTTGCTGCGGACGCTTCTACCATCTTTGCGATCTGGATACACGCTGATTATCGATACGGATCAGCAACAAGAATAGATGACGAATGACGCGTCATCACGTTATGCATCATGTACCGATATTCATCAAATTGTTACATCAGATATCCCCACATTGGCGACTGTTCCTAATAGGGTGTGGGACGGACGCGAGAGCAGCAGGCATCAGCGTCCTTTCCTCGCACCCTCTCGGGCTGCACCCTATCCGGGCGGGAAGGACGCGGCGGGCCGCCTGGCCCGGGCCGCGTACGGGTGCGCCGAGGGACGCATCACCGCACATCCGCCGGGCACTGCCTCCAGCAGTCGCACTGTCCGAGGCGTCATCCGTGCCGTGACCCGCTACGACGACCGCCCTTCATGCCTCGCGTCTGTGCTCGTGTGCCACTCCAGAGAGGCACGCGCGCCAGAACCACGGCAGCGCGCCGCTGTCTTCGCTTCCGCGATCGGGGCGCGCACCAGAGGAGGGCCACCACCCATGACCATCAACCCCGGAACGCCCGAGGCGAACGAGACGAGCGAGGAGGCACTGCTGCGGCGCCCCCTCTCCACGCGCCTGGGACGGCGCTCGCTGTTCCGTGGCGCCAGCTTCGCCGGCCTGGGCCTCGTGGGCGCCGCGATCCTCGGCTGCAGCGAGGACGACGAGCCCGAGGGCGAAGCGACCGAGACCGGGACCGCGACCGGTACGACCGGTAGCGGCGACGGCGGCTCTGACGACGGCAACTCGAGCGACGCCGAGGGCGTCCTCGCACGGGCCCAGGAGCGCGGCTACATCACCGTCGGCTTCGCGAACGAGGCCCCGTACGGCTTCGCCACGGAGACCGGCGAAGTCACCGGCGAGGCGCCCGAGGTCGCGAAGGTGATCTTCGCGGAACTCGGCATCCCGGAGGTGCAGGGCGTGGTCACCACGTTCGGCTCCCTGATCCCGGGCCTGAACGCGGGCCGCTTCGACGTGATCGCCGCCGGCATGTTCGTGAACCCGGACCGCTGCGGCCAGATCCTGTTCTCCGACCCGGACTACTGCATCCCGCAGGCGTTCGGCGTGCAGGCCGGCAACCCGCTGGGCGTCATGAACTACGAGGATGTCGCGAACTCCGACGCGAAGCTGGGTGTGCTCTCCGGCGGCGTCGAGGAGGGCTACGCGCTCGACCTCGGCGTACCGGACGACCGCATCACGCGGTTCGAGGACGCGCCCAGCATGGCGGAAGGCCTGCAGGCGGGCCGCGTGGACGTGATCGCGGCCACCAGCCTCTCGATCCGCGAGCAGATCGAGCGCCTCGCGGACGACGCCCTGGAGATGACCGCGGGCTTCACCCCGGTGATCGACGGCGTGGAGCAGAACGGCTGCGGCGCCTACGGGTTCCGCCAGGCCGACCAGGACCTCCGCGATGCCTTCAACGATGTGCTCGTGGAGATGAAGGGCGCGAACGAGATCGTCGCGATCACGGAGCCCTTCGGCTTCGGCGAGACCGAGATCAGCGCGGCGGCGGACGTCACCGCTGAGGACCTCTGCGAGGCGCCCGCGGGCTGAGGCCCGGCGAAGCGAGCGCACTCGAAGACGACTGAATGCCGGGGCGCGGGCGTCCTCCTCCGAGGAAGGACGTCCGTCCCCGGCAACGACACGTAGGGCGGCGCACATGCTGGAGTGGAACCTCTGGCGCGCCTTGCTGGACGGCACATGGATCACCGTGCAGGTGACCGTGCTCGCCGCCTTGCTGGGCACCATCCTGTCGATCCTGTCCGGCCTCGCCGGGCTGTCCTCCGTGCGCGCCGTGCGCTGGGCGAACCAGGTCTATGTGGACTTCTTCCGCGGCACCTCCGCGATCGTCCAGTTGTTCTGGATCTTCTTCGCGCTGCCGTTCTTCGGGATCTCGCTCTCGCCGCTCCTCGCGGGCGTCGTGACGCTCGGGCTGAACATGGGCTCGTACGGGTCGGAGGTCGTCCGGGGCGCGATCCGCGCGGTGCCGCGCGGGCAGACGGAGGCAGCGATCGCCCTCAACGTCACGTCGTTCGACCGGATGCGGTACATCATCTTCCCGCAAGCGGCGGTCACGATGCTGCCGCCCTACGGCAACCTGCTGATTGAGCTCTTGAAGGCGAGCGCGCTGGTCTCCCTGATCACGCTGTCCGACCTGACGTTCCAGGTGCAGATCCTCCGCGTGAACGGCAGCGCCTCCACCACGCAGCTCTTCACGATCGCCCTCGTCCTCTACTTCCTGCTCGCCATGGGCATCACCGGCCTCGTCCGCGCCGCCGAGGGCTACCTCGGGCGTGGGCTTGAGATCGGACGCGGGGCGAGGCGGTCGTAATGGACCTGACGTACGAGTGGGACTGGGAGTACGCGTGGGAGATCCTGCCGGACCTGCTGGACGGCCTCTGGATCACGATCCAGGCGACCTTCTTCGGCATCATCCTCGCGATGATCCTCGGGCTGGCATTCGCCATCCTGCGCCGGAGCGAGGTCCGCGCGATCTCCTGGCCGACCGCTTGGGTGATCGAGTTCATCCGCAGCACACCGCTGCTGGTGCAGCTGTTCATGCTCTTCTACGTGCTGCCGCACTACGGCATCCGGATCGACGCCTTCACCACCGGCGTCCTCGCCCTCGGCATCCACTACGCGACCTATACGTCGGAGGTCTACCGGTCCGGCATCGAGGGCGTGCCACGCGGCCAGTGGGAGGCCTCCACGGCGCTCAATCTGAGCACGATGACCACATGGAGCCGGGTGATCCTGCCGCAGGCGATCCCCGTGGTGATCCCGTCGCTGGGGAACTACCTCGTCGCGATGTTCAAAGAGGTGCCGCTGCTCGCGTTCATCACCGTCTTCGACGTCCTGGGCGAGGGGAAGGCGGCCTGCACCCGGAACTTCCAGTGCGTCGAACCCTACACGCTGGTGGGCGTCCTGTTCCTCATTGTCTCCATCCCATCCTCGATCCTCGTCCGGCAGTTGGAGGTGCGCCTTGCCCGACAACCCTGAACCGAACCACGACGAACCGAGCAACAGCCGGTCCGCGATCCTCGAACGGTCCGCGGAGCCAGACGCGCCCGCGCGCACGGCCTCCCGCCTCGCGGTGGCCGCCGGCGACGAGCTGGAGGGCTCGGGCGTCCGCTTCTCCGGCGTGACGAAGCGCTTCGGCGACCTCACCGTGCTCGACCAGCTGGACATGGAGGTCGCCCCCGGCGAGAAGATGGTGATCATCGGGCCGTCCGGCTCCGGCAAGACCACCATCCTCCGCGTCCTCATGACCCTCGAACGGCCCGAGGCCGGCACCGTGGAGGTGGGTGGCGAGCAGCTCTACCACGAGGAGCGCAACGGCCAGCTGGTGAAGGCGTCCGAGAAGCACGTCCGGCAGGTGCGGCGGAAGATCAGCATGGTCTTCCAGCACTTCAACCTCTTCCCGCACATGACCGCGCTGGACAACGTCTCGTTCGGGCCTCGGAAGGTGCTGGGGCTCTCCAAGGACGAGGCGAACGAGCGCGCCGCACGGCTGCTGGAGGTCGTGGGCCTCGGCGACAAGTTCGGCGAGCACCCGGCGCGCCTGTCCGGCGGGCAGAAGCAGCGCGTCGCGATCGCGCGCGCCCTGGCGATGGAGCCGGAGGTGATGCTCTTTGACGAGGTCACGTCCGCCCTGGACCCGGAGCTCGTGGGCGAGGTCCTCAACGTCCTCCGCGACCTCGCGGAGAACACCACGATGACGATGCTGCTGGTGACGCACGAGATGGGCTTCGCCCGCGAGATCGGCGACCGCGTCGTGATGTTCGATGGCGGACGGGTCGTGGAGCAGGGGCCGCCCACACAGATCTTCGGCGACCCGCAGGAGCAGCGCACCCGCGACTTCCTGCGCGCCGTGCTGGACCGCGAATAGTGCGCTTGACTGGACGATCCACTCACCGCCCGTCGAGGCATGCTCGCAATTCCGTGGCAACCCGAGCGGGTCGCGACATATCCGGGTTGTCTCGCTCGGATGTGGGGTTAGGGTGGGGAAGTGAGCGGACGTCGAGGCCGACCGCCGGTCTGACCTCCGTCCTTCGCTCCGACATCGTCCGGGTGGGCGAGCAGCAGCAGCGACACCAGGCAGCGGGAAGGACGTGTGAGCTATGACGCTCCCGCGTGAGGGATCCTCGTCTGCTTCGAAGCCGGTCGCCGCCCCGCCTCAGGAGGCGGAGGACGGACTGATCGTGGTCCGGCGACCTCGGCTCGAGTACGGCGACGGCGGCGCGATGTGGCGCCTCGCGATCGAGTCCGGGGTGCTGGAGGAGAACGCCGAGTACACGTACCACATGTTCTCCCACTACTTCGGAGAGACCTCCACGGTCGCGGAGGTGGACGGACGGGCCGTTGGGTTCGTCGCCGGCTTCCGGCCGCCATACCGGCAGGACAGCCTGTTCGTATGGCAGATCGCCGTGGACGAGAGCGTGCGCGGCCGAGGGCTGGCGGCAGCCATGCTCCACGGTCTGATCCGGCGCCTGAGCCCGCGCATCCATTACCTCGAAGCCACCGTGACCCCCTCCAACGAGCCGTCGACGCGCACCTTCCGAGGCATCGCGCGCGACCTGGACACGGGGGTGAGCGAGGAAATCCTGTTCCCCGGGGACCGCTTCCACGGTCCGTCACATGAAGACGAGGTCTTATTCCGCATCGGGCCGATCGATCCCGAGCGCGTCGCGGAATACGCCCTCAGGCAAGAACAGCAGGCTGCCGCGAACGGCATCCGGAACCTGCACAAGGTGGTGGACTCATGACCAAGCTCGCAATGAACGTCTCGGACGAGCAGCCTTCCTCGAATGGCCGCACGGCGAACGGCTACAGTCGGGCGGCCTCCAGCGAAGCGAGTACGAACGACCTGAGCGCGTTCGAGCACATCGAGTCCGGCGTGCGCTCCTACATCCGGCAGTGGCCGGCCGTGTTCACCAGGGGACGCGGCCACCTGCTCTGGGACGAGGACGACAAGGAATACATCGACCTCTTCGCGGGCGCGGGCACGCTGAACTACGGCCACAACAACCCCGTGCTGAAGCAGGCACTGCTCGACTACCTCGTCGAGGACAACATCGTGCACGGGCTGGACATGGGCACCGTCGCCAAGCGCGACTTCCTCGAGTGCTTCGATGAGCTGATCCTGAAGCCGCGCGGCCTCGACTACGTCGTGCAGTTCCCCGGGCCCACCGGCACGAACGCCGTGGAGGCCGCCCTCAAGCTCGCGAGGAAGGCGACCGGGCGCGAGTGGATGATCTCGTTCACGAACGCCTTCCACGGGATGACGCTGGGCGCGCTCGCCCTCACCGGGAACGAC
Organism: Dehalococcoidia bacterium; assembly: GCA_023228765.1. Lineage (GTDB taxonomy): Bacteria > Chloroflexota > Dehalococcoidia > UBA2979 > UBA2979 > W-Chloroflexi-9. Next base: position 22,478 of record JALOAM010000017.1, read on the forward strand.
ATGAAGCGCGGCGGGGGCGGGGTGCCGCTGCAGTACGCGACCTCGATGCCCTACGACGGCTTCTTCGATGACGAGCGCGCCGTCGGCGCGATCGAATACCTCCGCATGTTCCTCGCGGCGGACGGCTCCGGCCTGGACGCTCCGGCGGCCATCATCGTCGAGACCGTACAGGGCGAGGGCGGCGTGAACGTCGCGAGCATGGAGTTCCTCCGTGCCCTCCGCGAGACGGCGACCGAGCACGGCGCGCTGCTGATCGTGGACGACATCCAGATGGGCAACGGCCGCACCGGCAAGTTCTTCTCCTTCGAGGAGGCCGGCATCGAGCCGGACATCGTCTGCATCTCCAAGTCGATCAGCGGCTATGGCCTGCCGATGGCGCTGACGCTGTTCAAGCGCGACCTGGACATCTGGGGTCCGGGCGAGCACAACGGCACGTTCCGTGGGAACAACCCGGCCTTCGTCACCGCCACCAAGACGCTGCAGACCTACTGGTCCGACGACACGCTCTCTCGCGAGGTGGAGAAGAAGGGCAAGGTGCTCCGCGAACGCCTCGAGCGGATCGCGGATGCGTATCCTGAGGCGCAGGCGACCTGGCGCGGCCGCGGCCTCATCCAGGGCCTGCACATGAACGTCGAGGGTCTCGCGCAGGAGGTCATCGAAGAGGCGTTCCGCCGGGGCGTGATCGTGGAGACCTCCGGCCCCACCAGCGACGTGGTGAAGTTCCTCCCGTCGCTCACCATCCCGCAGGACGAGCTCCTCCGCGGGGCCGGGATCATCGAGGAGTCACTGCGGGACGTGCTCGCCGAGCGCGGCCTGCGGTCCAAGGTACTGACGACGGCTGGGAGGTAAGAGTGATCGTCCGAAGCGTGCAGGACCTCTACGGGACGGACCGTGATGTCGACAACGGCAACTGGGTCAGTCGCCGGTTCCTCCTGGCGAAAGACGGCGTGGGCTTCTCCGTGAACGAGACCACGATCCGCGCCGGGACCGAGACCTTCATGTGGTACAAGCACCACACGGAGGCCGTCTACTGCGTGGGCGGCGAGGGCGAACTCGAAGACCTGACGGACGGGACCATCTACCCGATCTCGGACGGCACGATCTACGTCCTGAACGGGCACGAGAAGCACAAGCTCCGCGCGCGCTCGGACATGCGCATGGTGTGCGTCTTCACGCCACCCCTCACCGGCCGCGAAGTCCACAACGAGGAGGGCTTCTACCCCCTGATCGTGGAGGACGAGTCCCCGGTCGCCGCCGAGTAGCGCGCACTCCTCGTCCCCTCGCAACCCCTCCGCCGTGCTCCTCGGGCCACCCCCGAGGAGCACGCGGCGTGGGGAACCCCTCGGGCGGGTGCGGCGTCCACTCCGTAGCGCGCCCATCCCGTCAAATTCGGGGTGACACCGAGTGCCCGCAGGCACAGGTGAGGCATTACATTCGCGCTCATACGGGGGTGGGCTCGGATGGGAGCAGACGAGACAGCGCCGGCAGACTCGATCGAGGACGTCCCACAGGCCGTCCTTGATGCCGTGCGCGCCGCATTGGAGGGCATCCCGACGCCGATCGTGCTCGTGGACCGCGACCTCAACGTCCTGCTGGTGAACCCCACGTGGCGCGAGCTGACCGCGGACCCGCGCTACCGCGAACGCCCCATCACCTACCGCGAACTCGTGGGCCGCTATGTCGCTTCGGAGAGCGCGGACGCACTGACGGAGGCGCTCCGCGACGCCATCACAGGGGGCCGAGCGCGCACGACCACGGAGGTGGCGGTGGATGCTCGGCGGCCGCACGCGATCCGCCTCGACGTGTCACGGATCGAGGTCGGTAGCACCTCCGTCTTCGCCACCGCGTACCTGGACCTGAGCCCGGCACGACAGCAACGCGAGCTCCTGGAGCGCGACCGCGAACGGCTGGAGCGCGCGCAGGAGATCAGTCGCACCGGGGACATCGAGATACACCTCGCGACCCGGGAGGCGTGGGCGTCGCCCGAGCTCCGGCGGCTGTTCGACCTCGATCCTGACGACGCGCTGGACATGGAGACGATGCAGACGCGAGTCCACCCGGAGGACCGCGACCGCCTCGCGGTGTTCTGGCTCGACCCGCATCGTGCGGCAGCGGCGGGAGAGACCACGTACCGGGTGATGGCGCGCGATGGCACGCTGCGATACGTCAGAGGGCGCGCGCAGATCCGCACCAGCGCGACGGGTGAGGAATACGTCACGGCGTACGCGCAGGACGTGACCGAGTCCATGCAGGCGGAGGAGGAGCTCCGCGTGAGCGAGGTGCGCCTGCAGACTGCGGAGCGGATCGCGCGCCTCGGCAGCTGGGAGTGGGATCCGGCGGCCGAGTCCGTCACCTGGTCCGACGAGACCTATCGCATCTACGGCCAGAAGCGCAGCGAGTTCGCCCCGCACCCGCGCCTGTACAACTCGTTGATCCACCCGGACGACCGCGAGCGGGTCGCCCGAGACACGCGCGCGCTGCTCAAGGGCGAACGGCTCCTGGACCTGCGCCAGCGGATCATCCGGCCGGACGGCTCCGTGCGCGTCATCCAGCGCAACGCCGACTGGGTGGAGCGCGGCGGGCGACGCATCATCATCGGCACCACCCAGGACGTCACGGAGACCGTGGCGGCGGAGGAACGCCTCCGCAGCAGCGAGGCGCGACTGCGCGAGGCTGAGTCCATGGCCCAGCTCGGGCACTGGGACTGGAACCTGGACACCAACGAGATCGTCTGGTCAGACCAGATGTACCGCACGATGGGTCTCGAACCCAGCGAAGGCGTGCCGGACCTGCGGCGCTACCTCCTCGACATCGTGCACCCGGACGACCGGAACGGCGTGAGTGACGCCGGACTGCAGGCGATGCGGGAGGCGGGCGGCTACGACCTCCGCTACCGCATCCTCCGCCCGGACGGCGAGGTGCGCGTGATCCACGAGGTGACGCGCGTCATCGAACGCTCCGAGACCGGGCGCGCGCACCGGATGCTGGGCGTGCTGCGCGACACCACGGACGAGGTGGCCGCCGAGAGACGCTTGCGCAGCAGCGAGTCGCGCCTGCGTGAGGCGGAGGCCATCGCCCGCCTGGGACACTGGGAATGGAACGTGGACGGCGACCAGCTCTACTGGTCAGACGAGAACTACCACCTCCACGGCCGCAGCCCGGACAACCCCATCGGTAGCGCGGAGGAGTTCCTCCGCTATATCCACCCGGACGACCTGCCGCACATGCGCGCCGAGATGGTCGCGGCGCTCCGTGGCGAACGTGACATGGACAGCACCCTCCGCATCGTGCGGGAGGACGGCGCGATCCGCACCGTGCGAGGCGTCGCGCGGGTGGTGGAGCGCTCCCGCGGACGTGCCATCCGCATGGTCGGCACGGTGTACGACATCACCGACCTGGAGGAGGCCCACGAACGCCTCCGACGCAACGAGGCCCGTCTGCGCGAGGCGGAGGCGATCGCCCACCTGGGCTCGTGGGAGTGGGATCTGACCTCCGGCCACCAGGTCTGGTCCGACGAGGTCTGGCGGATCTACGGCTCCGAGCCGCAGGGCGGCCTCACCCCCCAGCAGGTGCTGGACCGCTATGTGCCCGCCGAGGACATCGAGGCGATGAGCGACCTGATCCGGCGTCTCTTCCGCGGCGAGCCCGTGGAACCGCTGGTCCACCGGGTAGTCCGCCCTGGCGGCGAGGTCCGCTACGTCACGTTCCATCCTCGCGTCGCGGAGCGTGACGGTGACCGCGTCCTCCGGATCATCGGCGCCTCGCAGGACATCACCGAGCAACGCGCCACCGATGAACGCCTCCGCCAGATGCAGAAGTCGGAAGCGCTGGGCACGCTGGTCGCGGGCGTCGCGCACGACTTCAACAACCTGCTCACGGCCATCCGCGGCGGGCTGGAGATGGCTCGGGAGTACCCCGGAGAACAGCGCTGGCTGGACATCGCGCAGCAGGCCAGCGACCGCGCCGCCGAGGTGGTCCGGCAGCTGCTCCGCTTCAGCCGCCGCGAGGAACCACAGCAGGTCCCCATGGACGCCGCCGAGCTGGTGCGCGAGGCGACGATGCTCTCGCGCGAGACCCTCGACCGACGCGTGTCGTTCACCAGCTTCGCGGAAGGTGAGTTCCCGCCACTGGCGGGGGACCCCGGCCAGATGCAGCAGGTACTGATGAACCTGATCGTGAACGCGCGCGACGCCGTGCTCCAACGCGCGGAGGAGGAACCCGTCGGCTACCAGCCCGCCCTCCAGCTCACCGCCCGCCCGGCGACGCAGGGCGGACGGCCCGGCGTGGCGTTCGAGGTGCGCGACAACGGGACCGGCATGTCCGAGGAGGTGCGGCAGCGCGCCCTGGACCCGTTCTTCACGACGAAGCCGGCGGACCGCGGCACCGGCCTCGGGCTCGCGGCCGTCGCGGGCATCGTCCAGCGACACGAGGGCCTGCTCACGATCACGACCACCCCCGGCGAAGGCACCGAGGTCGCGGTGTGGCTCCCAGCCCGGCGCCCGGAGTCCTCCCTGACCTCCGAGGACATCCGGCGCACCGGCGCCACCGGCCCCGGAGCCGCCGAGGCTGAGGCGCCGACGATCTTCGTCGTCGATGACGAAGAGGCACTCGGCGCGATCGCCGCCGCCTACCTCGAGGCCGCGGGGCTCCACGTCGCCTACTTCGGTGATGGCAACGCCGCCGTGGAGGCGGCACGTGCCATCCCGGGTGCTCCGCCGGCTCTCGTGCTCCTCGACCTGAACATGCCGCCCCCAGACGGCTGGGAGACGATGGCCGCACTGCGCGAGGTGGATCCAGACCTGCCCGTGGTCATCGTGAGCGGCTTCGCGGACGAGGACGAGGTCCACCAACGAGGCGCGCAGGCGTTCCTCGCGAAGCCCTACAGCCGGGCGGACCTGCTGGAGATGGTGCGGCTCCACGCACGCACGGACGGGACGCGGGAGTCAGGCTAGGACGCCGCCAGGATCAAGAAGCCGCCAGCATCTGGCGCACTGACTCCTCGACGACCGATCGCCGGTACGGCTTGCCGAGGAACCCGGCGCCGCGTCGGAGCGCTTCCGCCTCGTAGCGTTCGTCGCTGATCATCAGCACGGGCGGCGCCGGCGACAGCGCCTGCGCGCGGTCCAGCACCTGCCAGCCGTTCGCGCCGGGCATGTTGACGTCCACCAGCACCAGGTCGAACGGTCGCTCACCCAGCAGTTGGATCGCCTGCGAACCCATCCCCACCGCCGTGACCTCGTACCCGCCGAGCGTGAGCATCGCGGCGAGGATCTCGCGGACGGCGGGCTGGTCGTCCACGACGAGAAGCCGAGCGGTCGTGCTGCTGGTCATCGCCATCCTCCTGCCTGAGTGTCGGCGACTCATCACCGCTCGACAGCCCTCCGAGGATGGCCGTGGCACTCGTCACCAGATCGACAGAGTGAGCACCGAGGATGGCGTCAGCCGGGGTCGGTACCACCGCCACAGGTGGCGATGAGGAGCGTGTTCCTCGGCAGCCCGTCCTCGAAGAGCCGGTCCCAGCGTGCGTTCACGAAGTCCGGGGCGATCGGGTTGAACCACACGAGCTCGCCGCCCTGCGTCGTCCAGAACATCGCCGTGTCCGGACAGCCCGAGGATGCGACGAGGTCGGCGTTCTGACCGCCGCTGAAGCGCACCAGCGCGACGCCTGACTTCGGGATCGCGGTCATCAGCGTGCTCAGACGGGCCGGGGTCACCTCGAACAGCCCGTCGGCGCCCTCCACGATGCTCACGTCGTCTACCACGAGCTTCGTGGGCTGCCCGTAGATCCCCCACTTCGTGTAGACGCGGTTGGAGTCGTTCAGCGTCCGCCCCTCGTATTGATAGGCCAGACGGCCGTTGAGGTAGACCTGGAAGAACCCATCGCCGGACTTCGTCCAGTGCACGCGGAAGGCGAAGTCGTACCAGGTCTCCGTCTTCAGGGCGGTGGACCAGAGGGCGTCGAAGTCCCCGTTCGGTCGCCGATGGCGGACGAAGAAGCGGCCCGTGTCCGCGTTGATGTGCAGGGAGAAGGTGGGCGACTTCCCGTTCCCCTCATGGAACTGGAAGATGATGCGGTCGTCGAAGGTGCGTGAGTTCCGGCCCTGGTTCCAGTCCACCGGCAGGTAGTACGACGCACCGTACGAGTACTCTCCGCCCGCTTCGGCCAGCACGTCGCTCTGCCACTCCGCCCGGTAGCCCAGGTCGCCGCGGTATGGTGGATCGTCCGGCAGCAACAGGACCGTCCCCGCGTGGCTCCCCGTCCTCGCCACCTCCGAGGTGGACGAGAGCCGGTCCTCCCGCGACTCCTGGTGGTACGGGACGTCCTCGCCGTCCTCGTACGTGACGCGCTGGTGCTCAACCGTGAGGCGCTCGTCCGCGGTGAGCATCCACATGAGCGCGCTCGCCGTGTTGCTCGTCGCCTCCACGCGGTCACGGGCCAGCGCCAGCGCGACACCGAGGGCGATCAGGACGAGGGCGCCGACACCGAGGACGAGACGGCCCATCGAGGATGTCGCGGACACGGTGGGGCGGCGGGCAGGCTCGGGCGACACGGTTCCCCTCCGTCGTCGCGTCCTCGCCGGGAGTGTCCGCCGGGCGCGACTCCCCGAAGGTAGCGACGGCACTAGGACAGGACGCCTTGCGATGCCCTCGCACTACTCGCGTCGAGCATGACGTTCCTGTGTCAGCGCACAAATCTTGGCGATCTCCTCGACCTCCCAGGCCGCTACGCGCCGGGGCCGTCCGGCTCAACAGCGGTGACGCGGTTCTGTGATGCCTCCTCGCTCGCGGGCGAGGAGGACGGCGCGGGGCGCGCGGTAGCGTGGCCCCTTGCGACGGCGGCCAGCAGAGGAGCGCGCGTGACCGGCCCCCAGACCACCCGACGGGAACTCGGGGCGCGCATCCGTGCGTGGCGGCAGCGCCGCCACCTCTCCCAGGTGGCCCTCGCGGACCTCGCGGGGATCACGCAGTCCACCCTCTCGAACTACGAGAACGGCAAGCGTGAGCCCGCCGTCAGCACCCTCATCCGCATCGCCGAGGAGCTCGATGTGAGCCTCGACGAGCTCGCGGGGCATACCGCCGGGCAGAACACCCGCACCTCCTGACGCGTCGCGCGCCCCGACGCGCCGAAGCGTCGGCGTGACCGGTTGACGCGCTGCCCGCGCGCTGTTCTCATCACGGCGCGTCTCGTCGAGATGCACACGTGGAGGGGGACGCGATGACGTGGGAGCCAGAACTCGAGGAGCTCGCGCGGCGTCGTGAGTTCGCGCTCCAGATGGGCGGGCCGGAGGGCATCGCCCGCCAGCGCGAGCGCGGCAAGCTCACCGTCCGCGAACGCATCGACGCCTTCGCCGACCCTGGCTCCTTCCGTGAGTTCCGCGGCCTCGTCGGCGACGCCACGTACGAGGACGGCGCCCTCGCGCACTTCACGCCCAAGGGCTCCGTGGAGGGCTTCGTCGAGATCGACGGCCGCAAGGTCGTGGTCACCGCGGGCGACTTCACCGTCCGAGGCGGCTCCGGCGGCGGCGCGCGAGGGGCGATGGGGCAGGAGCTGCCCTCCAACCGTCGCGCGCTGGAGTGGCGCGTCCCCTACGTGCGCCTCCTCGATGCGGCTGGTGGCAGCGTGCGCTCCTTCGAGGAACTCGGCCGCACCTACCTCCCGGACGGGAACGACGGCGCGGCGATCGACGTGCAGCTGCTGCGCACCTCGCCGGTGGTCTCCGCCGTCCTCGGGTCGGTCGCCGGGCTGCCGGCAGTGAACGCCTGCATCGCGCACTTCAACGTGATGGTGAAGGGGATGAGCCAGCTCTTCCCCGGCGGACCGCCGGTGGTGAAGCAGGCGCTCGGCTACGACATCACCAAGGAGGAGCTGGGCGGCGAGCAGATCCACGTTTACCAGAGCGGCGTGGTCGACAACCTCGCGGAGGACGAAGCGGACGCCTACCGCATGATCCGCCGGTTCCTCTCGTACCTGCCCTCGAACGTCTGGGAGCCCGCCCCGCGCGTGAAGCCAGAGGACGACCCGAACCGTCGCGAGGAGTCCCTGCTCTCCGTGGTGCCGCGCGACCGGCGCTACCCGTATGACGCGCACAAGATCATCGACGCGGTCGTGGACCGTGACTCCTTCTTCGAGATCGCGCCGTTCTACGGACGCTCGCGCATCACCGGCCTCGCCCGGATCGACGGCTACCCGGTCGGGGTCATGGCGAACAACCCGGCGCACATGGGCGGCACCACGGACGTCTCCGCGGGCGACAAGGTGATCCGATTACTCCAGCTCTGCGACACCTTCCACCTTCCGCTGATCTCCTTCGCCGACGAGCCGGGATTCCTCGTGGGGTTGGAGTCGGAGAAGCGCGGCATCGAGCGGGCCGGGGCGCG
>JALOAM010000190.1 GCA_023228765.1 Dehalococcoidia bacterium
CGACGAGACACCGGCCAACGTTGACACCGACACGGGCGAGATCCTCGGCGACGAGCCCATCGAGGGCGAGTTCACCGAGGAGGAGCCCGCCGAGGACGAGCGCCAGTCCGCGCCGGTGGACCCCGCCGCGCTCGAGGCCGCGTCCGAGTTCGTGAAGCAGGTCGCCGAGGAGAACGGCACGACCTACGAGGGCGTGCTGGACACGTGGAACGCCGACATCTTCGGGGTCGCAGCCGACCTCGACGGCTACCGCCAGCGGTACGAGCAGCGCAAGGCCCGCCGTGGTGCCAAGGCCAAGGCGGGAGCGGCCTCGTGACCCGCGAGACGTGGCGAGTCGCCACTGGGAGCGGTGCCCACTACGGCGCCGTCGTGTCCGACACACCGCCCGCACACGGCATCGTGAGCGATGCGGAGGTCGAGGCGTACGGCGGCTACCTCATCGCCGAGAGCATCGCCCCCGAGCACCGACCGCTCATCGCCGCGACGCCCGAGCTGCTGGCGTCCCTCGACTGGGCGCTCCCGCTGCTCGACCTCATCCCGCCGGCGGAGCTGATGTCGCGCGGCATCGAGGCCGGGACGTTCGAGGCTGGGTGTGTCCGTGCCCGGGCCGCCGTGGCGAAGGCCAACGGCGAGGCGGGAGCGGCCTCGTGAGCAACTTCGCAGATCGCTTCTGGTCGAAGGTCGACCAGAACGGCCCCATCCCAGAGCACGTGCCATCACTCGGCCCATGCTGGGTGTGGACGGCGTCCAGGAACAAGGGTTACGGGCAGTTCAACCGTGACGGACGCCCCGTGCCAGCCCATCGAGTGTCCTACGAGCTCGCCCATGGACCGGTGCCTGACGGGCTCTTCGTCATGCACCGATGCGACAACCGAGCCTGTGTTCGCCCCGAGCATCTGGCCCCCGGTACGCCCGCTGAGAACACCGCCGACATGGACAACAAAGGGCGGCGCATCAACGTCCCTCAAGTCGGTGAGTCGCATGGCTGCGCTCGGCTGACGGAGGAAGAGGTCATCGAAATCAGACGCCGCGTGAGCACTGGCGAGAAGTCACGCCTCGTCGCCGCTGACTACGGCGTGAGCCGCGAGACGGTCAGTGCGATCAAGACCGGACGGCTATGGAAGCACCTCCTACGCGGCGCGGAGGCGGCAGCGTGACACCGCCGATCTTCTACCTCGGCTCGCCCTACAGCCACGACGACCTCGGCGTCCGCGAGGAGCGCCACCGGTACGTCTGCCAGGCGGCCGCGCGGCTGTTCGAGCGGGGCATCTACACCTACTCGCCCATCGCGCACACCGTCGCGATCAACGAGCTCGGCGGGCTGAACGAGGCCGCGTTCGAGTTCTGGCGCGCGTTCGACCTCGGGATGGTCGACCGTCTCACCGGCCTCATGGTCCTCATGCTGCCCGGCTGGCGGGAGTCGGTCGGACTGACGGCGGAGCTCACCCACGCGCGCGCGACCGGCAAGCCCGTCCTGTGGTGCGAGCCCGCCATCGACGCCCGCACCGGCAGGCTCACCGGCTACCAGCTGCACGAGGACGAGCCCGTCGCTGAGGACGAGGACGCCGACGAGGACATGGCCGCGCTGCCCTGCCTCGCCTCCCTGGGCGTGCACGACTGCATTCGCCCGCAGGGGCACGAGGGACCGCACGCCTGCGACGACCTGTGCAACCGCGGCCATCTGCGGTTGCGCGATGTCGCCGCTCTGGCGAGCACCGAGGCGGAGGCGTAGGTCGTGCCGGTGATGGACGTGCGGCTGCACTGCGACGCCACCGTCGTGCTCGCGCCCGGCGCGGACGAGCTCGACCTGCGCCGCCGCATCCAGGCCGCCCTGGACGCCGTCATCGAGCCGCTGCAGGAGCTGGGGGCCACGTTCGGCCCCGACGACGAGTACAGCGCGCAACTGCGCGAGGAGGAGGGGCAGCGTGAAGGCTGAGATCGGTAGCGGGATGGTGAAGGGCCTGACCTACAAGGCGGGCACAAAAGAGGACGACCCGCAGGCGATCGGTCGCCTGGTCATCGAGTTCGACGCGGGCGAGGCCGACGCCGCCGAGATCGCGGCGCTCATCGGGCAGGGCGCAAAGGTCAGCATCGAGACCCCGCAGCTCGCGATGTTCACGCGGACCGTCGAGTTCGGATCCGCCGTCCCGGCCGCCGAGGGGCAGGCGTAGCCATGGCCGCCACCGCAGCGAAGCGCATCCGGGCGTTCAACGTCGAGGGTGTGCGCGTCGACCTGTTCATCACCGACTGCGCCAACTGTGGCGTCGTGTTCGCGATGACCGAGGAGTTCGAGGAGCGTCGTCGGGCTGACCACAGGACGTGGTACTGCCCGAACGGCCACCCGATGGTGTTCAAGGGCAAGTCCGATGCCGACCGCGAGCGGGAGCGGGCCGAGGCGGCGGAGCGTGAGCTCGCGTTCGCCCGTCGGCAGCGCGACTCGGCTCGGGAGGACGCCGCGACCGAGCGACGACGGGCGGCAGCTGCACGCGGGCAGGTGACCCGCATCCGCAACCGCATCAAGGCCGGCATCTGCCCCGTGCAGTCCTGCCGCGCCAACCTCGGCGACCGCGTCCGCGACCACCTGCGCACCGAGCACCCGGACTTCACCGCTCCGACTGAGGCGGAGGCGTAGGCATGGACGACGTGCTCGTCGCCGCGTGGCTGAGTGCCCTGCGTTCGGGGCTGGTGCACCGCGTGCGCGTCGAGCGCGTGGGGTACCTGGGCGCTCGGCGCATGGAGACGCTGTGCGGCATCAGCGCTGCCATCATCCGCCTCGCGGACGGCGAGCCCGTCTCCTGCGGCGCGTGCCTCGAGCACGACGGCGAGCCCGCGGTCCGCATGGCCGAGTACGTCATCGCGGTCGCACGAAAGCAGGTGCCCGCGTGAACCGCCTCTCCATGTCCGACCGCGGCTACATGCCGACCGACCTGCGTCGGCTGCTGGACCGCGTGGACGGCTTGCTCGACGACCGGCGCGGGGACGGGTCGCTCACCGAGCGGGAGTGGCTCGCCATCATGGCGCGCCTCCACCCCGACGGGTTTGCGGACGGGTACCGCGATGGGCTGACGCCGCCGCCTGGGCGACGGCCGGAGGGGGCGCAGCCCGCACTGGTGTAAGACGCCTGCGCGTCCCGGCGGACTTCCGAGGGGGTTATCCGACCCCTCCTCCTCGGGAGTCCACCGGGCCGGACAGGCCAAGAGCGAGAGAGGGAGGTTGGGACGTCTCGGTGATGTCAGGACGGCCACGGCGGTCGGCATGGGGAGAGTCCGCCGTGGTTGTGGTGTCGGCAATACGCCACCGCGCCCCTATCGACCCCGGGGGCGTGGTCCTGGCATCAGCGACGTAGCTCAACCCCGAGGAGGTGAGCGGTGGTGAAACCGCTAGCTGAACGGTTCTGGTCGAAGGTCGAGAGGCGCTCGGGGAACGAGTGCTGGCCATGGCGTGCCTCAGTGCAACGCGGCTACGGAGCCTTCCGCCTCACCGACGCTACTGGCCGGCGGCGACAGGTGAACGCCCAGCGCGTCGCCTACGTCCTGACATGGGGGCCGATCCCTGACGGTGAGCACATCCTCCACCTCTGCGACACGCCTCTCTGCTGCAACCCACGCCACCTCGTGACAGGGACCAGGAGCGAAAACATGCGCCAGATGGTGGAGCGCGGTCGCCGCAAGGCACGACCGGGCGGAGCACCGCTGGGAGCGGCTGTTCGGGCCGCCATCCGCGAAGAGCTTGCTTGCGGGGTGCCGGTACGCCGGATCGCCGCGCGGCATGAGGTCGCCCCGGTCACGGTGAGGGTGATCCGGGATCGCGCCGAGGTGCAGCCGTGACCCGCATCACCGTGCTCGTGCTCGCCCTCGGTGCCGCCGTGGCCGCGTTCGCTGCCCTCGGGTGGTGGTGGGTGCTCACCGCGCCCGCGCGCCGGGTGCAGCGGTGGGTCGCTACCGGCACCCAGGTCGGGAATACGGCAGAGCACGCGTGGGCCGTGCCCACGGAGGGGCGCTGAGATGCGCGCCGTGTCGCTGTTCACGGGTGCCGGGGGCATGGACCTTGGGTTCGAGCGGGCGGGGTTCGAGACGGTGTTGCAGTGCGACCTGTTCGACGCCTCGCACCTGACGGACGACGAGGTAGGCGGGGACAAGCCGGACGAGAAGCGCCGCGAGCTGACGCGCTACGGGCAGGACGTCCTCGGCGTGCTCGAGCGGCACTGGCCGGCCACGGAGAGGGTGAACGATGTCCGGAACGTCTCAGCCGATCGCGTTCTCCGAGGAGCAGATCACCAGCCGGACGAACCGCAGCAACCCGCAGCCGGGCGATCCGTCGCCGACGCTCTCGAAGCGCGGGCGCCTCACGTTGATCTCCTCCACTTCGGAAGCCCCTGCCAGGACCTCAGCGTCGCTGGGCGACGAGACGGATTCGTCGAGGGTGGACGGTCGCACCTCTTCTTCGAGGGCGTCCGGGTCGCCCGAGAGTGCCGCGCAGGCGTTGTTGTTTGGGAGAACGTCGTCGGGGCGCTCAGCTCCAACGGCGGACGAGATTTTGCTGCTGTACTCGCATCGCTGGCGGACGCAGGGGCGGTGGACATCGCGTGGCGAGTGCTGGATGCGCGGTGGTTCGGAGTCCCCCAGCGACGCCGTCGCGTCTTCGTTGTCGCAGATTTTGGAGCCGAGCGCGCATCCGCGGTACTTCTTGAGCCGGAAGGCGGCGCAGGGTCTGCTGCGCCGCGCGGAGCGTCGCGGGAAGAGGTTGCCTGCGCATCTGCAGCAGGCGCTCTCGGAACTAGCCACGGCGTCGACAACCTCGCGCACGCCGTGAGTGCGAGTGCGGGGCATCACGGGCACAGCAGCCCTCGCGGCGATGGGGCGGACAACCTGGTCGCTCCCACGCTCGGCGCCGCGAACCTGACGCAGAAGTACTACGGGCACAACGACGAGACGGTCGATGCGGGCCTGTACGACGTGACACCCGCCGGCGTCCGCCGCCTCACGCCGCGCGAGTGCGAGCGCCTGATGGGGTGGCCCGACGACCACACCCGCTGGACCGCGGACGGCCGCGAGGTGAGCGACAGCCACCGCTATCGCATGTGCGGCAACGGCGTGGTCGCCCCGGTCGCGGAGTGGCTCGGGCGACGGCTGATGGCGGTCGTCGAGAGCGAGGCGGCCGGATGACCCACCTCGAAGCCACGCTCCTCGTCGTCGTGCCGCCCACGGTCCTGATGCTCCTCGGCGGGTGGTGCCTGCTGCGCGCCGCCGCGATGGAGCCACCCGCACCGCCCGAGAGGAGCGAGCGATGACCACGGAGGCCGTCGTCGACTGCCACG
>JALOAM010000191.1 GCA_023228765.1 Dehalococcoidia bacterium
GGCATCTCCGATCATGCGTGCTCCCGCCCCGGATTTTGGGGGGTGCGCTGATGGCCGCGCAGAAGGCCCCCACCGGCCTCAAGGCGAAGGGTCGACGGTTCTGGCAGGAGGTCACTGGCAAATACGACCTCCGCATCGACGAGCTGCGGATCCTCGAGGACGCATGTCGGGAGGTCGACCTCATCGACCGCATCGAGAAGGCGCTCAACGCGCGGGGTGCGCAGCTCACCGTCCGCGGGAGCCAGGGGCAGCCGGTGGCGAACCCCCTCATCGCCGAGGTCAGGCAGCACCGCACGGTGCTCAAGAGCCTGCTGTCGTCGCTGAAGCTGCCCGACGAGGCAGCCGACCAGGAGAAGCGCTCAACCTCGGCGCGAGAGGCGGCGATGGCAAGGTGGAGCCGCCGTGGCGCGTAGTCGAGTCGTCCAGGACATCGCCCCGCTGGAGGAGCACGAAGCGGTGATTGCCGAGTACCGCGAGCGGCTGTCCGTGCCGGCGGAGCAGGGGCAGCACCGGTGGCCGCCGGTCATTGTCGGTCCGGCCTGGCAGGTAGGCCCAGGCCGGCGCTACGTCCTGCCCGAGCTCACCATCGGATGGGACGTCCTCGGGTGGTGCGGGACGAACCTGCAGCACGGGCGCGACGAGCCGTGGAGGTTCACCGACGAGCAAGCGCGGTTCATCCTGCACTGGTACGCGCTGAACGAGGATGGCTCGTTCGTCTACCACGACTTCACGTTCCAGCGCCTGAAAGGCCATGGCAAGGACCCCCTCGCCGCGACGCTGATGGCGGTGGAGATGCTCGGGCCGTGCAGGTTCGACGGCTGGGACGAGGCCGGCGAGCCGCTCGCTCGCGACGTCCCCGACGCATGGGTGCAGACGGCGGCAGTCAGCCAGGAGCAGACGAAGAACACCATGCGCTTGTTCCCGGCGCTGTTCACCCCGAAGGCGAAGCGCGAGTACGGCCTGCAGATCGGCAAGGAGAAGATCTACGCGCTGGGCGATGAGCGGATGGTCGAAGCGGTGACGAGCTCGCCGGCGACCCTGGAGGGCGCACGCTCGACGTTCATCGTCCTGAATGAGCCGCACCACTGGACGGAGTCGAACGACGGCCACGAGATGGCAGCCGTCATCGCCCGCAACGCCGCGAAGTCGCCGGACGGCGGGGCTCGGACGGGTCGCATCACCAACGCGTACGAGCCCGGCCAGGACTCAGTGGCGGAGCGCGACCGCGAGGCCTACGAGAAGATGGCGGCCGGGCGGACCCTGTTCACCGGGTACCTGTACGACTCGCTGGAGGCACCGCCCGAGGCGCCCCTGACGGCCGAGGCTGCGCCCGAGGTGGTGCGCAGCATTCGGGGTGACTCCGTGTGGCTCAACCCCGAGCGCATCGTCCAGGAGATCCTCGACCCTCGAAACCCGCCCAGCCGGTCCCGGCGCTTCTGGTACAACCAGATCACCGCGGCCGAGGATGCCTGGACCACCCCGCAGGACTGGGACAGCAACCGCGTTGAGGGGCTCGAACTCCTCGCGGGCGACCAGATCGTCCTGTTCTTCGATGGGTCGAAGTCGGACGACGCGACCGGCCTCGTCGCGGCCCGGGTGAGCGACGGCGCGGTGTTTGTCCTCGGCGTGTGGGAGCGGCCGCAGGGTATCGAGGAGTGGTCGGTCGACCGCGAGTACGTGAGCGGCGTGGTGGCCGAGACGTTCGCGAAGTACGACCCTCGCGCGTTTTTCGCGGACCCTGGTGCCGGCGAGGACGAGACCGGCGCCCGCTACTGGGATGCGCACATCGACCGCTGGAGCCTGGAGTACGGCGACCGGCTCGATATGTGGTCCGTGCAAGGTGGAGCCGACCGGCACGCGGTCCTGTGGGATATGCGCAGCCCGGCGCGGCTCAAGCTCTTCACCGAAGCCTGTGAGCGGGCCCTCCAGGACATCGAGGCCGGACAGCTCCCGCACGACGGGCACCTGACGCTGCGGGACCACGTGCGTAACGCGCGCCGTCGGCCCAACCAGTACGGCGTAAGCGTCGGCAAGGAGCACCGGGAGTCGCGCCGCAAGATCGACCTCGCCGTCTGCGCGATCGGCGCTCGCATGCTCCACCGGATGTACCTCGCGTTCCCGGACGACAGGAAGCGCAAGGACGCCCCGCCGTCCGTCTACGAGTCCCGCGGACTGAGGAGGGTCTAGGTGAACCGCTCGATGCTTGCGCTGCTGCTGGTGAACGCCTGCGCAACCACGGCCCTCCTCGCCCTCGCGGCGTTGGCGGTGCTGTACGGGGTGGGAGCGCTAGCCATCGCCGCCCTTGCCTGCGGCCTGGTGGCGCTGGTGGCGTCCGAGGTCGCTTCGTGATGGCCGCGAAGGCGCGTCGTGAGGCGCTGGCGGTGAGGCACGACGACGGATCCACGGGCTGCAGCAACTGCGGTTACCGGTTCGCGTTCGACGTGTCCATCACACCGGCCGGGAACGACCCGCGGCTCAAGTGCCGGTGCGGAGCATGGGTGCGCCTGGAACGAACCGCTAAGGTGCGTTGACGCCTCCTCGGTTGAGCCCTTAGGCTGTCGCCACAAGGGCGCGTTGCGCCCGTCGCTCACGCGACTGCCACGCTGGCTCCAGGCGAGCCACACGCGCGGTCCACTACCCAGGTGGATGCGCGTGTGCCTACGGCGACCCCGTCCCGATACCGCCACCGACCCGCGAGCTGCCGGGAGCACTCAGTGCCCGGCCTGATCTCGCGCATGGTCGGCGCGCCACGCAACGCTGAGATCACGCAGATCACCACGTCCGGCGACCTGGCCGAGCGCCTCCGCCGTGGCGAGAAGACCTGGGCGGGCCTCGACCTTTCGGTGCAGCGCGCGCTAACCGTGGGACCGGTGTTCGCGGCCGTGCGCGTCATCGCCGAGGACATCGGCAAACTGCCGTTCGTCGTCTACCGGCGCGACGACGACGGGCCGAAGGAGCGAGCGCGGGACTCGGACTACTGGCGGCTCATCCACGACGCGCCCAACACCTTCATGACCTCGCAGCAGTTCCGCGAGTACATGACGGCCCAGGCGATGCTGCTGGGCAACGCCTACGCGCTGAAGACGCGCGTAGGCGGTCAGGTGCGGGAGCTGCTGCCGCTGCTGCCCGGTCAGGTCCGCGTGGAGCAACTGCCGGACTTCGAGCTCGTCTACCACGTCACGATGGCGGACGGGAAGGTCGAGCGGAAGTCGCGCCGCGAGGTGTTCCACCTCCGCGGCTACTCGCTCGACATTGCCGGCGGCGCGGGGATCTTCAAGTACGCCCGCCAGACCATCGCGCACACGCTCGCCGTCGAGCAGTTCGGCGCGACGTATTTCGGCAACGGCGCGAAGCCGTCCGCCGTGTTCAAGCACCCGGCGACGCTGTCCGACGAGGCCTACGAGCGCCTGAAGACTGACCTTCGTAGCGACTTCTCGGGCGCCAACGCCAACGAGACGATGCTCCTCGAGGAGGGGCTCGACTTCGCCCCGACCAGCCTCAGCAACGAGGACTCGCAGTTCAACGACACCCGCATCTTCCTCGTCGAGGAGTGCGCCCGCTGGGCCCGCGTCGCCCCCCACAAGATCTCGCACCTGTACCGCTCGACGTTCTCGAACATCGAGCACCAGGCGATCGAGCACGTCACCGACACGCTGATGCCGTGGGCTCAGCGATGGGAAGACGCGTTCAACCTCGGCGTCATCCGTGAGGACGGCCTGTACGCGGAGCTGCTGTTCGACGCGCTGCTGCGCGGCGACACCAAGAGCCAGTACGAGGCGCTCCGCATGGCGACCGGGCGCCCATGGCTCAAGGGCGACGAGGCTCGCCGCGCGCTCAACCTGGAGCCGCTCGGCGGCGACATGGACTCCGTGGTGATGCCGAACAACGCGGGCAACGAGGGCGGCAACCCGCGATCCGAGGAGCGTGTCTCATGAACCGGTCGCGGCTCACGAACCTCGGCAACGGACGGCATGCACGCACGGAGTTCCGCATCGAGAACGCGGCCTCCGACGAGGCGGATATCTACCTGTACTCGCCGATTGGCGGATGGTTCGGCATCACAGCCGACGAGTTCGTGCGCGACCTGCGCGAGGTGGACGCGAGCCGCATCAACCTGCACATCAACTCGCCCGGCGGCGAGGTCTTCGATGGCATCGCCATCCACAACGCGCTCGTGAACCACGCGGCAAGCGTCACCGTCTTCGTCGACGGCCTCGCGGCCTCAGCTGCGTCGTTTATCGCGATGGCCGGCGACCGCGTCGTCATGGCCAAGCACGCCACCATGATGATCCACGACCCGTGGGGCTTCACGGTCGGCGACGCCCGCGACCACCGGAAGCAGGCGGACCTGCTCGACCGGCTGGGCGACACCATCGCTGACATCTACCTCGATCGTGCGGGCGGCACGCGCCAGCACTGGCGCGACCTGATGCTCGAGGAGACCTGGTACAGCGACCGCGAAGCGGTCGAGGCTGGTCTCGCGGACGAGGTTGCGGGCGACGCCGAGGCGGAGGACCGCTTCGACCTGTCCGTCTTCGACTTCCGCAACACCCCTGACCACCTCAAGTCACAACGCTCCGGGACGGAGCGCGAGCCCACCAAGCGCGAAGCGGAACGCGCCCTGCGGGAAGCGGGCCTCTCTGCCGCGGCGGCAAAGGCCGTCCTCGCGGGCGGGTGGGATGCGAACGACGACGGCGCTCGGGATGAGTCGCTGACGGAGCTCGCAGCATTCATCAACGGACTGACCGAAGGAGCACGAGCATGAGCGACGCAGTCGCCGAACTGAAGCAGGCGTTTGCCGACTTCAAGGCCCTGAACGACCGCCGGTACGAAGAGCTCAAGAACGGCATCCCGTCCGCCGAGACTCTGGTAGCCGTCGACCAGGCGAACGCCGCCATCACCGAGATCCAGTCCAAGCTGGACGCCGCGGTGAAGGAGCACGCCGAGACCAAGATGTTGGTCGACGAGCTGGAGACCCGCGCGAACCGCCCGCACGGCGGCGGTGGCAACGGTCAGCTGAAGCTGCGCGACGAGCAGGTCGAGCGCTACGCGGCGTTCCAGGGCATGGTCCAGGACAAGGACATCGACCCGGCGCACGTCGATCTGGAGTTCATCGGCTCGTACATCGACGCCTTCGCCGACTGGATGAAGCGAGGCTCTCGGGCGAGCAGCGACAGTATCCGACTGCTCAACGAGATGTCGGTCGGCTCCGACCCCGGCGGTGGCTACTGGGTCGACCCGGACACTTCGGGTCGGCTCGTCGAGTTCATCCGCGAGACGACCCCGATGCGGCGCCTCGCGTCGGT
>JALOAM010000192.1 GCA_023228765.1 Dehalococcoidia bacterium
CGCCCCAGGCCGCCGCGGCCAGCCTCTTCGCCTCGCTCGGCTAGCCGCCTCCGCGCCCCCTCACGCCGTGCTATACCTGCGCCGCCGCGACGATTCGTCCGGCGCAGCGCGGAGGAGCACGCATGGCGGACACCGAGCGGATCGTCACGTACGAACTCGATGGCGATGTCGCCCTCGTCGGGTTGGACCGCGACGAGTTCCGGAACGCGATCAACGGTGCTCTGCTGGACCAGCTCCGCGAGGCGGTGCTGCGCGCGAACGACGAGGCACGCGCAGGTGTGATCTTCAGCCACGGCGAGAAGCACTTCTCGGCGGGCCTCGACCTGGCGGACGCCCTCGCACGCCGCAATCAGCAGGACGATGGGAAGCCTCGACGCCGGCGCAGCAAGTGGCACGACACGTTCGACGCCATCGCGCGCAGCGAGATCCCGTGGGTCGCCGCGCTCAAGGGCGCCACGATCGGCGGAGGGCTCGAGCTGGCGTGCGCGACGCACGTCCGCGTCGCCGACACCACCACGTTCTTCGCGCTGCCGGAGGGCCAGCGCGGCATCTTCGTGGGCGGCGGCGGCTCCGTGAACATCCAGCGTCACCTGGGCTACGCGCGGATGGCGGACCTCATGCTCACCGGTCGCGTCCTCACCGCCGAGGAAGGCGAGCGCGCGAACCTCGTCCAGTACGTGGTGCCGGAGGGCGAATCGCTCGCCAAGGCGCGCGAACTCGCCGCAAAGATCGCGACCAACGCCCCGCTGACCAACTGGGCAATCGTCTCCGCCCTCCCCCGCATCGGCGAGGCCCCGCACGACGACGGCCTGTTCATGGAGAGCCTGATCGGCCCCTCCATCCGCAGCAACGAGGGCGCCCAGCGCCTCCAGCAGTTCCTCGACGGCACCGCGAACCCGCTCAAGGAGGGCACCGGCGGCACCCCTCACCCGGACGCGGAGCGCATCCGACAAGCCAACCAGCAGCAGCAGTAGGTCGGCTCGATCGCAAGCTCCGAGCGCTCCCTCGTCCCTCTCCCCAACCCTCCCCCAGAGGGGGAGGGGGGCAGAATCGGCAATGACAACGCCCCGCGTACGCGGGGCGTTGTCATCTCGGTCGTCCTCGGACGGGTGGGGCGAGGCTAGGCCTTCACCATGCCAGCGGGAACGCCCTTCGCGGAGACGCGCTTGTCCTCGGTGCGGAGGCAGCGGGTGCAGACGTTCATGCGCTGCCACTTGCCGTCCACGAACATGCGCTTCGACTGCACGTTCGGCGCGAAGGTGCGGTTCGTGCGAGGAGCCTTGCGCTCCCAGTTACCGGAGTGCTTGTGACGGATGTTCCGGCCGAACATCACGTGCTTCTCGCACACATCACACTTGCCTGAAGCCATGGCCGTACTCGCTACTGCGTTGTCTGGGTTGGGAGGTTCGCGCGGGCCGATCGAGCGATCGAGGCGGCGCGGCGTCTGGTCAGGGTACCCGGACGCCGTCCGTTACGTCTATCCACGTCCTGTCCCCTACGATTCCTCGGGTAGGCGATGGTCGCCCCGGTATCGAGGACGCCGAGCGCGAACCCAGGGAGACGAGAGGGGTGCGGGTTGAGCGAGGGTGACGTCACCGCGCATCTCGTGGACTCCACTCCGCGCCTGCGCGCCGCCGACCTCCGCGCCGCCTTCGCCTCCGCGGAGCGGTGGCTGGCCACGAACCGGGACGGCATCAACGCCATCAACGTCTATCCCGTCCCGGACGGCGACACCGGCACGAACATGCTCCTGACCCTCCGCGCGGCGCTCCGCGGCGTCGAGGAACTCCCGCCGACGGTCGGCGAGACCGCGCAGCGCATCGCGCGGGCGGCGCTCCTGGGCGCCCGAGGCAATAGCGGCGTGATCCTGAGCCAGATGCTCCGCGGCTTCGCGGAGGCGATGGAGGACCGCGAGGACACCAGCGGCCCTGGCCTGGTGCACGCGCTGTGCGCCGCCTCGGACACCGCGTACGCCTCCGTGAGCCGGCCGGTGGAGGGGACGATGCTCACGGTCCTGCGGGAGGCCTCCTCGCTCGCGCGGGAGACGCTGGCCCGCGAGGAGGGCGAGGCGGCGATGCTGCGCGCGCTCATCGACGAGGCGTATGCGAGCGTCCGGCACACCCCCTCACTGCTGCCGCGGCTCCGCGAGGCGGGCGTCGTGGACGCGGGCGGGGCGGGCGTCGCGGTAATCCTCGAAGGGCTCGTGGGGCACATCCACGGCGTCCCCCTGCCGGATCTGCCACGGTTCGATGCGACCAGGCACATCACGGTCGACGCCGTGGAGCACGAGGGGCACGGCTACTGCACCGAGTACCTCGTGATCGGCGAGGGCCTCGACCTCGGGCGGATCGAGCGCGCGCTGACCGAGGCCGGCGGCGACTCCCTCCTCGTGGTCGGGGACGAGCGCACCGTGCACGTCCACGTACACCTCGATGACCCCGGTCCCGCGCTCTCGATCGGCGCGCGCGCCGGCGCGCTGGAGAGCGTGAAGGTCGAGAACATGCAGGCCCAGCACGAGGCCTGGCTCCAGGGCGTCGCCAGGCGCGACGCGACCGACGCCGCCGCCCGGGAGCACGCGACCGTGCCGCTGGGCCTCGTGGCGATCGCGCGTGGCAAGGGGATCGTCGAGGCGTTCCAGGGCCTCGGCGCGACCGCTGTCATCGAACCGACCGAGGATTCCAAGACCAGCGCGGGCGAGATATTGCAGGCCGCACGCCGCGCGGGCACGTCACACGCGATCGTCCTGCCGAACGACAAGGACGTCTTCATGGCGGCGGAGACCGCCGCCCGCGAGTCCGAGGGCTTCATCACCGTGGTGCCGTCCGCGAACATCGCGGCCGGACTCTCGGCGGCGATCTACTACCGGGGCGAGGGCGACCCCGCCGCCGTCGCGGAGGAGATGCGCGACGCCCTCAGCGAGGTCCGCTGCGTCGAAGTATCGACGGCGAGCCGGGACGCCTCGGTGGACGGGGTCGCCGTCCGCGGCGGCGAGGCCATCGCCTTCGTCGACGGGCGGCTGCACACCTCGATGGGCGCGCACGACGACGCCCTGCTCGCGGCGCTCGGGGCGGTCGTGACGGAGGCATCGGAGCTGGTCACGGTCTACCTCGGAGCCGAGCACGTCCCCGGCGCTGCTGACCGCGTGACCGAGCGCATCCAGGCGGCGTTCCCGCAGGTCGAGGTCGAGGTCATCCCGGGGGGACAGCCGCACTACGTGTACGTGGTCGCAGTCGAGTAGCACGAAACCAACGGTACGAGGGCCTCAGCCGACTGTGCGTGAGGTTGAGTGAGTCTGGTCGGGAGATATCATCCGCCAATGACCGTACGTGTCGTCTCCGACTCCACCTGCGACGTCCCGCCCAGCATCCTGGCCGACCTCGGCATCACGATCGTCCCGCTCACCGTCCGGTTTGGCGACGAGGAGTTCCTCGACGGTGTCGAGATCACCTCGGAACAGTTCTTCAAGCGGCTCCAGCGTGAGCAGGCGATCCCCAGCACCGCCGCCCCCTCGCCGGGCCAGTTCCGCGAGGCGTACGAACGCCTGATCGCCGAAGGCGCGACGGCCATCGTCTCGATCCACCTCTCCTCCAAGCTCAGCGCAACGTTCGAGGCGGCACGACAGGCCTCGGAGGGGCTCGCCGTCCCGGTCCACCTGGTGGACTCCGGGCTGTTCTCCCTCGCCACGGGCGTCGGCGTGATCGAGGCGGCGAAGGCCGCCGAGGCAGGCCGCAACGCCGCCCAGGTGCAGGACGTAGCGGAGGACACCTTCCGCCGCTCCCACGTCTTCGTCACCCTCGAGACGCTCGAGTATCTCCGGCGAGGGGGACGTCTCTCCCGCGGGCAGGAGATCGTCGGCACGCTGCTGAAGGTGAAGCCGATCCTCGCCGCGCAGGACGGCGAGGTCGTCGCGATCGGGCGCATCCGCACCAAGCAGAAGGCGGTGGAGGACATCCTCTCGCGGCTCGCGGAGCGCCGCCCGTGGTCCACGGTCTACGTCGTGCACGCGACCACGCCCGACGACCTTGCGTACGTCAGCGACCGCTATCGAGGGTTTTCACCGGAGACGCCGGTCATCACCGGTCGCATGACCCCGGTCATCGGCGTCCACGCCGGCCCGGGTGGCCTCGGCCTCGGCTGTGTCACCGCGCCCGACAACGAGTCGCCCTCGTACCTGCCGGCCTAGAGCGTCGAGGGGCCCCTCAATTCCCGCCGTATAGCTGCTTGCCACGCGGCGCGAGATCGACCTCGTTTGGCCTCACGGGACCCGTGACGCGCTGGAAGACCGTCGCACCGTTGTCGAAGATCGCGACGTAGCGCCACTCGTTGTCGATCAGCTCACGGAGGGCGTCACAGCACGTCTCCGGCACGTATACGTAGTCGAAGTCCTCGAGGTTGCTCAGCTGACCGAGGCAGTTGCCCTCGCCGGGGAGGCACATCTGCGCCATGGTCTGAAGCTCCTGGCGTCGGGTGAACTCACCGCTCACCCATTCATAGCCCTGCACCGTGGCGACGTTCTCGCGCTCCGCCAGGGCCGGGAACCACTCACCGTCACGGTCCGCGTACCAACCGTTGCGGCTGAGGACGAGGAAGCGGGCGTCACGCGGCGTCTCCTGCGCGATCCACTCCATCGCCTGCACGTCGGCGTCCGTCAGGGCGCGCAGGTAGCGCTGGTCGCCGAAGTCGTCCTCCAGCGATGCGCCGACGAGGAAGAGGAGCGCGACGCCGCCGACCGCGGCGACCGCGAGACGCCGCTTCCGGCGCTCACTGCCGATCGCGGTCCCCGTGCGCAGCAGCGCCGGGCCGAGGACGTCGCGCGCGGCGACGGCGGCAAGCATCGCGATCGGGATCGTCGCCAGCGTGGGGAACGCCCTCGTGCCCATGACGACGGTGGCGACCCACCACGCCGGGAGGAGCCACTGGCCCCGGACGGCTGCGTAGATCGCGCCGATCAGGCCGAGGCCGGCGATCACGGGGAAGAACGGCTCGCCGGTGTGGACGGGGTTCGTGAGGCTCCGCCACATCATCTCGACGTCCATCTGGCCGATCGCCGAACCACCGAACTCGCGCGCGGCAAGGAACGGGTCCAGCCCGTGGCGAGCGATGACGAGCGTGAGCCACGGCAGCGTGATGGCGAAGGCACCAAGGCCGATCGCGCCGAGCATCAGCAGGCGGCGGCGTTGCACCTCGTGCGTGGCCCAGGGGAACAGCGTGAACAACGGCAGGCTGGCGAGCGCCCAGGCGGCCGTCTCCAGCGTGGTGAGCAGCGTGAGGCCCACGAGCACCGCGGCCCG
>JALOAM010000193.1 GCA_023228765.1 Dehalococcoidia bacterium
CCCCGGCTTCGGCGACCGCCGCAAGGAGAACCTGGGCGACATCGCCGCCTTCACCGGCGCGCAGCTCATCTCCCAGGAGCTGAACCGCTCGCTGGACAGCGTGACCACCGCGGACTTCGGCCGCGCCCGCAGCATCGTCGTCTCCAAGGAGGAGACCGCGATCATCGAGGGCAAGGGCACGAAGAAGTCCATCGAGGACCGGATCAAGATGATCCGCGCCGCCCTGGAGCGCGCCACCTCTGACTGGGACCGCGAGAAGCTGCAGGAGCGCCTGGGCAAGCTCTCCGGCTCCGTCGCCATCATCAAGGTCGGCGCGGCCACCGAGGTGGAGCTCACCGAGAAGAAGCACCGTGTGGAGGACGCCCTGTCCGCGACCCGCGCGGCCGTCGAGGAGGGCATCGTCCCGGGTGGTGGCGTGGCGTTCCTGAACGCCCTGCCGGGCCTGGAGAAGATCGAGATGGAGAACGCGGACGAGCGCACGGGCCTCCGCATCCTCCGCCGTGCGCTGGAGGAGCCCCTCCGCCGCATCGCCACCAACGCCGGCCAGGACGGCTCCGTCGTGGTGCAGAAGGTCATGTCCCTCAAGAAGGGCCAGGGCTACGACGCTGCGACCGACTCGTACGGGGACATGATCGCCCTCGGCATCATCGACCCGGCGAAGGTGACCAAGGCCGCGCTGGAGAACGCCGTGTCCATCGCGGGCATGGTGCTCACCACCAACGTGCTGGTGACGGACGCCCCGGACGACAACCGCCCGAACGCCGGCGTCACCGCCGACATGGGTATGTACTAACCAACCACCCCTCCGGTTGGTTTCGCGACGG
The DNA here is from genome assembly GCA_023228765.1 of Dehalococcoidia bacterium. GTDB lineage: Bacteria > Chloroflexota > Dehalococcoidia > UBA2979 > UBA2979 > W-Chloroflexi-9. Next base: position 825 of record JALOAM010000193.1, read on the forward strand.
GGGCGGGCAACCGCCCCCGTTCCGCATCTCGCTCCCATCGCACCGCCGAGGCATGCGGAGGTTCCACGAGGAACGTTTGGCCCGCCGAAGGCGTTCACCCGGTAGAGCGATGCTTCGGGCGGGGGTAGCTGACGAGCGGATCACTGGCCTCGCGAGGCTCTCGCTCGCAAGCACCGCGTTCGCCCTCACCCCAACCCTCTCCCGCCGAGCCGCGAGAGGGGTCAGAGTCCTAGGTGGAGGGCTCGAGGGGCGCGGGCGGCTGGAGCACTCGGACAGATCGAGGGGTACCGGGTCTTCGCCAGGTGAAGGAGCGAGGTCCCGACAGATCACAACGCGGGAGGCCGCTACGCTCCCGCCAACCGCAGCCAAGGGGGCAGGCGTGTTCGGAGACAACGGCAACGTGATCGACCTCGACAGCGCCGCCGAGGCCATCGCGGAGGCGGAGGTCCTCGTCATCGGATTCGACTTCACGGCGGACCGCATGCTCATCGACCTACGCTCCGACCCGGGAGGGCACACGCTGCCGCTCGTCGAGCTGGTGGAGCCCCTCGGCTCTGCGACGGAGCGGACGCTGTGGCTGCAGGAGCGCCGTCCCGAAGTGGCGCCGCCAGAGCGGTTCATCTTCATGGGCTGGCCGCATACCGCGCAGTACTTGAAGGACGCCGCGCTGCTGGACATGGTCACCACGCGCATGAAGGCCGAGCAGGGCATCGACCCGTCCGAGGACCTCGGCAGCATCCTCAAGGAACTGAGACGGCGAGAGCGCCTCGACACCCGCAGCGCCGTCACGGGCGCGGAGGGGTTCGAGACGCTCTGGTCGCGGGTGCGCCGGTAGCACCGATTCACGTGCCGGCCTCACGGTCGAGGTGTCGCCTCCGCCTAACGCTGCACTGGTAGCAGACCCTCACCCCAGCCCTCTCCCGCCGAGCCGGGAGAGGGGGTCAGAACGCGGCGGGTGGGAGCCGCAACTTGGCTGGGCGACGACCTCGACGGTGCGCCACGCGTTCCTAGCTCTGAGCCAGGTAGGCTTCCAGCTGGTCGAGGGTCATGCCCATGCCCTCCTCCATGCCCATCGCGATGACCTGGTCGCGCTCGTCGTTGGAGGCGAAGGCGATCGAGATGTTGAGCAGGCTGGCCGAGGGGCCGCGCTCCTCGAAGAGGACGGTGACATCGGACTCGGGCGGCACGGTGTTGCCCTCCGCATCGGAGAACGCATCGCGGTAGACGATGCGCTCGGGCGCCTCGATCTCCTGGTAGCGGACCAGGCTCCAGGCCTGCTCGCCGTCCGGGCCGGTCATGCAGAAGTGCCACGTCCCACCGGGGCGGAAGTCCATCTTGCTCTCGGTGACGGGCCAGCCCTCGGGGCCGAACCAGGTCTTGATCGCGTCCTGGTCCGAGTAGGCCTGGAAGACCAGGTCCCGAGGAAAGTCGAACGGCCGGACGATCTGCAGGGTGCGGTCGCCGACTTCGACGGACATCTTGTTTGCCATGGTTCAGTGCTCCTTCGCGTGTGGGGATCGGACGATCCCGCTGATTCGATGTCGATGACGCATCGGGCGTTGCGCCCGGCGCGTCATTCCTCTGGCCTACGACCCTGCTCCTGCAGAGTCCTCAGGTACTCATCCAGCTGGCTGAAGCGGTCGTCCCACAGCCGCCGGTAGTCCTCCAACCAGTCCGAGGCCGTACGCAACCCCTCGGGCCGGATCCGGCAGGGCCGCCACTGGGCATGCCGGCCTCGCTCGATCAGTCCTGCCCGCTCCAGCACCTTCAGGTGCTTCGAGATCGCGGGGAGGCTGATCTCGAACGGCTCAGCGAGCTCGGTCACGGACGCCTCACCCTCCGCGAGCCGGGCGAGGATCGCCCGTCGCGTGGGGTCGGCCAGCGCGCCGAAGAGTGTGCTGAGTTCGTCCTCTGGCATCCCTGCTCGTTCACCTCCGGGGCGTCGGTGTCAGCGTGTCGACCACGTACCGGACACCTGCCCCAGCCCCCGCCCCTCGGAGCCGTCGGCTGTCCGATGGCTGTATCTAACCAATCAGTTAATTAGCTGTCAAGTTAAATACGGCAGGCGCAGCTGCAATCGTCAGAATCCGTGAAGAATCACTCGGGAGGGGGAGCTGGGCTTCAGGCGCCCCACCACGGGCCGGACTCGGCCTCGCGGTCGCCGCGCCCGATGAACCACGCGACGGCAGCGGCCACAAGCATGACCGCGAGGGCGGCGAGGAAGACCTCGCGAAAGGTCTCCACCTGCGCTTCCGCGACCAGCGCGCTGAACTCGGGTGAGTTGAACTCGATCGTCCCGGCCCGCGCGTAGAACCGCCCGAGGCCGCTCGACGTCAGCAGCGCCGCCCCCACCAGCATCCCGGTCACCCTCGAAAGGGTGAGCCACGCCGAGGCCGCCGCGCGATGGTCGTCGTCGACGTGCTGGAGGACGGCGGCGGTGAGCGGCGCGATCACGAGGCCGAAGCCAACGCCGCCCACCAGCTGAGGCACGGAGCGGAGGACCTCGGACAGCTCCCCGTCCCATGCCTGGAGGCCGCCGAAGCACACCGCCGCGAGGGCGCACCCGAGCACGGCGGTGAGCCGCAGGCCGATGCGCCCAGCGAGCCAGCCGCCGACCACCGCGCCAACCGGCATCGCGACCGTGAGCCGCATCAGCGTCAGCCCTCCTTCGAGGGCGTCCTCGACCAGCACGAGGTTCACGAACAGCGGCACGCCGATCAGGACCACGATGAGCCCACCGCCCACGAGGAACTGCGCGACGTTCGCGGCGAGCACCTGCGGCTGCGCGAGCGCGGCGAGCGGAGCCATCGGCTCCGGCGTCCGGCGCTCGTGGACGAAGAACCACGCGACGAGGGCGCCCACCACGGCGAGCAGCGCGAGCGTACCCGCGAGTGGCCTCGGCGCGTTCGGGTCGTCCACCAGCGCGAACGTGAGCACCGCGAGCGCCAGGCCGAGGAGCGCGGCGCCACCCCAGTCGATGCGCCCTCGGCGTTGCTCGGAGCCGGCGAGGCGGTACGCGAGGACGGCGATGGGGAGCGTCATCGGGAGGTTGATCCAGAACACCCAGCGCCAGCCCCACAGCTCCGTGATGCCGCCACCCCACAGCGGCCCCAGCAGCGCGCCGGCCTCCGCGGCTGCGGCGATCGCGCCGAGGCCCATGAGACGCCGCTCCTTCGGGAGCTCACCAACGACGATCGCCATCGCCACGGGGACGACGCCGCCACCGCCCACGGCCTGGAGCGCCCTCGCGAGGACGAGCGGGGTGAACGAGGGGCTGAGGGCGACCAGGGCACTGCCGAGCATGAACAGCGCGAGGCAGGCGGCGAAGACGCGGGCGTGGCCGAACACATCGGCGATGCGCCCGACGATCGGCAGCGCGACGAGGTAGCCGAGGAGGTAGCCGTTCACGACCCAGGAGGCGCGGTAGAAGTCGTCCAGGGTCAGCCCGATCTCGTCCACGATCGGGGGCAGCACGGTCACGATGGAGGTCTGGTCATCCGCCGCGACGAACACACCGGCGGCGACCACGAAGAGCAACCAGCGCTGGCGACGAGTGGCGCTCGCGTGCTTCGTCGTCGCGCTCCCCCTCACCACGCTCATGTCACCGCGTCCATCGAGGTCGGAGTCGGTCAGTTGGGGACGGAGATGTCGACCGGCTCGTCGAAGGCACTCAGCGTGATCCTCCGCACGATGTCGTCCCCGTCCTCCGGCGCGATCGGCCTCACGACCTCGATCCGCCGCACGAGGAGGTCCTCCACGCCGACCCAGAGGCGTCCGGTCACGGGTGTGCCGGCCTCGGCGGTGCCGACGAAGGAGGTGAGGCTTCCCGAGTCGACCGTCCCCTCGAGGACGTAGGAGTCGACGCCGTCGATCGCCTCACGGTCGACGACCTCGACATTCGTCGCCTCGCGCATCAGGCCAGTGACGCCGGTGCGGGGATCAAACAGGCGGGAGATGTCGATGGCGTCCTGCTGCTGCCAGCGGCCGGTCAGCGGGTTCTGGAGGTAGGCGCCCTCCGGCAGGACGATGATGCCGGTCTTAATGTTGGCGCCGGCGAAGCTCGCCTCCACCTCCAGCTGCATCGCCTCGCGGCCCTCCACGTCACCCTCGGCGTGCTCCATCGCGATCCCGCCGATGATCTGCGTGGCGCCGTTCTCGTGCTCCACCTCGAAGTGGAACGACTCCACCTGCTCCATCCGGTCGGCGGAGCGGTCCAGCACGTCCTGCGCGTCCACGTCGGCGATGTCACCACCGCCGTCCTCGTCGCCGCTACACGCGACGAGGAGTGCGAACGCCGCCCCGAGGATGGAGACGAGGATCGCGGTGCGTCCGAGTGGAAGTGCGCGCATCAGTCCTCCAGGGCGTTACAACGAGTCGCGACGGATCGTCGCACAGGCCGCCCACAGGCGCGCTCGCGGGTACGATGCCCTCATGCCCCGCGCGAGCACGAAGTCCCCGCCA
>JALOAM010000018.1 GCA_023228765.1 Dehalococcoidia bacterium
GCGCCTGCGCACGGAGGAGTTCCCGGACCTCGGCGCGCGCGACCGCATCCTGCTCCTCCACGGCCGCATGCCGAGCAAGGAGAAGGACCGCGTGATGCGCACCTTCGCCGACCACGACGCAGACATCCTGGTCTCCACCGCCGTGGTCGAGGTCGGCATCGACGTGCCCAACGCGACGGTGATGATCATCGAGGGCGCGGACCGCTTCGGCCTCGCGCAGCTCCACCAGTTCCGCGGCCGCGTCGGCCGCGGCGAGCACCCCTCGTCGTGCTACCTCCTCGCCGACGACCCCACCCCCGACGCCGAGGAACGCCTGAGCATCATGGAGCGCACCCGCGACGGCTTCGAGCTCGCCGAGGCCGACCTCCAGCTCCGCGGCCCCGGCGACCTCTTCGGCACCGCCCAGTCCGGCCTCCCCACGATGCGCGTCGCCTCACTCCTCGACGCCCCCCTCATCGACGCCGCCCGCCAGGAAGCCGAAACCCTCCTCGACGCCGATCCGGAACTACGTTCGGAGGAGCACCGCGCCCTCCGCTACGCGATCGCGGAACGGGTGGCCTCGATCGTGGGGGAGGCGCATTAGTCGTTGCGAGGTGCACCCGGTGCGGGCATAGTGGCCCGGGCGGCACAACCGAGGACAACGTCGTGAGGTGCCAAGTGAAGCAGCGCGCACGAGTCATGCCGGCCAAGCGAGAAGTGAAGCCGCACACACGTCGGTCAGCACACGACACACGCGACGGCGCGCACGGAGGCCCTGAGCGCCCGAGCCGGCACGACTCCCTCCTCGCGCTCCAGCGGTCGGTCGGCAATCACCACCTGTCGAGGCTCCTCGCGGCGAACGTCTCACCCTCGGCGCCCGCGCACTCGGAGGGTGCACATCGCACGCTCTTCCGCGACGTGGACTCAGCCGCTGCTGCCCTCCGCGGGCAGGGCATCATCACGGTGAAGAACAGCCATCTGACGTCGAAGTTCCTGCGCGAGCACAGCATCACCAAGAGCCAGCTCAGCGAGATCCAGGTTGCCCTCGATCTGCTCCGGGCCCAGGCCCCCTCGACGTCTACGACGACGACCGTGGACCTCACGGATCAGTCGAACTGGCCCACCACCGGCGGCATGCGCGAGGACGAAGCCACCATCGTCGCGAACTACTACGACTGGACCGAGACGACGGAATCCTTCCGCTGCACGGACCCCTCCCACACCCCGAAGGGCCGCGTCTACATCAACGACCAGGGCGGCTACCTCGGCGCGGACAACACCGGCCACGTCGGCTGGGGCTTCAAGATCTGGAGCAAGGTCCGCAAGGGCTTCCTCAAGTACGAGGGCAACATGGTGTGGAACGGCAGCGCCTGGACGGTCAACGGACGGGGGACGTGACGCACTGCTTGCCGAGGACCACGCGCGTCGCTCGCCCTCGACGCGGAGCCGGGACTACGGCCGGAGGGGCATCGAGCTAGCGCTCCGCGATCGCGGAGCGTGTGGCCTGATCGTGGGAGGACGCACGCTCGGGGCATTAACGGGCGCGACGATCCACCGCGCGGTAGCTGGAGGCCCCATCGATCCAAACATGGCGGCCTAGCCGCGGGAGAGTGCCACGGTCACTGCACAAGCCTGCTCGCGGAGAACTACAATAGGTAGATGAATACCGACCTACCGATCGAATCAATTGACGAGGATCGTATCGATCGAGCAGAGTTTGCACGATCTATCGCCAGTCTCGTCATGAATATGCGGAACGGCGAAAGCATTGCAATGGCCGTTTCCGGACCGTGGGGTAACGGGAAGACGTCTCTGCTCAACATGATCGGGGAGCATCTCAACAACAATGAGATTCCGGTCTCTAGGTTCAACCCTTGGTTATTCTCAACCGCTGCTGATCTCGCGCCTCGGTTCTTTTCAGAGATCGGCAATCAACTAGCGGCGGAGGCGGGTCGCTTTGCCTGGTTGCGGTCCGCTAGCGCTCGGCTGTTGAGGTTCGGGAGCGCTGTCGCTCCGCAAGTACCCGTGCCCGTCCTCGGTGCGGCTGGCGCGGAAGCGGCGAAGCACGTCGCAGACCGACTCGAAGAGCAGCCTAGCCCTTCTGGCGGAGTTCGAAGAGCTCAAGGAAACGCTCGCAGACAGCCCGCGTCACATTGTGATCATGATCGACGACATCGATCGGCTCACATCGCAGGAAATACGCGAGGTGATGCGTCTCGTTCGGCTAGCCGCCGATTTGCCAAATCTGGTTCTCATGCTCGCATTCGACCGCAGGAGGGTTGCCGAGGCTCTTTCAGGGCCTAGCGTAGATGGCGATGCCTACCTTGAGAAGATGATCCAAGTCACCTTCGACCTACCGGCGATTCGCGACCGCCTACTGACATCGGAACTCACAACGGAGTTGGATCAAGCGATCGCCCAACACCAGGTACGGAACTTCGATGGAGAGCATTGGGGCGAGGTGCTGTACCGGATAGTCAAGCCCCTTGTTCGGACCCTGCGTGATGCGAAGAGACTCGCGAATAACCTTCGAGTATCCCTTGCGACACTAGGCTCGGAAGTGAATCTAGCTGACCTGATTGCGCTTGAGTCCATCAGGACCCTTCGGCCGGCCCTGATGGATGACATCCGTGCCCTGTCGGCGGATCTCACACGTGCACCGCAAGGCGGCTTGGGCAGTCGCGATTACGGGGCCGCGGAAGTCGGGGAACGACTAGAGGAGATGATCGAGCGGCACACCGGGGAAGTGCCTTCCGTCATGGACGTACTGGAAGTGCTGTTCCCTTTCACGAACACCTACCTGGGATGCATGAACTATGGAGGAGAGTGGAACGCCACATTCCGAAAGGAACGCCGGGTCGCCTGCGACGAGGTACTTGAGATCTATCTCTCGATTGGGTTGGAGCCTTCTGACGTACCAACACCCTTCGTTGAGGCCACGTTCGCGTCCCTCACTGACGCACAGGCACTTTCGAGTTTGCTCGATACGCCCGGCCTCAACCTTCACGCCACGATGGAGAGACTCGAGGACTTCGAGCACGAGTACCCGCCCGAAGCCGTCGGAACGGCGGTGCCAGTGATCCTCGACCGACTTGCCTGCCTCTCAGATAGGTCACCGGGCATCTTTGAATTGGCTCCCAGGATCTCAGGGACACGCGTCATCCTGCGGCTCCTACGACGCATTGAGGACCCGCAGCAACTCTCCATCCTGATCGAGCAGATTGTGCCCCACGTTGGCACCCTCTCCGGAAAGCGCACCTTGATAGAGATGGTTGGTCACCGCGAAGGTATTGGGCATCGACTAGTCGACGAGGACACTGCGGCGCGGCTGGAGAACGTACTGGTCGAGGAAGTCATCACGGAGGAACCCGACTCGCTCGCCAAAGACTGGGATCCCCTTCGATTGGTGTTCCGCGTTCGGGCTTGGGCTCCCGAGCAGGCAGAGGCCCGCGCCGCGGTGTGGCGCGACTCCCCCCAACTGGTGGCGGCGCTGCTCAGTGGAGGAGTCGGTGAGACGAAGTCGACATCGGGCCGCGTCGTTCACCGGAGCCCACGCCTGCCTTGGACTCTCTTCGAGGAGCTCTTTGGGAAGGAGGAGTGGGCAAGGGCGGCAACGCGGCCCGAAGTGATTGCCTCCCTGCCTGATGAACTCAAGGCCCTTGTGCAGCGGTATGCCGAAGGCTGGCGTCCCGGCGAATGGGATACCGACTAGCCGCCATCCTTGACACGCCCTCGTCCTCCGCTATATATAACCCTCCGGTTCTGAAAACCGAAGGGTTATGACAGTGGCGACCACCGCCCTCCGAGGCACCCCGCCCGATCTCGATGACACGTTCGCGGCGCTTGCCGATCCCACTCGGCGGGCGATCCTCGAACGGCTCATGGAGGGGGAGGCGTCCGTGGCCGAGCTGACCGAGCCCTTCGACATAAGCCAGCCGGCGATCTCCAAGCACCTGAAGTACCTCGAGCGCGCGGGACTCGTGTCGCGCCACCGGGACGCCCAGCGGCGGATGTGCCGCCTGGAGGCGGCTCCGATGGCCGAGGCGGTCGCGTGGCTGGAGCAGTACCGGAGGTACTGGGAGGCGAACTTCCGGCGCCTGGATGCCCTGCTCGACCGCATGAAGGCGGGGGAGGCGGCGGGAGCCGGTGGGCCATCGACGGGGGTTGCGGCAGCGGGGGACGCCTCGGATGTCGCGGACCGCGACGGGCATGGCCGGCTGGACGGCAGCGACGAGTAAGCACACACCGTCCGCCCTCGGAGCGTCCGAGGGCGGGCCCACCGATTGGGAGCACGATCATGACACTTGCCGACACCTTCACCGTCACGCAGCCCTCGGACACCGAGGTGCTCATCAGCCGCGAGTTCGACGCGCCGGCGCGCCTCGTGTGGGACGCGTACACGAAGCCGGAGCTGGTGAAGCAGTGGCTGCTGGGGCCGGACGGCTGGGACATGCCGGTCTGCAACATCGACCTGCGCGAGGGCGGCACCTACGAGTACCGCTGGTCCCACCCGACCGAGGGCTCCTTCGGCTCGACCGGTGAGTTCCTGGAGGTCGAGCCGGTCACGAAGATCGTCAGCACCGAGCGCATGGAGGGCTTCGACGGGCAGTCACACGTGGTCATCACCCTGCGTGAACAGGGCGAGCACACCGTCTTCGACATGCTGCAGCGGTTCGACTCGAAGGAAGCCCGCGACGGCGCGGTCGCGACCGGTATGGCCGACGGCGTCGCCACCTCCTACGACCGGCTCGAGGGCGTGCTCGCGACCCTCAAGTAGCACCAAGCCCCGCGCACATCGAGGGCGGCCCGGTTCGCCTCACCCGAGTCGGGAACCCTCAGAGAGACCAAACGATGACCACAGACTCTGAGCGCAACGCCGGGGATGCCCTGAACGTCATGTACAGCATCGTGGAGCTGCCGGCGCTGCGGATCGCGGGCCTCCGCGGCTCGCTCGCGAACCCCGCCGAGGTGTGGGGCCGCCTCGGCAGCACGGCCGGCGAGGCGATGGGCCAGCCCGGTGTCTCCACCCTCGCCGTCTTCGCCTCGGACGTGGTCCGTGGCACGGCGGCGGAGCCCGCGCCATATGACGCCGCGCTCGCCCTCCCGGATGGCATGCCGGCGCCGGAGGGCCTCACGGAGTCCTCGGTGCCCGCGGGCCGCTATGCGCAGTGCACGTACATCGGCTCGTACACGCGTCTCGCGGAGTCGTGGCAGCAGTTCACGGCTGGTTCCGCGAACAGGGCCACGAGGTCGACGACGGTGTCTGCATCGAGTGGTACCGCAACGTCCACGGCACCGTGCCCGAGGACGAGCTGTGGACGGACCAGTACATCCCGCTGGCATAGCGCCCTCGCACCCTTCGGCTTCCGTCGACGCCTCAGTCAGCCCACGTCCCGCGCTTCCTTCTGTCCTCGTCTCCCATCTCCTCTGTCCCCCTCCCGTCTCTCTCTGCCCCCCTCTCCCGGCTCGGCGGGAGAGGGTTGGGGTGAGGGCGACTGCCTCGTCTTGCAGGACTGACCATCGAGGATGGCGTCTGGCCAGCGCCGGAAGGGCCCCTCACCCCGGCCCTCTCCCGAAACCGGGAGAGGGAGTCAGAAGGGGGCGCGCGGGAGGCGGGGATCGGCGCGGTGCAAGTAGGACCAGAGGGCGGAGCAGACCCTCACCCCCGCCCTCTCCCGCTGCGCGGGCGAGGGGGTCAGAGGACGAGGGCGGAGGGGGTGGGACCGCTACACCGGGAGCGCCCTCGATGGGTTGTCGGGGCCGCCGGAGGTGATCGCGCCGGTCTGCACGGTCACGCGGCCGGCGGCGTCCACCTCGATCAGCATCGTGTCCATCGAGCGGGGCGCGGGGCCGTACACGCGGACGCCGGCCTTGGTGTAGGTCGAGCGGTGGCAGGGGCAGCGGAACCAGCCACCGCCGTCGCCTTCGTAGGAGAAGGTGGGGTTCCACGGGACCGCGCAGCCGAGGTGCGGACACTTCTGCCACAGCGCGAGCAGGCCCGCTCCGCCGCCCGCACCGCCGAGGCGGTCCTCGGACGGGTCGAGGTTCACGAGCCAGGCTTGCGCTTCGCGCATGAGGACGGGCGCGGCGCCCGCGACGTAGTCCGCGGCGAAGCCGACCGGGACCGGCCCGCCGAAGCCTCGGACGTTGCGGGGATAGAGGAAGTCGACGGCTGTGCCGGCAGCGCCGAGGAGCGAGATCCCGAGGCCACCCCAGAACGAGAGCCGGATGAACGCCCGACGGGACACCTCGCTCGGGCCACTGGCCGGAGGGGCGACATCGTCGGGTGAAGGAATAGGGTGGCCGCTGCGCTGTCTGAGCGCATCGGTCCAGGTGCTGGCCGAGCCCAGCGGCTCAGCGGTGTTATGAGCGAGGGCACCCCGTTCGAGCGACATACATCACGTCCGTTCTCCCTCCTCGAGAGCAGCGTACTGCTGCGGAACAAGCATCGAGGTCATCGGACGGTGCTCCTGACAACGAGCTGCCCCCGCCGAATGGCGGGGGCAGTCCCCGAGGTTCCCTGCTGCAAGTTCCCCGGGCTGAATCGCTGGAGGGCGCTGACTACAACCCCGGAGGGATGTAGCGGCCGTCCGTGGTGGAGGTGTGGCGGTCGTGCTCGATGTCCATGTGTCGCGGCTTCCTCGACGCCCACATCGCGGCGCCGAGGGCAGCGATCAGGAGGGCAACGATGCCGACGAGGACCCACGGGGTCGCGCTGCCGCCGTCGGCGGCGAGGTCGTCCGGCACGGCGCCTTCGTCACCCGGTACGGCGCCCTCGCCCGGGATCCCGCCGGGGTTCGGGTCGGCTGGCTCGGGGACGGTCTGCTCATCGACGGTCGCGGGCACGATGCCCGGACCGAGGTCCGCCGCGGAGGCCGGCTGTGCCGCGACAAGGCCGAACGCCAGGAGGCCCAGGGCCACCGCCGACACCAGTACGCCGCGTGAGTGGAAGAGGCTCTTCGCCATCACGTGTGTGCTCCTTCGTATGGCCGCCCCATCCAGGCGGCTCGCTCGGTCGACCCGAGCACGGGGAGCATCCCGGCCTCGGAGCAACAGGGAGGTTGCCCTCCTCGCAGTCCTCGTGAACGTTCCGTGGCTAGATCTCGGGTTGCATCGCCCCTGTCATTCGCACACGCAGCGGCGTGTCACGGCCTCGTAAACCCACCCGCCGCTCACAAGCGTGTGCGAGAACACGCATGTGACTGAGATAGGTTGAGGGAGGTCCAGGGCACTCGACCGACCTCAGGCGAGAGCCGACCACTGCCCCCCGCCTTCTCTTCCAGAGAGAGCCGATTGTCCGCACAGATGTCGACGCGTCCCGTGGGGCATCCTCAGACCGGGACGACCACCTCGGACGGTGCAAGACGCAAACCAGCCCCTCGCGTACGCGAGGGGCTGGCGATTGGGCTATCGCCCGAGGATGCGGGTCGCGCCTAGGAGCGGCGGGCCATCATCCAGCGGCCGGTGCCGGCGAGCGCAGCCACGCCGAAGACCAGCGCCGCACCCAGCACGAGCGGCATGCTCGAGCCGTCCTGGCCGATCAGACCAGCGTTACCGGAATCGGAGGGGCTCGGCGCCGAGGTGCCGGTCGCCGTCGCCTGCTGAGCGAGGAAGTCCCCCGCCGGCGAGAGGTCGATCCCGGCCGCAGCTACCGAACCGGCGGCCAGGAGGCCGACCACGGCAGCGGCAGCAAACGCCAACGTGATTCGTCGTAGAGTCATGGGCAAACGTTCCCGTCTACGCGCTCGATGGCGCGTGAACCCGACTCCCGCTCCCTCCAGCATCCTCCGGGAATGTGCTTGAGTGTGTAACAGAACCATCGCCTCCAGGAAGTCCCCGTATCGACGGCATCCAGCGTTATACGTCTGCGAACCTAAACCGCCTCTTCGAAACGGGCCTGTCCTGGCGTGAAACCCACTTCTTCAGGCGATCGGCGACCTGACGCTGCGACTGGAATCTTGTCGGCACCGCCGTCGAGGCACCGTCGGCCACGCGAGGACACTCGCAAGATCCACCGCTCGACGCGCTCAACCCGCGCGAGGATCTCGGCGTCTCAATCGCCTCAAGAGTGGGGCGCGCAGCCCGGCCCGAGATCATCGCCGGCAACGACGCGCCGTCCGTTGCCTCAGTCGGCGCGGCAGATCGCCTGCACCGCGACGCTCAAGCCGCCGCGCGTCCGAGCTCCCCACCTTCGAGGGCGCTCGTGAGCGCCTCGATCAGGCGCTCCACGCGGACGACGCCGAGGTACTCGCCGGAGTCATCGACACAGGCCAGCGGGTCGAAACGACGCGGGAGCGGACGTGTCATCGCGCGACGGGCGGCGTCGGTGACCAGTGTGGTCGCCTTCACCCGCGCGATCGGGCGGGCCGGGAGTGCCTCGGCGATCGAGTAGATCGAGACCGGGCGACGGTGGTGGTCCAGCACGGGGAGCGTCGCGAGGACCTGCGAGCCGGCCTCGAGGGCTTCGCGGACCAGTTGCAGGCCTTCGAGCTCACGCCCCTCTTCGAGGAACGGCCACGGCTCCACGAATGGTTCGACCGTCTCGCGCTGACCCGTGCTGGCCGCGGAGCGCAGGAGGAGCTGGCGCACCTCGGAGGGAACGATGCTCCAGTGCGCCGCGGGACGCCCGAGGAAATACCCCTGCGCGAGCGGGACGCCGAGGCGGCTGAGCGCCACGAGCTCACCCTCGGTCTCGACGCCCTCGGTGAGAAGCCAGGCGTCGACGCGTCCCGCGAACCGTACGAGCATCTCGACAAGCGCGAGCTTCGCCTCGTCGTGATCGATGCCCGCGACCAGCTCACGGTCGAGCTTCACGAAGTCCGGGCGCAGCCGCTGGATGTGCGACAGGCTGTCGTACCCGGAGCCGGCGTCGTCCACCGCGAGGTAGGCCCCGCGCCCACGGAGCGAGGCGAACGTCTCCTCGAGGCCCACACCGCCCTCGATCGCTGGATCGTCCCTGATCTCGAGCACGAGCCGGTGGAGGCCTCGCGGCCCTTCAAGCACGCGACGGACCGGCGGTGTGTCCACGACCCAGGGCGAGAGGTTCACGGTGAGGAAGGTGTTCGGTGGCAGCCGGTCGCGGGCGTCGAGGGCATCCACGACGACGCGCGCCTCGAGCTCCGCGCCCACGCCGAGACGTCGCGCTGCCTCGAACCACGCCGAGGGCGCGACCACCCCGATCCCCTCAGCTTCCTCGAACCGGCTGAGGGCCTCGTATCCCACGACGGCACCGTGCTTCAGATCCACGACCGGCTGGTAGACCAGCGCCACACCCTGCCCTCGCAGGGCAAGCTCCAATGCCGACACCCACGGGTCCCCGTCCGAATGAGGCATCTGGGGCTCCCGCCCGGTCATGCTGCGGCCGTCTCCTCGGAGCAACTGCGATAGGTGATCATCGGCAGCCGGTACCTGGCGGCGTAGACAGGCACGAACCCGCCGACCGCGGCGCTGGCCCACCCCGCCCCCTCTCCGCTTCGCGCACGAGGGGGTCGGAGGCGGAGCCCGAGCCGGTGCCGGCCGCGTTCGATCACGTGGAGGGCGCGCGATACACTCGGCGTCCCCGCAGCCCTCGCTCCGGAGGAGCGCCCCGCCGATCCGGCGGGCCGTGGAAGGCCCTCGACCGTTGATTCGCGACGAGATCATCCGCCTGGTGGAGCGTGCGCTGGAGGCGGCGCAGGCCGCCGGTGACCTGCCTCAGTTCGCGGGGCAAGAGGTCACCGTGGAGCACCCCGCGCGCGCGGAGCATGGCGACTTCTCCGCCAACCTCCCGCTGCGCATCCAGGGACTCGCACGCATGAAGGCGATCGAGGTCGCCGAGGCCCTCCGCAAGCACGTCCCCGCACACGAGGCCGTCGAGCGCGTGGCCGTGGCGCCGCCCGGGTTCCTCAACTTCTACCTCGCGCCCGCGTGGGCCGCGGCACAGGCCTCCTCGATCGTCGCAGCCGGCGAGGACTACGCCTCGAGCGACCTCGGTACCGGGAAGCGCGTGCAGATCGAGTACGTCAGCGCCAACCCCACCGGGCCGATCCACGTCGGCAACGGCCGTGGCGCGGCCATCGGCTCCTCGCTCGCCCTCGTGATGGAGGCGGCGGGGTACGAGGTCGAGCAGGAGTACTACATCAACGACGCCGGGACGCAGGTCGCGATCTTTGGCCGCACCCTGTACGCCCGCTATCAGCAGCTCTTCGGCCGCGAGGTCTCCATCCCCGAGAACGGCTACCCCGGCGAGTACGTCGTCGACATCGCGCGCACCCTCAAGGAGCGCGACGGCGACCGCTACCTCCGCCCCGAGGGCGAGGAGGGGAGCCCGGACCTCGGCAAGGCGGGCCTCGACCTGATGCTCGAGGGCATCCGGGACGACCTCGCCGCGATGCACGTCGAGTACACGCAGTGGTACTCCGAGCGCTCGCTGATGTCCGAGGGCGGCCCATACTCGGAGGTCATGTCGCTCCTCGAGAAGCAGGGCTACGTCGCCCGCCGCGAGGGGGCGGTCTGGTTCACCTCCACGGAGGTCGGCGAATCGAAGGACAACGTCCTGATCCGCTCCGATGGGCAGCCGACGTACTACGCGACGGACATCGCCTACCACTACGACAAGTTCGTCACCCGCGGCTTCGACCGCGTGATCGACATCTGGGGCGCCGACCACCAGGGCCACGTCTCGCGCGTGAAGGCCGCCGTCGCCGCTGTCGGAGGGGATCCGGACGCGCTAGACGTCCTGCTCTACCAGCTCGTGACGCTGAAGCGCGGCGACCAGGTGGTCCCGCTCTCGAAGCGGGCGGGCGAGATCGTGACGCTCCGCGACATCGTGGACGAGGTCGGCCCGGACGCCACGCGGTTCTTCTTCCTGCTCACCGGCGCGAACCAGACGATGGACTTTGACCTGGAACTCGCGAAGACGCAGTCCGACGAGAACCCCGTCTACTACGTCCAGTACGCCCACGCGCGGATCTCCAGCATCCTCGCGAAGGCGGAGGAGGAGTCCCTCTCGTCCGAGGGCGCGGACACCTCCCTGCTCACGCATGACGCCGAGCAGGCGCTCCTCCGCAAGCTGCTCCTGCTGCCCGAGGTCGTGGAGAAGGTGGTGTTGGACCTCGCGCCGCATCACCTCCCGCACTACGCGCAGGAACTGGCGACGGCGTTCCACTCCTTCTACACGCAGTGCCGCGTCATCCAGCCCCAGGAGCCCGCCCTCACCAGGGCGCGGCTCCACCTGCTGGAGGCCACGCGCGTCGTCCTCGCGCGCACACTCGGCCTCATGGGCATCTCCGCCCCCACCTCGATGTAGGAGGCTCCGCACCCACCTCCGCCTCCGACCCCCTCCCCCTCTGGGGGAGCGTTGGGGAGAGGGAAGGACCACCCCGTCGCCGCGACGAGCGACGTGTTCCCTCGCCACCGCACGCACATCACCCTCAGACCTCTGCCTCCGACTCTGCCCCCTCCCCCTTGAGGGGGTCAGAACTCGTCATCCTCCACCAACGCCCCCGGCCCACCCGTCTCGATCATCACGTCCACCATTGCCACGGCGAGCGCTGCGAGGCCACGGTCTACCTCGGCGCGGACGGGATCGTCGAGGCCGTCCGGGACGCCGTCCATCGCGGACTCGAGCGCCTGGCCGAGGCGGACGACGGCAGCGCTCTCTCGGCCAGCGGCCATGTCGAGGCCCTCGTAACCGGTGGGGTCGACCTCGTCGCCGAAGAGGGCGATGCGGGCGTGGTAGACCTCGCCGTCCACGTTCACCGGCATCACCCAGTAGAGGACGGAGCCTCGGACGCGCTCGAAGGTGTCGTGCAACACGTAGCCCGTGAGGCCGTAGCCGAGGTCGACGGCGCGGCGCGCGTCCAGGTCGCGGCTGTGGAACTCGATGCACTGTTCGAGGGTGTAGCGGTCGAGGGTCGCCTTGTCCTCGGTCACTACGGCCTGCACGCCGATCTGCGCGAGGCCCGGAACGTACTGCGGCTGCTGGTAGGAGAAGACGTCCCCGCGCGAGGTGCGCCCGAACAGGTCCGTCCAGGAGATCTGGGTTTCGTGGACGAGGTCCCAGCCGGACACCTGGGGGATGATGCCGCGCTCCGAGGCCACCGAGATCGCGGGGGCGCCGTCACCCACACCGATGAAGTTGTAGTCCTGGGCCTGCGCCACGCCCCCCGCCGACGCCGAACGCCGCAGCGAGGACGAGCACCCACACCACCCGCAGCGCCGTGCCTCCACCCGTCGAGGGCTCCCAGGCGAGCCGCCGGCCGTGCGGCACGGGATCGAACCTCAGCCCGAACGGACGCAGCAAGGCGAGCATCAGCAGCACCGTGCCGGCGAACAACACCAGCCCGAGGATCGGGTGCAGCGTGTTCACCGCGAAGTCCTGTGAGACCTCGGTGGCTGCGATGAGCAACGCGGACACGCGCACGAGGTTCGTACCGAACGCGATCAGCGCGCCCACCAGCAGCCAGCGCACGCGCCCGCCCGCCGACCCTCGCGTGAGGAGCACGAGCACGCCCCCGACGACAAGGAACCCGATGGTGGCGGAGGTGCCGGAGCAGAGCTGTCCGACCACCAGCGTGAAGTTGTCGGCCTCGGGCAGGTGGGTGGTCGTGAAGACCTGCGGGTCATCGCTCGGGGCGTACGGCAGCCGCGCGAAGTCCACGATGAAGCGGCCGGTGGCGGCGGTGACGGGGACGAAGACCTCGGACAGCTCGCGCTGCAGCCAGACCGCCGGATACGGCCAGGCGAAGAACAGCAGCACCCAGGCCGGCCACGTCCGCAGCATCTGCTGGTAGCCGAGGAACGCGAAGCCGACGGCCATCGCCCACGGCGCCAGCGCCGCGAGGTCCATGCGGTTCAGCCAGTAGTACCAGGACTGCGATGCCGGCACGACGAAGAGGATGAAGCACGCGATGAACACCAGCGGGCCGATGAAGAACGAGTCCACCAGGATGTCGCGTGTCTTCGGCGTCTCGTCCGAGTGCGCCCGTACCCAGAAGAGGTAGGCCGCGCCGACCAGTGCGAACGGCGTGAACCCGAGCGCGTTGTCCGCGAGCAGGAAGTCCCGCATCGCAAGGATCGAGGGCAGGAACGGCCCGAGTCCGAGCAGGGCCACGGCCACCAACCGCCAATGGCGCTGCACAAACGCCAACGGCCACGCGCGCGTCGAGGGAACCGTGGAGGCGGTCATGCCGTGCTCACCGGCGTGTGCTCATGGGACGCATCATGCCGCGCGCCGCGAACGGACGCACGAGGCTCGCGGGACGTTAGCCCTCGAACGGGGCGTCGTCGCGATAGCGGCGGCGCTGGACGAGGTAGTACCCGGCCGCGATGCCGACGGAGGCGACGGGGAGCACGAGCGTCCACGGGACCTCCGGGACCTCGCACTTCTTCTTGTTCTTTCCCTTGCAGGCGTTGTCGTTCCTCGCCGCGTCCGCGGTCGCGCCGAACGAGGCGAACAGCACCGCCGCGATGAGGACGGCGAGCACAGCGCAGCGCATCTTCACGGAGTGAGCCCCTCCCGCGGTGTCCCTCGGCGGACGACAAGGGCGCACGATACGCCCTCCGCAGTTCGCCCGGATCTCGCCCTCTCGGTATCATCGGCAATCTCGCGAGCGGGGAACACCCTTCGTTTCTGACTTCCGCGTCAAGCGCAGCAGGCCTGCGCCTCCTCCACCGCCTGATCGATGGAGGCGCGCTGGAGGATCGCCGTGAGCGAGCATGCCGGAAAGGTCTCGCCTTGACCCCACCAGACAGCACTCCGTCCTCCAGCGACTCATCCGCCAGCGGTGCTGGCGGGGAACGCAAGCGCATCCTCACGGGCGTCCGCCCGACCGGCGCGCTCCACCTCGGACACTACGTGGGGGCACTGGAGAACTGGATCCGCCTGCAGCGGGAGTACGAGTGCTTCTTCCTCATCGCGGACTACCAGGTGTCCGACTACGCCGATGACTTCGACCGCGTGCGCGAGTCCGTGTGGGAGGTCGCCCTGGACTGGCTCGCGGTGGGCCTCGACCCGAACAACAGCCACTACACGATCGAGAGCCTGGTGCCGGAGCACGCGGAGCTGACGACGTGGCTGGGCTGGTGGACGCCCCTCGGAATGCTGGAGCGCAACCCCACGCTGAAGTCGGAGATGGCGGACCTGGAGGCCCGAGGCAGCGTGCCGGTCGCCTTCTTCAACTACCCGCTGATGCAGGTGGCCAACATCCTGATGCCGAAGGCGCACCTGGTCCCCGTGGGCGACGACCAGCTCCCCCACATCGAGATGACCCGCGAGATCGCGAGGCGGTTCAACCGCAAGTTCGACCGCGAGGTCTTCCCGGAGCCGGACGCCCTCGTCGGCCGCGTCGCGCGCCTGGTCGGGACGGACGGCGACGCGAAGATGAGCAAGTCTCGGAACAACGCCATCTTCCTGAAGGACGACGAGGACACCGTGAACCAGAAGGTCCGCGGCATGTTCACGGACCCCACCCGCCTCCGCGCCACGGACCCCGGCCACGTGGAGGGCAACCCGGTCTTCATCTACCACGACGCCTTCAACCCCGACACGGACGAGGTGAACGACCTCAAGGAGCGTTATGTCGCCGGCAAGGTCGGCGATGTCGAGGTGAAGCAGAAGCTGGCGAAGGCGATCAACGCCTTCCTTGACCCCATCCGGGAGCGCCGCCGCTACTTCGAGTCGCACCCCGAAGAGGTCCGCGCCGCCCTCGAACGTGGCTCCACCTACTCCCGCGAGGTCGCGCAGGCGACGATGGCGGACGTCCGCGACGCGATGCAGACGAACTACCTCGCGAGGTAGGCCGTCCTGCCTTGGCGTATCTGCTGACTTCACCCCCTCCCCCTTGAGGGGGTGAAGCGACACTCCTACCGGACGCGCACGAACCCCTCGACGCCCGCGGCTCGAACACCACCGCCCGAGGACCTCGATCGCCAGCGGATGCAACGAGAAGGGCCGCCCTCACGGGCGGCCCTTCTGGTGGAGCGAAGCTGACGGCTACCGCTGCGAGATCGGGACGAACTCGCGGTCGGGCTGGCCGGTGTAGATCTGGGACGGGCGGAAGATGCGGTTGCCGGAGTCCCACTGCTCGCGCATGTTCGCCGTCCAGCCCACCGTGCGGGAGGCCGCGAACATCGGCGTGAAGAAGTCGATCGGGATGCCGATCGCGGCGAAGACGCAGCCGGAGAACAGGTCCACGTTCGGGAACAGGCCACGGTCGCCCAGGCGCGCCGTGGCGACCTTCTCCACGGTGAGCGCGATGTTGTAGAGGTCCGCTTCCTTCGTGCCGGGCTTGATCACCTCGGCGGCGAGGGTCTGGATGACCTTCGAGCGCGGGTCCTTCACGTGGTACACGCGGTGGCCGAAGCCGGGGATCTTGAACTTGTCGTCCAGGAGCCGCTCGATCTTTGCTTCCGCCTGTGCCGGGTCGGCGATGTCCAGGAACAGCCGCAGGGAGCCCTCGTTCGCACCGCCGTGGGCCGGGCCCGACAGCGCGCCGATGGAGCTGGATACCACGGCGTTCGGCTCCGCCTTCGTGGAGGCGACAACTCGCGAGGTGAACGTGGAGGCGTTCCCGGCGGAGTGGTCCGCCTGCAGGATGAGCAGCGCGTCCATCACGCGGACGTGCAGCTCGCTCGGCTCCTCGCCGGTGACCATGCGCAGCATGTAGCGCGCCTGCGAGTCGTCTGGCTTCGGGCCGGTGTACTCGCGGCCCGCCCAGGCCTCCGCGATCACGGCGACGAGGTGGCCCACCTTCGCGACGAGTTCGAGGCCGCGCTGCTGGACCGTATCCACCTTGCGCTCGAAGTCGTTGTCCTGGGGACCCAGCAGCGCGACAGCTGCCTGGAGGGCGAACATGGGGTGGGTCATCTTTGCCGCGGTCCGCGCGAGGGCGACCTGCTCGTCCGTCAGCACGCGGTACTTCGCCATCTGCGAGCGCACTTCGCCCAGCCGTGCCTGCGTCGGCAGCTCGCCGTCATACAGGAGGGCGACCACTTCCTCGAACGAGACTCCCGGCTGAGTGAGCTCCTCGATCGAGTACCCGCGATACGTCAGCCGCCCAGCCTGCCCGTTGACGAGGGAGATCGCCGATTCCGCGATCGGGACCCCCTCGAGGCCGGGGCTAAAGTTGGGGGTATCGGTGGTCATCGTTGCGTCCTATCTGTCCTCCCGAGGCATCCGGCCATCTGCCGTCCCTCGGGGTACTGGGTCAACGACTCGGGCGTCACAGCGGCGGCATCCGTTCCCCGAGTAAGAGTGGAGGCGCTGGAGCGGAGTGCGCGAGGCGCAGCATAGCACCGGGGTGCGACGCCGATATCAGGTGCGCGTTATCGCGTTTCGAACGAGAGGCGAGTGCGGCGAGGAGAGCGCTGCTCACGCGCTGGCAACCCCCACGTGTTCCGTCACGAACGCCTTCACGAGGTCAAAGACCTCGTCCTTGCGCTCCATCAGGCCGTGTCCGGCACCCTCGAGGATGACGATCTGCTTGGGCTCGTTGGCACGCTCGTATACGTCCTCGGACGCGGCTTTATCGAGCACTTCGTCCCGGGAGCCGTGGATCAGCAGCAGCGGCTTGCCCAGGACATCGACCTCAAACGTGCCGTAGCGCTGGGTCGAGAGCGAACAGACCGCCGTGGAGAGTGGCGAGAGTTCGCCGGCCTTCACGGCGACGGCGCCGCCAAACGAGTGCCCCACGAGGACGACGCGCTCCGCGCCGACGGCCTTGAGGAACGAGAGCGCCGCCATGGCGTCGGCGACGCACTCCTCGAACTCGCCCGGCTCGCGGTATTTCACGCGGATCGCGGACACCCCGCTCCCAGCGAGGTCGTTCCCGAGCCGCACGAACACCTCGTCCGCCGGTCCTCGGTCACCGCCGCCGGCCCCGGCGAGGAACACCGCCACGCCCGTACCGCCCTCGTAGGCGGCCATCAGCAGCGTGATCAGCCCTCGCGTGGTGTCGAGCTCGATGTCGAGCCAGCCCGCCTCGTCGCTCTCGCGACCGCGGACGCCCTTGATCGAGAGCGTGATGTCCTCGGGCTCGCGGTCCTCGTCCCAGAAGGCATCGCGGTCGCCGGAGCCGGGAGGACCTCCCCCGTTCCCGCCGCCACCAGGCCCATCCCCACGAGGCAGTCCGAATCGGTTCGTCATGGTCGCGGGAGAGTAGCACCCGCGACCGTTCAGGGGCGGTTAGTTATTCCTCGCATGTGGCAGGTTCGTGCAGAGGCGTCTGACTCCAGCCCCTCCCCTTCTGGGGGAGGGAGCCGGAGGCGGAGGGGCGGGCTATCCCAGCGAGGGAGGCGCCTGGCGGTGCCAGTCCGTGATGCCCTCGTAGGCGTGGGCGGCGGCGAGGAGCGTGGACTCCTCGAAGTGGGGGGCGACGAGCTGGAGGCCGACGGGGAGGCCCTCCGAGAAGCCGCAGGGGATGCTGATGCCGGGGTTGCCCGCGATGTTGACGGGGATCGTGTAGAGGTCGTTCAGGTACATCGCGTAGGGATCGTCGAGCTTCTCGTTCAGGCGGAAGGCCACGTTCGGGCTCGTGGGGGACGCGATGACGTCGCAGCGCTCGAAGGCAGTGTCGAGGTCGCGGCGGATGAGGGTGCGCACCTTCTGCGCCTTCAGGTAGTAGGCGTCGAAGTAGCCGGCGGAGAGGGCGTACGTGCCGAGCATGATGCGGCGCTTCACCTCGGGGCCGAAGCCCTCGCCACGGGAGCGGGACATCTCGTCCTCGGCGCTGCGGCCGTTGGTGACGGCGTGGCCGTACTTCACGCCGTCGTACCTCGCGAGGTTCGCGGAGGCCTCCGACGGGGCGATGATGTAGTAGACGGGCAGCGCGGCCTTGGCCGTGGGGAGGGTGATGTCGCGCACGATGGTGGCGCCGTTCGCCTCCATCGCCGCGATCGCAGCCTCCACGGCATCACGAACGCCCTCGTCGCCGCCCTCCATGAACTCCGCGGGCACGCCGACGCGGAGGCCGTCGAAGCCCCGGTCGAAGCCCTCCTTGAAGTCGGGGACGGGCAGGTCCGAGGTCGTGGAGTCCATCGGATCGTCGCCCGCAATCGCCTGGATGAGGTCGGCGAGGTCCTCGGCGTCACGACCGAAGGGGCCGACCTGGTCGAGCGACGAGGCGAAGGCGACCACGCCCCAGCGCGAGACACGCCCGTAGGTGGGCTTCAGGCCGAGGATGCCGCAGAGCGCGGCAGGCTGACGGATCGAGCCGCCCGTGTCCGTGCCCAGCGAGAGCGGGACGCCTCGGGCGGCGACGGTGGCGGCGGAGCCGCCGGACGAGCCTCCCGGGACGCGCTCCAGGTCCCACGGGTTGTGGGTGGGGCCGAAGTAGGAGTGCTCCGTGGAGGAGCCCATCGCGAACTCGTCGAGGTTCGCCTTGCCGATGGTGACCGCGCCCGAGGCGTTCAGGCGCTGCACGACCGTGCAGTCGACCACGGGCACGAAGTCCTCCAGCATCCGCGAGGACGCCGTGGTGCGGACGCCCTTCGTGGAGAGCAGGTCCTTTACGGCGACGGGGACACCCGTGAGCAGGGTCGCATCGCCCGAGGTGAGACGAGCGTCGGCAGCGCGTGCCTGCTCGAGCGCGAGCTCGTCCGTGATGGTGACGTAGGCGTTGAGGGCGGCGTCCTGCGCCTTCACGCGGGCGAGGGTGGCCTCCGTCAGCTGGACGGAGGTGTATTCGCCCGCACGGAGCGCGGCGGCGTGCTCGTGGGCGGTCCGGTCGAGGTCGATCGTGGAGGGGTCGATGTTGGGCATTACTCCAGCACCGCCCTCACCCGCAGGTAGCCATCCTCGGCGCGCGGGGCGTTCGCCAGGACCTCCTCCGTGGAGAGCGACGGGCGCAGCGCGTCCGGCCTCGTAACGTTCGAGAGGTCGAGCGACTGGGCCGTCGGGGGAACATCCGAGGTGTCGATCTCGTTCAAGACCTCGAACTGATCGAGGATGCCGGACAGCTGCCCGCGGTACCGCTCGACCTCGTCGTCAGTGAGGGCGAGGCGCGCGAGGCGCGCGATGTGCCTCACCTCTTCGGTGGTCAGGGCCATGCAGAAGCTCCCCGCAGGACGGCTCGCGGTATGCGAACTCTCACGCTTTCGTGTTCTGGAGTCCTGAGTATTCTAGGAGCCGCTCACCCCACCAAGCCAGACGGCCCCTACGCTGGATGCAGCGGCCACCTGCGGGTGTGCTGCCGGCGGGGCCGAGGAGAGCGCATGACCAGCCCGGCGAGCGGGCCGCCTGACGGCAGCCCGACCACCGCGACCCCTCGCCCGCCGGCGGGGCCTCCATCTGACGCGGCGCGACAACCTGATGCAGCCCGGCTGGGGAACCCCTCCTTCGTGTGGCGGTCCGGCCAGGAGCGTCGCGTCGCCCTGATGGAGCGTTATGTCTCCTTCGAGGGGAAGCGCGTCCTCGACCTGGGGTGCGGTCTCGGCGAGTACGTCCGCGCCTTCGCGCGACGCGGCGCGGATGCCCTCGGCAGCGACGTCGCGATGAACCGGCTCGCGGAGGCACGCCAGCGTGTCGCCTCCAGCGGCACCCCCACCGGCCCCGGGGGCGTCCGCGGGTTCCTCGGCGCCGCGGGCGAGTACCTCCCCCTGCCGGACGCGAGCATCGACGTGATCGTCCTCAACGAGGTCATCGAGCACGTCCAGGACGACCGCGCCACGATGCGGGAGATCGCGCGGGTGCTCCGTCCCGGCGGCACCGCGATCCTCTACGCCCCGAACCGCCTCTATCCCTTCGAGACGCACGGGATCTACCTCGGACAGCGGTACGTCTTCGGCAACATCCCGTTCGTGAACTGGCTCCCGACTCGTCTCCGCGACCGGCTGGTGCCGCACGCGCGGGCATACCGGCACGGGGACTGGAAGCGCCTGATCCGCGGCACGGACCTGCGGATCGTGGACCACACCTACGTCTACCCCGGCTTCGACAACATCCACCACCGCTCCGCCCTGCTGGCGAAGGTGGTGCGCGGCTTCTGCTACTGGGCGGAGGGCAACGCCCTCCGTCGGTTCGGGCTGTCGCACCTGGTCGTCCTGCAGCGTGACGCCGCGCCTGGCCCCTCGCACCGCGCGAGGGCAACAGGCGTCGAGAGCGGCTCTCACCACACCGCGACGGACCGCTCCACCACCGAGGGGACTTCCGCATGAGTGCATCACGCACCGCCATCCTCCGGCGGCGTCGGCGGCGCTTCGACCACCGCAACGAGGGCAGCAGCACCCGGAAGCGGATGCTGATCGCGCTCGCGGCGATCGTCGGCTTCTTCGTGATCTCGATCGGCCTCGTCGCCGGCGGGACGGGCCTCTATGCGGTGAGCCGTTATGACGAGATCGCGGAGGGCGTGGTGCCTCCGGAGCA
This sequence comes from Dehalococcoidia bacterium, assembly GCA_023228765.1. Classification (GTDB taxonomy): domain Bacteria; phylum Chloroflexota; class Dehalococcoidia; order UBA2979; family UBA2979; genus W-Chloroflexi-9. The sequence continues at coordinate 20,321 of JALOAM010000018.1, forward strand.
GCTCATCGCGGAGCAGTCGCGCGGGGGCGCGCGCATCCTCGACCGGAACGGGGAGTTCCTCTACGAGTTCGTGGACGAGCTCTCCGGCCTCCGCCGCCCGGTCTCCCTCCAGAACATGTCGCAGTGGCTGATCGACGCCACGGTCGCCGTCGAGGACCCCACGTTCTACGAGAACAACGGCCTGAACACGCGCGGTCTGATCCGCGCGGGCGTGGAGAACTTCGCCCCCTTCCTGATGGGCGATGAGGGCCAGTTCCTCGAAGGGTCCGGCGGTTCCTCGATCACCCAGCAGCTCGCGAAGAACATCTACATCCCGCGCGAGGAGCGGACGAACCGCTCCGTGGACCGCAAGATCAAAGAGATGGTCATCGCGCTGGAGCTGACCAAGAAGTACGAGAAGGACCAGATCCTCGAGTGGTACCTGAACTCAATCCCGTACGGCGGCATCTACACGGGCATCGAGGCGGCAGCGCAGGGGTACTTCGACAAGTCCGCCGCTGAACTGACGCTGCCTGAGGCGGCCCTGCTGGCCGGCATCCCGCAGTCCCCCGCACGCTATGACCCGTTCAGCGCCGAGAACCTGGACGAGGAGACCGGCCAGCTCTCCGCCACCAGCCTCGCCAAGGCCCGGCAGGCCGAGGTGCTGAAGCTGATGGTGGAGGACGGCGTCATCACGCAGCAGCAGGCGGACGAGGCGCTGGACGCGCCGCTGCAGTTCCGCCAGGCGCGGTTCGAGATCGAAGCGCCGCACTTCGTCCTCGGGCGGATCGCGGCGGAGATCGCGGAACGCTTCGGCGAGCGTGCGCTGTACGACCAAGGCCTGACCGTGACCACCACGCTGGACCTGAACCTGCAGCACATGGGCGAGGAGATCGTCGAGCAGTACGTCACGGAGTACGGCGAGCAGGCGAACCTGTTCAACGGCGCCTTCGTCGCGATCAACCCACGCAACGGCGAGATCCTCACCTACGTCGGGTCACGCGACTACTTCCGCGACGACATCGAGGGCCGCAACGACATGGCGGCCGCGGCGAACTCACCCGGCTCCACCCTGAAGCCGTTCGCGTTCATGACGGCGTTCATGAACGGCTGGGGGACCGGCACCGGCGTCATCGCCGCGCCGTTCGAGATCATGGACTACTCGACGGGCTCGTCGTTCAGCCCGCGCGACCCGATCGCGCAGGTGCTGGGCCCGATCACCGCGGCGCAGGCGCTGGGCAACTCACTAAACACCACGGCGATCAAGACGATCATGTCCGCCGGTGTGCAGGAGACGATCCAGACGCTGAAGCGCGTGGGCTACACCACCTTCGACAACCCCGCCGGCTACGGCCCGGCGCTGATCACCGGCGGCTCCGAGATCACCCTCCTCGACGAGGTCTATGCGTACTCGGTGCTCGCCTCCGGCGGCATCATGCGCGGCACGGACGTGATGACCACGCCGAACCTCGACCCCGGCGAGCGCACGCTGGAGCCCGCCGCGATCCTCGAGGTCGTGGACTCCGAGGGGCGCGTCCTGCTCGACTACGAACCCGTCGAGCAGCGCGTGGTGGCGGAGCCGTACACCTACCTGGTGACCTCGATCCTGTCGGACGGGTCCAACCAGTGCATCACCTACGGCGTGTGTGGCGCCCTCGCGCTGCCGAACGGGTACCCGTCCGCGGCGAAGACGGGCACCAGCGAGCCGTTCGAGGACTCCCGCGACATCGGCGAGACGTGGACCGTGGGGTACACGCCGGAGCTGGCGGGCGGCGTGTGGGCCGGGAACGCGGACAACTCCCGCATCCAGGGCATCACCTCCACGTCCGTGTCGCTGCGCGCGTGGAAGGACTTCATGGTGCAGGCGCTCGAGTACCTCGAGGCCCCTGCGACGAGCTTCACGCGACCGGACGGGGTGGTCTCCCGCGAGGTCTGCTGGCCCTCCGGCAAGCTCCCCACCGACGCGTGCCCGGAGCTGAAGCGATACACCAGCCTCTACGCCGCCGAGGTGCTCCCCAGCGGCCCCGAGGGCCTGAGCGAGGAAGAGGTCGCGCGCCTCTACGACACGTGGTGGAAGAAGGTCGCAGTCGACACTCGCACGGGCCTCATCGCCGCCTCGAACACGCCGTCGCAGTTCGTGAACGAGAGCGTGCGCCTGGTCCTGCCCGAGGACGAGGTGAAGGGGTGGAGCGGCGTGTACGCGTGGGCGGCGGCGAACGGCGTCTCCGGGATGCTGGGCGCCACCACACCCGCCTCCGCGGGCTCAGAGCTGCCGGCACGCATCGACAGTCCATCCGCGAACTCCGTGCTGGACGGCAACGTGACGATCCGAGGGCGGGCGACGTCCGAGAACTTCACGCAGTACCGCCTGGAGTACGGCCGAGGAGACAACCCGAGCTCCTGGATCCGGATCTCCTCCAGCGACAAGAAGGTCTCTGGCGGATCGCTGGGCAGATGGGACACGGGGAACCTGTCGAACGGTGAATACACCCTCCGGCTGGTGGTGGAGGACGAGACGCTGGGTGCTCGCTACTACCAGATCCCCGTGCGTATCGGCGACAGCGGTCAAGGCGACGACGACGACGATGATGGCGACAACCCGCCGACCGGCCAGGATGCGCCGGTGGTCTCCATCAGCTCGCCGGCCGCCGGCTCGCTGGTCTCCGGCACGATCGCCATCGTCGGCACGGCGGCGTCCCAGGCGATGGAGGGCTACGAGGTCCAGTACGGCCTCGGCGTGACGCCGTCCTCGTGGACCACGGTGGGCAGCGGTACGAACCCGATCGCGGGCGGGACGCTGGCCTCGCTGGACACGACCCAGGTGTCGGACGGCCCGTACACGATCCGCATCGTGTTGAGGGACGTCGAGTATGGCTCGGTGACCTCGGAGGTCCTCGTGGTGATCCGGAACCAGGGCGGCGGATAGTCAGCGAAGCGCACGGAACGAGAGGCCCCGGCATCCACCGGGGCCTCTCGATTATTTACGTAGTTTTCATTGACCCTACCCTGCGGCGGACGACACTACGCAGCATGTCGACGCACTTCCCAGCACAGGCACAGCCCGCCAGCGGAGACTCGTGTGGTGAGCAGCTCTGCGGCAAGCACATCGGCGACCGCCGCGTGCGCGTCCAGCGCCCGCCGCGCACCGTGAGCCAGAAGCTCGCCTCCGTCGTCCGCCGGGCACTGAGCCGCTAGCGGGCACCCACCCCTCACTCCTCCGTCACCAACGTCCCGCCGAGTTCGACCAGGCCGTCCTCCACATCCGCGCGGGACGTCCACTCACGGATCGTCTCCAGGTACGCGGTCGGCGAGCCCGTGCGTGCGCGCACCTCGCGGAGGTAACCGCCGAGGGGGTCAACGGCGTCCGGGCGAGCCGCATACGTCCCGTACCACGCGAAGTAGGCCTGGTTGATCTTCCGGAGGTAGTACCCGGCGGCTTCCAGCTCGTCGCGCACCTCGTCCATCCGCGCCTCGGCCTCCTCGATACGCCCCGCTGCGAGGAGGGCGTCGACCTCCAGCCGGAGGGCGCGGAGGACGGCGTTGCGGTCCACCGTGGGGCCGGGCGGCGGCGGGGGCACATCGTCGGCGGGAGCGGCGGCGGTCGCAGGCACGGCGGTGGGGTCGCCCCACCGCTCGAGCGCGATCCCGGCGACCTCCTCGCCCACGATGTCCGCGACGGTCTCGTTGATCGTGCGGAGGTCGCCGCTCCGGTAGTAGTTGAAGCCCAGCGGGTAGAACGCCAGGTAGTGATGCACCCATTCGTGCGCAGAGGTGCCGAGCACCCCGGCGTACGAGGAGCGATCCGAGACGATCGCCGGGTATGTCGCCACGCCGCCGGAGGGGACCACCAGCGCGGCGAGGTCCGGATCGGCCTCCTCGGCGTCCGCCTCGATCTCCAGCGCCCGCGCCGCCTCAATGTCGGGGCGCAGGAGGTCCGTGTCCTTCCGCTCGATCACGTCGCGCGGGGAGGTGACCAGCACCTGCGGCGAGATCGCGAGTTCGACGTCGACGGGCGGGAAGACGCCCCTCGGCGGGTCGATGCGCGCGCTCAACCCGAGGTCTGACAGCACCTGCGTGATGCGCCCCTCGATGATGCGCTCCACCTCGTTCTCGTACTCGGCACGACCGGGATCCTCGGGCGGGAGGGCGAAGTAGGCGCGGAGGACCTCGTCCTCGTCGAGGGCCGCGTCGCGGAACGGGGACGCGAGGACGGCGAGCCAGCGGTTGGGGAAGGTGTCCAGTTCCCACCGCACGAGATCGAAACGGTCGTCCGCGCGGTGGTCGCGCAGTCCGAACGCCAGGACGACGAGCGCGAAGCCGAGGAACCCGGCGGCAGCCATGGTTGTGAGCCGCGCGCGCAATCCGACCTCCACTCGCGGGGTGAGGACCGATACAGCAATGACTCGGCGCCCGTGGTGGGTCGGGGCTGATCTGACGGCGGTGCGGCCGTCCACATGGTTATGATGCCACGATGCACTCTGCCGCGACGATGGGGACGGCCACGGCAGGAGCGCGCGTGCCTCGCGCCGCGCGTCTGCGTGCGTTCGTCTTCGACCTCGCGCTGCTCGCCGGCCTACAGGCCGCGACGGCGACGGTCGCCGTCCTCGTCTTCCTGGTCCAGAGCGGCGGTGGGGAGCGCGACCTGACCTCCAGTGCCGCGACGACCGGCTGGGCGATCGCCCTCGCGGCGGTGCCGGCGTGGCTCGGGCTCCTCGGACAGGGCTACGCCGCGCACGACGGCACGCCCGGCCAGCACCGGGCGGGACTGGCCGTCGAGGGCACCCCGCTACGCCGTCTCGTGCGGCTGGCGCTACACCCGTTCGGGATGCTGGGCTGGGGCTGGCTCGCCCTCGTGAGCGGGCTCGCCGCGCTGACGGGGCTCGCGCTGCTGTTCGCCTCGGCCGCGGTGATCGTCGCGCTCGGCGGGCTCGCCTCCGGCGCGATCGTCCTCGCGCGGCCCGGTTCACTCCCCCTCCACGACCGCATCGCCGGGACGAGATTGGTGGTCCGATGACGCGCGAGCACGACGAGGACCGCGACGCCCTCGAGGAACTCGAAGGCGAGGCGTTCGAGGGCCACCTCAAGCCGGAGGACGTCCTCGCCGAACCGGAGCCACCGACCGAGGAGGAGCGACCATGGGGCGCTCCGGCGCCGGTCGTCACCGACGAAGGCGTGTACGGCACGCTGCCGCCGCGGCGCCCGTCGTTCGATGAGTACCAGCGCGAGTCCCGGCCTCGGCGGAACACGGGACTCCGGCTCGCGGGGACGGCCCTCGCGGTGGCCGCGGGCCTCTGGCTCCTCGTATTCTCCGCGAGCCAGGCGAGCAGCGAGACCGTCGCGAGGCCGGCGCTGGAGTCGCTGCTCGACACGATGGTCGGCCTGCCGGAGCTCCTCGAGCTCCATCACGACGAGATCGCGGAGGTGAGCGGCGACGCCACCGTCCCCGGTTACCCCCTCGCCATCACCATCCCCGCCGAGGAGGTCGCCGCCGGCCCCGAGCACTGGCGCGAGGTGCTCCTCGAGCAGTCGAGTGCGTTGCTCTACCAGGAGGGCCCCAGCGCGCTCTCGTCCGGTGAGGACACGGGCGGCGGCGGCACGTTCTCCACCTCCGGCGGCGTAAAGCTGCTGATGAGCAACCTCACCGAGTCACGACACGCCTCGCTGGCATTCCTCGTGTGGCCGCTCGGACTCGCGGCGATCGTCGCGGCGATCGCGGTCATCGCCCTCGGCCCCTCCTTCAGCCGCTTCGTCACGCTCGGCGTCTCCACGGCGGTCGCCGGGTTCCCGGCGATCGGGCTCGGCATCCTGTCCTGGCTGATCGTCACGTTCGTCGGGAGCGATGGCTCCGCCCTGGCCGACACCGCCCACTCGATCGCGTCCGACCTCGCGTGGTCGCCCCTACGGAACGGCTTGACATTCGTCGTGACCGGCCTCGTCGTCGCGGTCCTGGCGCGGCTGCTGGCCTCGGTGTTCCGTGCGCCCGCCGCGGCGTCACGCCGCCGCGAGGCGTACGAGGACTACGAGTAGGGCGCCGGCTCGCCCAGGGCTATCTTCCCCGGGATGGTGGGACTTCAGGAGTTGACTAATCTTCGTCCGTTCGCGACGTTAACGAGACTCCCAACCCCTCGGCCTCCAGTGTGCACCGCTGCCGGCCGGCCAAGTGAGGATCGACGCCATGCAACAGCACACCTACCTCCGCACGCATGACCTGAGCGCGGAACACCTCCTCATCGACCTCGGCGAGGCGGGGACGGAACTGCACGGGCTGGTGCCCGGCGACCAGCGACGGCGCGCGGTCACCCTGGTGAAGCAGAGCGGGATCAACGTCGTGCTGACGCACATCGACGCCGGCGGAAGCCTCGCGGAGCACTCGGCACCGGGCCCGGCCACGGTCCAGGTGCTGTCCGGTCACGTGCGCATGAAGGTCGGCGACCAGGACCTGGACGTCCCGGCCGGCCGCCTCGTCGCGTTCGATGCGAACGTGCGTCACAAGGTGGACGCCGTCGAGGATTCGACGCTGCTCCTGACGCTGGCCGACCCGGCCTCCTAGCACTGTCTCCCGCCGGTCAAGCACCCTCGGAGGCCCGACCGGCCCCGAGGGTGCTCGGACGTGTCGCCAACTGGCGGTACTGTCTGTCACGACTGCACGAATGGAGGCTCCATGGCTGAGGGCTCAGCGACACCATCCGAGAGCATCGATCCGCACCTGACGCGTCACGGGAAGGTCGCGTACATCGCGATCCCGGCCCGCGACCCGATCACCTCGGGCGTCTTCTATGAGGCGGTCTTCGACTGGACATTGACCCCGCCCGACGAGGAGCGCGTTTCCTACACGCTGGGACCTCGCGACAACGTTCGCGTTCCGTTCACGGACACGGAGAGCGGCCTCAGCGGAGCCTTCGTCGCCTCCCGCGGCCCGTCCTCGGACGGCGTCCTCCTCCACATTTATGTCGAGGACATCGAGGGCGTCCTCCGGGAGGTCGAGGCGCGCGACCTCGCGATCGTGGAGCCGCTGCGCACGCAGGACGGCATCCGCATGGCGCAGTTCCGCGACCCCGGCGGGAACACCATCGGCATCTGGGAGGCCGGCGCGCCCTAGGCCCCGGCGTCCTCAGCCCCCCTCGCACCGCTCTCGTTGACGGTGGAGGGGGGCGAAGTTAGCGTGCCGGAGGCGGTCCGAGGCTGCGACGGCGCCCGATCTGAGGCATGATCTACGGGTCACACACCTCGATCATCGCGGGTGACATGCCCGGACACGCCGGCACGATCCGCTACACAGCACGATCCGCTGCATACCGTGGCCGCTACACATCGTGGGAGAGCCGACATGCTCCGAAGCCCCCGGGACTTCTTCCAGCCGCTCGCCATTGGCGCACCTGAACCGCTACGGGAGATCCCGTGGACACCCTCCCGGATGATCCACTTCCTCCCCGTGGTCACCCCCAAGCTCGCCGAGAAGATCCCGGACATGCTCAAGCAGGTGGACGTCTTGCTGGGCAACTTCGAGGACGCCATCCCGGTGGACCGCAAGCTGGAGGCCCGCGAAGGCTTCATCCAGGCGGTGAAGGACAATGACTTCGGCGACGTCGGCTGCTGGGTGCGCGTCAACGCGCTCGACAGCCCGTGGTTCCTGGACGACATGCTCCGCCTGACGGAGGAGGTCGGGAACAAGATCGACGTCATCATGATCCCGAAGGTGCTCGGGCCGCAGGACATCCACTACGTGGACCGGCTGCTCGCGCAGCTGGAGGCCCGCAACAAGATCGAGAAGCCGATCCTCGTCCACGCCATCCTCGAGACCGGGGGCGGCGTCGCGCAGGTGGAAGAGATCGCCCTCGCGAGCCCGCGGATGCAGGGCATGTCGTTCGGGCCGGCAGACCTCGCCGCATCCCGCCGCATGAAGACCACCCGCGTCGGCGGCGGGCACCCCTCCTACCTCGTGCGGACGGACCCGGACGCCGAGGATCCCGCGAAGCCGCGCGTCACCGCGCAGCAGGACCCGTGGCACTACTCGATCGCGCGGATGGTGGACGCCTGTGTGAACGCCGGCATCTACCCGTACTACGGCCCGTTCGGCGACATCGCCGATACCACCGGGTGCGAAGACCAGTTCCGCGCCACCTTCCTCCTGGGGTGCGTTGGCGCGTGGAGCCTGCACCCCGTGCAGATCGAGATCGCCCGCCGCGTCTTCTCCCCTGCCCCGCAGGAGGTCAAGACGGCCCGTGCCATCCTGGACGCGATGCCGGACGGCAGTGGCGTCGTGATGCTGGACGGCAAGATGCAGGACGACGCGACCTGGAAGCAGGCGAAGGTCATGTGGGACCTGGCCGTGAACATCGCGAAGATGGACCCGGCGATGGCCGCAGAGTATGGCATCGATCCGGCCACCGTATAACCCGATAGAGTTCGCTCTCCTCGAGTCCTGAGGCAGCAGACCGGAGGCGCGGGTGCGTTTCTACGAGTACGAGTCGAAGCAGATCCTGCAGACCGTGGGGATCCCGCTTCCGAAGAGCCACTTCTGCAAGACCGCGCAGGAGGCGAAGGCAGCCGCCGAGGACATCGGTGGGCCCGTGGTGATCAAGTCGCAGGTGCTCTCCGGCGGGCGCATGAAGGCCGGCGGCGTGAAGTTCGCGGACACCCCGCAGGAGGCCGAGGGCCTCGCGCAGGAGATCCTCGAACTGCGCATCAAGGACCTCCTCCCGGTCGGCGTGCTCGTCGAGGAGAAGCAGGCGCTGGCGCAGGAGTACTACGCCGCGGTGACCTGGGACGGACGCGCGAAGAAGCCAGTCATCATCTTCAGCAACATGGGCGGCATCGACATCGAAGAGGTCGCGGAGTCGCACCCGGAACACCTGACCCGGACGCACTTCTCCCCCAACCTGCCGTTCTCCGACTACATCGCGAAGATGGCCGTCGCCGGGACCGGCGTGACCGGGAACGACCTGACGGCCCTCACCCGCATCGTCGCCGGTCTCGGGCGGGTGTTCCTCGACCGTGACATGACGCTGGCCGAGATCAACCCGATCGGGAAGCTGCAGGACGGGCGCATCATCGCGCTGGACTGCCACATGGACATGGAGCAGGAGGCCCAGCGCTCCCACGTCGACCTGCTGGCGAAGTTGGGCCTCAACGCCGACGACAAGCGCCAGGCGCGTCCGCCGACCCAGTTCGAGCTGGACGCGGAGCACCTGGACGCCTCCGACCCGCGCGGCGTCGCGGGCAACCTCACCGAGTTCGATGGCGACATCGGCCTCATCATCGGCGCGGGCGGTGGCTCGCTGACGCTGTTCGACGCGGTCCGCGGCGCCGGAGGGCGTCCCGCGAACTACTGCGAGATCGGCGGCAACCCGTCCGTGAACAAGGCGGCCAACCTCACCAAGCTGATCTGCTCGCGTCCGAACGTGAAGAAGATCGCGGTGATGATGAACGTGGTCTCCAACACCCGCGTGGACATCGTCGCGCGCGGCGTGATCAAGGGCTGCCTGGAGGCCGGCTTCGACCCGAAGGACAAGATCGCGATCTTCCGCATCCCCGGATCGTGGGAGGAGGAAGGCTTCGCCATCCTCCAGAAGTACGGGGTGCCCTACGTGGACCGCTCCGTCTCCATGGACGAGGCGGCGCGGATGGCCGTCGAGAACAACGCGAAGTAGACGAGGAGAGAACGAACCATGAGCATCCTCGTCGACGAGAACACGACCTTCATCATCCAGGGCATCACCGGCCGTGAGGCGGTGACGATGGCCCGCGAGTGCCTGGACTACGGCGCGAAGCTCCTCGGCGGGGTCACCCCCGGCCGCAAGGGTCGCGAGGTCCATGGGCTGCCGGTGATGGACACGGTGCGGCAGTTCACCGAGCACCAGCGCGTGGACGCCTCGGTCGTCTCCGTGCCGCCCGCCTTCGCGGCGGACGCGGTGTTCGAGGCCATCGAGGCGGGCATCCCGCTGGTGGTGGTGGTGACGGAGCGCATCCCGCGCAAGCAGGTGGCGCAATTCGTGGAGTACGCGCAGCAGCGCGGCACGCGGATCATCGGCCCGAACTGCCTCGGCGTGATCTCTCCGGGCAAGACCCGCGTGGG
>JALOAM010000194.1 GCA_023228765.1 Dehalococcoidia bacterium
GATCTCGACGACCTCGTCGCGTTGGTCCACCACGAAGGCGCGGAACGCCTCGCCCAGTCCCACGTCGAGGGCGCGCGTGTCCTCGGAGCCGCGGCCGGAGTGGCTCGGATAGTACGCAGCAAGCTCTGCCTGGGGATGCTCCTCCAGCACGGCATGGACGGCGCCGAAGAGCAGGTTCGGGACCGGTTGACCGGGAGCTGCCTCGGATGCCACGTCGAGCAGGAGGTCATCGCCCGCCACGACGTGGCACAGCGCCTCGTAGATCGGCGAGCCCTGCGGGACGGCCTCCGTCTCCGCGAAGCGGAGGAAGGCGCGACGCAGCCGCTCGCGTCCGGCCTCACGTCCGTCGTCTGAGGTCATGCGCGCGCCCTCCGTATTCGTCCGGTGCTTGGCCGAGAAGTGTGGCTCTTGTAGTCTGCGCGCGCACCCACTGGCCAGATGCTCGCGGGGCGCATTCGGAGGGAATGTCGATGCCGCTCGTCCTCGGAGTGACCGGTTCTATCGCCACCGGGAAGTCCTACCTCTGCCAGTACATGGTGGAGCAGTACGGCGCGATCCATGCGGACGCCGACAAGGTGGTCCACCGCATGTACGACCCGGGCAAGCCCGGCTTTGACCGCATCGTCGCCGAGTTCGGCGAGGAGGTCATCGGCGAAGACGGCTACATCGACCGCAAGAAGATCGGCGCGCAGGTCTTTGGTAAGCCCGAGCGCATGCGCGACCTCACGAGGGCGATCGGCGACATCGGCGGCGAGATGAAGCGCGTCATCGACGAGTGGCGCGCGACCCTCGGGCCCGACGACATCGCGATCCTCGAGGCCGTGAACCTGATCGAGGCGCAGTACTCCGGCTGGACGGACGCCACCTGGCTCGTCGGCGCGGACTACGATGTGGCCCTGCCCCGCCTGATGACCCGCAACAACTTCTCGGAGGAGGAGGCGCGGCAGCGCCTGGACGCCGCCCGCACCTGGCAGCAGCGCGAGCCGGCCTCCGACCGCCTCTTCATGAACAACGGCACGCTGGAGGACCTCCAGGTCTCCGTCGACCGGGCGGTCGAGGAGACGATGGCGCTGTTCAAGGCGGGCACCCTGCCCACCTCTCGCTGGCACAAGTGGTGGGCGGACACGGCCCCCGAGCGCGAGGCTGCCGCGGAAGCGGCCAAGGCGAAGGCAGAAGCAGAGAAGCAGGCATAACGAGCGCGTTGGGCGTCGGACTTGTCCGATCGTCCCGGCACGCTAGAATGATGCTTCTGCGGAAGTAGCTCAGTGGCAGAGCGCCTCCTTGCCAAGGAGGAGGTCGCGAGTTCGACCCTCGTCTTCCGCTCCATGACGGCACGAAGGCCCGCCCCACGGCGGGCCTTCTGCATCCCCGCCGCCCGCTAGGCCAGCCGGCGCACCAACCCTTCGAGGTACTCCTCGCACCGCGCGTAGAGGAGCGGGCCGTCGAGGTCGAAGCGCCCCGCGTCGTGCCACTGGTCCTCCTCGGGCGGTCCTGTATCGAGCGCATCGAGGAGGTCCCAGTACGGGTGCTGCTCGACGCCCGCGACGGCCTCGTACGCCCGGCGGAACGCCTCGGCGGCCTCGACGCCGAACAGCGCGCTGAGATTCACCGAGCAGTGGGCCACATCGATGGCGGGAGGGCCGTTGCAGGCGTTCACCCAGTCCGTCACCCCGCTCAGCCGTCCGTAGCGCCAGAGCGTGTTCGCCGGGTGGTAGTCGCGGTGGATCAGCGTCACGCGCCCCACAGCCTCCTCGGGTGGCGGCCCGGAGACCAGCGCGTCTGCGCGATGCCACAGCTCGGGCTGCCGCGACCACGAGGGCGGCTCGAACGGCTGCGAGCGGAACCACGATCGATACGCCGGGAGCCCCTCGACGACTCCGAGGTCGTGGAGCACCGGCAGGAACCTCGCCAGCTGCCACAGATACCCATCGAGGTCGCTCGGTGCGAGGTCGAGGCGTCCCGCGACGCGCGTCATCAGCACCGCCGGCACGTCGCACTCGGCCCCCGCCGGGTCGGCGGCCAGGAGATGCGGGACGGGGAACTCCGTGGCGCTCAGCGCGTCGAGGATCCGCGCCTCGCGCTCGGCGATGTCCGGCTCCTCCGCCAGCCAGTCCTCGCGTACGAACCGACGCAGGACGGCCCATCTCACTCCGCGGGCCCCCTCGACGCGCAGGAGGTGGACCGCGGCGGAGGTGCCGCCGCGCAGCCGCCGGTAACCGGTGACGCGGGCGCGACGTCCGAGGGCACGCTCGGCCCACCGAATTGCCTCGGGCGGAGGCCGTCGACGGAGGGCGGATGGCAGTCGGGTCATCACGATCCCGTCGAGGCGAGCAGGCACGGCGGATGGCGGGAGTCTACGTTAGGATCGGACTCTACCTTGTGCCGGGGTGGCGAAATGGCAGACGCAGCGCACTCAAAATGCGCCGGGTAACACCCGTGTGGGTTCGAGTCCCACCCCCGGTACCACTCCGCCCCTCGCGCGTAGTCGCACCCGGTAGTAGCACGGTGTTGCACCACAGGCCGCAGGGCTGCTGGAGGGCTGATGCACCCGCCTGAAATCCTGGGTCAGCTCGCCATAGCGGCGGCGGCCTCGGTGGTGCTCGCCATCTTCTTCGCCCGGCTCCGTATCCCCACCACCATCGCCTTCCTCGGCGCAGGCGCGCTCGTCGGGCCGAACGGCCTCGGCCTGGTCCACGAAAGCGAGGCGATCACCCTGCTCGCCGAGTTCGGCGTGGTGATGCTGCTGTTCGCCATCGGACTCGAGTTCTCGCTCGGCCGCCTCGCGTTCATCTGGCGGCCGGTCGCGATCGGTGGGACGGTCCAGGTCAGCCTCACCACGGCGATCGGCTTCGCGTTCCTCTACTTCGTCGCCGAGGACAGCGCCTCGCGCGCCTTCCTCTTCGCCGTCGCCTGCTCCCTCTCGAGCACGGCGATCGTGCTGAGGGCGCTCGCGGACCGGGATGCCCTGGATGCGCCGCACGGCAAGTTCACGGTGGGGGCGCTGATCTTCCAGGACCTCCTCGTCGTCCCCCTCACGATGATCATCCCGACGCTGAGCCCGGAGAACGACTCGAACCCGGCGATCGAGGTGGGCGTCGCCGTGGTGAAGGCGGCCGTGGCGGTGGTCGGCGCGGTCCTCCTCGCGCGGCTGGTCATGCCACGCCTGTTCCAGGAGGTCGACCGTACCCGCAGCCGCGAGCTGTTCCTGCTCACCGTGCTCGGCGTCGGCCTCGGCAGTGCGTGGGTGATGTCCGAGTTCGGGCTGTCGCTCGCGCTCGGTGCGTTCCTCGCGGGGCTCGTGCTCGCCGACACGGACTACCGGGAGCGAGCGGTCACGGACGCGGTGCCGATCCGGGACGCGCTGACCAGCATTTTCTTCGTCTCGCTCGGCATGTTGTTCGACATCCGCGTGTTCCTCGACCATCCCGTGGTGGCGATCTCGATCGTCGCCGCGCTCGTCCTCGGGAAGTGGACCACGGGTGCGATCGCAGCGATCACCACCGGCTTCGCATCCCGCGCATCCTGGCTCGGGGGGATCTATCTCTCCCACTTCGGCGAGTTCGGGTTTGTGGTCCTCACCCTCGGCACCGCGTCGGGCCTCGTCACCGACGAGGAGATGCGGCTGGTGGTCACGGCCGGCGTCGCGAGCATGATGATCTCGCGCACGCTGATGTCGGCGGCACCCAGCCTCCGCGCCGGCGAGGCCGTCCTCCGGCCGCTGGAGCGCATCCTCCGCGCCCGAGGCATCGACGACGCCCAGCGCCGCGAGCGCGACCTGGCGGACCACGTGCTCGTGGTCGGGTTCGGCATCGCGGGCACCCTCATCGGGCACGCACTGAAGGCGGCGCGGGTGCGCTTCGTCGTGCTGGAGCTCAACGCGGACCGCGTCCGCCAGGGGCGAGCGCAGGGCTACCCCATCTACTACGGCGACATCACCAGCCCGGAGGCACAAAACCACGCCCACGTGCGACAGGCGCGCGCGATCGTCCTCGTGATCAACGACCCCGAGGCTGCCCGCCGCGCGATCGCGGCGGCCCGGTCGATCTCCGAGACCGTGCCGATCATCTGCCGCACCCGCTATCTCCGTGACCGGGACACCCTCCTCGCGCTCGGAGCGACCGAGGTGGTCTGCGAGGAGCTCGAGGGCGGCACGGAGATGGCGGCGCAGGTGCTGCTGTGGTCAGGCGTCGACGCCCACACGTCGCGCTCGCTGCTCATCAATACGCTGGAGGTGCAGGGCCACGCCCCGCTCTCCCATCGCCGCGACGAGTGGATCACCGCGCTGGAACACGACCTCGAGCACCACAACGGCAACGACCCCGAGGACGAGGACGACGGCGCCGCCTGACCTCGGACCGACCGTCACGCCTCAGGGGCGACCGATCAGGGAACCGCCGTCCACGTTCGTGTAGCCGGAGACGAAGTCCTCCACCTCGTTCTCGTCGGGCTCGAACGCCTGGCGCTCCACCGTGCCGAGGTCGTTGCAGAGCACGTGGAGCGAGACCGAGGGGATCGGCGACGCGGTGATCACCTGGTGGATGTCCTCGTCCGGGTGGCGCAGCGGCGTCAGCTCCCCGAGCCCGATGGGGTCCTCGGACACCAGTTCGATCTCGGCGTAGCCCGGTCGCGAGCCGTCGTCGCGACGCATGAACTTCCGCTCCACCTGCTCGCCCTGCACCAGGCCCACCCAGCCGTCCGTCAGGTGGTTGTGGACCTTCGTCATCGCCATCGGCGGCACGACCATCGTGAAGATGCAGAGGTCGGGTTCCTGCGAGCGGTAGATCGCCCATGCCGCGGTGGTGTCCGGCAGCGGCTCCCGGAACTGCTCCGTGATCCACGTGGGGTCGTACAGCAGCTGCTCCATCGGCGCTCGCAGCGCCGCAAGAACCTCCGAGCGATCTTCCCGAGCCACGATGTTGCGGAAGTCCTCCACGAACCGCTTCAGCACCGGCTCAACCGGCTCGATGTAGAACGAATCAGCCATCACGCGCTCCCTCTCACCACTCCACGACGAGGGTACCCCCACCCCTGGAGGCGGACGAACACGAGTCAGTGGCGGTCTCGGATGCGGTCTGCGACCCTAGCGTCCGCGCTCGCCCTCGGGCGGGACACGAGGCCGCTGGCGGATGGTGTAGCGGTAGCACAGGGGACTTTGAATCCCTTAGCCCAGGTTCGAACCCTGGTCCGCCAGCCAGCAAGTACGAGGTCGCAACGCGTGTGGCGGGAAGC
>JALOAM010000195.1 GCA_023228765.1 Dehalococcoidia bacterium
TCGGACGACGCCAGTAACCTGCCGCTGACGCTCGACGGCACCAACGACGAGATCCAGCACCACGTCAGCGGCATCCTCTCAGTCGGATAGGTCACCATGGCGAAATGGAAGCAGGTCAACGCGGCGGGGACTCTCTACTCGATCACGGCGGGGGACCGCGCCGGGCGGGTGGAGAAGGACGGCGGCCAGTACGAGGCGCGCATCGGCCGCCGCCGTGGCAAGGCACCGCGCCTGTACTGGACGTGGAGTGTGATCGGGCGATTCAATGATGCGAGTTCCGCGAAAGCGGCGGTCGAGATCGCGCTGCCCCAGTTGGTGGACCCTTCGACTTCCGACCCCCGATGAGCACCCGATCCCTCACACTCACGCTGGCCGCCCTCGTGCTGGCCGTCACGATGCTGGCGGCATGGATGCCGGTCGCGCCGGAGCGGCCGGGCGCGTTCGTGCGCGCCACCGCCTGCCTCGCGCCGTCGGACGTCTCGACGGTGCGGGTGACGTGGACGATCCCGGCGCCGGGGACGGAGCCGATCGCGGCCTACGCGGTCGGGCTGACGATCGCGGAGGCGCCGCTCTACTCCGACACGGTCGCGGCGGACTCTCCCCGCGCCGTCGAGGTCGCGGTTCCGTGCCCCGAGTATGGGGCGAGCGTGGCCGTGGACGCGAGTGTCCGCGCGATCGACGCGCTGGGCCTGGGCGGCGGGACCGGCCGGGCGTCGCTTGTGCTGACCACCGCGCAACCGGTGCCGCCCGGAACTCCCGAGGTCACCATCGACACGGTGGCGCTCGGGGAGCCGGAGGCGCCGGGTACGCTGGCGATCGAGGTGACCGGCGGCGCGCGGAGCGTCCTCGCCGTCTGCGATGGCGATGTCTGCGATGTCTCATGGATGCACGATGAGACGATGGCGGGCGGGGAGCCCCCGCCCGCCTACGCCGTCTGGCTGGTCGAAGGCGATCCGCTGTCGGTGGAGCTCCCCGTCTGGCCGGAAGGTCCCGACCCCGTCTCGGTAGGCGGGGTCGTCGCCTATCCGGTCTCTCAGGGCGCGTGCGCGTACCCGGTGCGGCCGAGGGGACCGGCGCCACAGCTCCACACCTGTCGGGTGTGGGGCGCGCCAGCGGACGGGGACGTGCGATGGGAAGTGACGTGGTCGCGCGTGGAAGTGGAGCCGATCGCGCCGGAGACGCTGGCGGTGGGGCTCGCCAGCGTGTCGGACCTGCGCGTTGTTCGCGTGGCGCCTACGGCGCTGGCGCTCGCGTGGACAGAGGTGGGCGACGGTAGGGGAGGCGCGGCCGACTACGGACTGAGGTGGCAGACGGGCGGCGAGTGGTCGGATGCGGTGGCCGTGCTCGGCTCAGAGGTCGGAGAGACGGTCGGATACACGGTCGTGGGGCTGCCGCCCGGGTCGACCGTGACGATCGAGGTGGCGCCGTTCCGCGGCCTGTTGCCGGACCGGCTGGTGGCGGGCGTGCCGACGACGATCACGGTCGAGACGGCGGCCGCGCGTGACATCGCCTCCGCACTGGCGCTGAGGTGACGCTCGCGCGCTGTGGTCGCTGTCAGGCGCTCACGACACTCGAGTACTCCGCGCGCGTCTACTATCACGATCCGGGCGTGCCGACCGAGTTCGGCGCCCGGAAGCGCTATGATCTCTCGATGACGCTGTGCCCCGGCTGCGCGAAGCGCGCCAGCAAGCACATGACGAGGTTTTTCCGCATGACGATCACCCGCGAGCGGGTGGAGGCGTAGGCCGTGCCGACGCTCACGATCTACCCGGACTACCAGCGGGCCGAAGACCATATCAACGACCAGAACTGGGTCGGCGATGAGGACGTCGCCACCGGCGCCGCGTTCGGGTACCGGGTCCGCGCCGCGTTCCGGTTCCCGCTCGGCGATCTGCCGAGTGGCGCGACGATCGACAGCGTCTCCCTCCGTGTCACCGTGCTCGGCCTGTCCCAGGTGACCAGCTCGTACTGGCTGGTCGGTGGGTACGGTGGGACCGGGCTCGGAAATATCCAGACGGACAGCTGGGCCACCTATTTCGCCGCCGCCTATAACTGGGGTGCCAGCGACGTCGGCATGTACACTCCGGACGGTATCACCTCCTACCGGTCGGAAGGAACGCACGCCGAGGCGCTGGGCGCCGCCGTCGCCACCCATCTCGCCGCCGCCAAGTCGGCTCAGGACCGCTTCACGCTCTGGATCGCCGCCGCCGAGGGGCTGGAGATCGGCGGAATGGCGTGGCTCGCCCGGATGGACGACGCGACGGCCGGGGACCGGCCCGCGCTGATCATCAGCTACACGGCGGGAGGTGAGCCGCCAGTCGAAGCCGCCGTCCCGTACGCGGCCACCACGGGAACCGCCTACGCTCCGGGCGTCGAGGTCTCACCAGTCGAGATCTCGGCTTCGCTCGCCATGACCAGTGGCGCAGCCTTCGCGCCCGGTATCGCGATCGGGGTGCCGCCCGTGGCGGTGCCGTTCGCGGCATCGTCGGGATCGGAGTTCGTCCCGGCGGTCGAGATCGCGCCCGTCGAGGTCACGGTCCCCCGAGCGACGTCCACGGGGGCGGCCTACGCACCGACCATCCGGAAGGCCCTGCAGGTCGCGGTACCTCTCGCCGCCGCTACCGGCGCGACCTACGCGCCGGGGATCGCCGTCGCCGAGGTGGCCATCCAGCCGCCCGCCGCTCTGTCCACCGGGGTGGAGTTTGCGCCGGCGATTCAGGAGGCGAAGCAGCTCGCGGTTCCGTTGGCCGCCACGACGGGGACGGCGCTCACGCCCTCCGTTGATGTCACGACGGTCCCGATTGAGCCGCCGCTCGCGGCCGCCGCCGGCGCCGAGTACGCGCCGGCCGTCGTTCCGAGTGTCGTATCGGTCGCGGTTCCGATGGCCGCCGCCGGCGGAGCGGCTTACGCGCCCTCGATCGAGGTGGAGAGCGTCGCGGTCTCGCCTCCGGTAGCGGCAACCGACGGGGCCACGCCGGCGCCGTCGATCGCGCCGGGTGTCGAGGCCGGAGTGGTGGCGATCCCGATCGCGGCGTCCACGGGGACCGCGTATGCGCCGGACGTCGAGCCGGGCGCGCTCTCGATCGACGTGCCCGCCGCGGCGTCGACCGGAGTCGCCCATGCACCGACGATCGTCGGGGGTTCCGGCCTCGGGCTCCCGTTCGCGGCCGCCGAGGGGACGCAGCATGCCCCGACGATCGAGGTCACGCCGATCGCGCTGGCCGCGCCCCACGCTGACGCGACGGGCGAGGAATGGGCACCTTCGGTCGAGGTGGCGAGTACTCCGCTCGCGGTGCCGTTCGCGGCCGCCCTCGGCGCGGCGTATCCGGCCACCGTCCTGCGCACTGGGATCGTGATCGAAGTGCCGGTCGCTGCCTCCGGAGGAGCGGAGTACGCGCCGACGATCACCCCGGGATCGCTGGTCATCCTGGTACCGATGTCGGTCGCGACGGGGCTCGCATACACACCGGCCGTGGTGCGTGGCGGTCTACTACTACCCACGCCGCCCATCGCCGGCGTAATGGTGATCCAGACGGTCACGCACCTTATGGGGATCGCGGCGGGCCACCATCCGATGAGCATCGGCAGCCGATCGCATGCGATGACGATCATAGACCCGGAGGCAGACTGATGGGTACGCCCCTCAACAACCATGAATTCGTCGCCACGTTCCAGGGCGCCAACGGCGTGATCGCCAGCCCGGACGCAGACGCGACGATCACCTGGAAGATCTGGGATCAGGACGGAACCCCACTGCACACGACGACTCACACCTCCGAGCAGTGGGTGAAACTCGACGATGGATCCTATCTCCTCAACTACGCCCCGCCGCTCGGAATCCAGGGCGTGCAGAGCGTCGCCCTGACGACGATTGGCGGGGAGCCCGCAGCGGCTTGGGGGGCGGAGCGGATTCGGGTGCCGGGTCACATGCGCCCCCCGGCGGCCGCCATGCAGGGGGCCTGAGTGGATCGTGTCCAGGTCATCGGCCTCGAAAAGCTCCAGCGAAACCTGACCCGTCTCGAGCGCGAAGTGGTCCCGCAGGCGATGGCGCGAGCGCTGAACACGACCGCGACGACCGTGCGGTCGAAATCGGTGAAGGACATCGCCCAGCGCATGGGCCTCAAGCAGAAGGAGGTCCGCGTCCGAACCGCGATCCGCCGCGCCACCGCGAAGAATCTCCGGGCGGGTGCGGACGTCACCTTCAAGGGCCGGCCAATGAATCTCATCCGATTCAACCCCCGGCAGAACAAGAAGGGGGTGGCCGCCTCGCCCTGGCGGAAGCGGAGGACCTTTGAGCAGGCGTTCATCGTCGATCTCGGGCGGGGGAAATTCGTCGGTGTCCGCCGCGGCCTCGGGCGGAATCAGCGGCACGAGCGAGCCCAGGAGATGCGCCGGATCTCGCGCGTCAGGCGTATCCCCGTCGTCGGTGTGGTCGGCCCTGGTGTCGCCGAGACGGCGGCGGAGACACCCATCGCCCGAGCGCGTGAGCAGGTCATCAAGGACGTGTTCCCGACGCGGATGGAGAGAGAGCTCCGCTACTACGTGTCCAGGCTCAGCGCATGAAGGCCATCATCCTGGGAGGCGCGGAGTGCGTGTGGGATGACGTCGACGCGCTGCAGGATCTCTGGGGAGACCATCCATGGGACGGGCTCACCATCGCGGCGAACGACATTGCGTGCCACTGGCCGCGGCGTCGAAGCGACTGGACGATCATCGATCCGTCATTCCATGTCGACGCATGGTGCACGCTGCATCCGGAGAGACTGGCGGGCTGGATCGATCTCAGGGCGGCGAATGGCCTGCCCCCCGCTCGTCAGACCTGGGCGCACGAGCGGGAGCCTCACCATACGATCCGGGGATGGGAGCACGTCGGCCACCAGCTGTGCCTGCGTGATGTTTCGCCCCCATCCGGCCTGTTCGCCTGCTACGTGGCGCGCGCGTTGGGGGTGACGGAAGGCTATCTCTGCGGCGTGCCGATGACGATGAGTCCCCACTTCCATGGCAGCGCTGAGCATGAGGCCGCGGCGGCATGGCCCTACGCCGATGTGTACTGGCCCGCATGGATCTCCGCCCACGCGAGCGGCGATCTCGCGCATGTCCGCTCGATGAGCGGGCGGACGCGCGACCTCCTCGGCGGCCCCCGGGCCGCGTCCTCTCAGGGGGACGCTGTCCGCTTTTCAGGACGGGATGGGTCCTTCCCCGGCTCCTCGTCCTTGCGGGTCCGGGGC
>JALOAM010000196.1 GCA_023228765.1 Dehalococcoidia bacterium
GTACACGATCGACGGCGAGATCCAGCAGGTGATGGCCTCCGCGCGTGAGCTGGACATCAGCCGCGCCGAGGACCGCAACTGGACACGCGACCGCCTGCAGCTCACGCACGGCTTTGGCGCCGTGGTTTCGCCGGTGAACGAAGTGACGCCGGAGGGCCTGCCCCAGCTGATCACCTCGGACATCCCGCCCGTGTCGGACTCGATCCCGATCACGCCGGAGGGCGCCCGCATCTACTTCGGCGAGGTCACACGCCATTACGTGGTCGGCAACTCGCGCGAGCCCGAGTTCGACTACCCCGTGGGGGAGGGCCAGGAGAGCATCCGCTACCCGTACGAGCGCGGCATCCAGCTGGACTCGTTCGTGAAGCGGCTCGCGCTCGCCTGGGACCTCGGCGACCAGAACCTGCTGATCTCCAGCCAGATCGACGACCAGTCGCGGCTGCTGATGAACCGCAACATCCAGGTGCGAATCCGGGAGCTCGCACCGTTCCTGCGGCTGGACACGGACCCGTACGTCACCGTGATCGACGGCGAGCTGATGTGGATCCAGCCGGCGTACACCGTGGCCTCGGACGTGCCGTACTCGCAGCCGAGCGGCGGGGTGAACTACATCCGTCACAGCGTGGTGGTGACGGTGGACGCCCAGACCGGCGACACCGTGTTCTACCTCATCGACCCGGACGACCCCATCGCGGCGACCTGGGACAACATCTTCCCGGACCTGTTCACGCCCGGTGACGAGATGCCGGAGGACGTCTTCGCACACCTGCGCTACCCGCTGGACATGTTCCAGCAGCAGGCGGAGCAGTACCGCACGTACCACATCACGGACCCCGGAGCGTTCTTCACCGCGGAGGACATCTGGAACATCCCGACGGAGCGGTTCCAGAACGAAGAGCAGCCCGTCGAGCCCTACTACGTCGTGATGCGCCTGCCGCGAGGCGACAACACCGAGGAAGTCCTGGACCAGGTCGAGTTCGTCCTGATCATGCCGTTCACCCCGGCCGGAGAGCGACGGAACACCGTCTCCTGGCTCGCGGGCCGCGCCGACGGTGAGAACTTCGGCGGGCTGAGGGCGTACCGGTTCCCGACGGACACGATCGTGTTCGGCCCCGCCCAGATCGAGGCGCGTATCGACCAGGATCCGCTGATCTCACAGCAGCTCTCTCTGTGGGACCGTGCCGGATCGCAGGTGATCCGCGGCAACCTCCTCATGATCCCGATCGGCTCCTCGTTCCTGTACGTCGAACCGATCTATCTGCAGGCGGCCTCCTCGAGTCTCCCGGAGCTGGCCCGCGTCGTCGTCGCCAACGGCAACGACATCGCCATGGAGCCGACGCTGCAGGCGGCGCTCGATGTCCTCGCCGGCCGGCGTGCGCCGACCGCGCCCGAGGGCGACCCGAATGCCACCCCGCCCCCGGAGGGCGAGGCGACGCCGACGCCGACCCCGGGTGAACCGACGCCAACGCCCGCTGTGACCGAGACGCCCACGATCCCCCTCGGGACGATCGAGGAACTCCTCCAGCAGGCAGAGGGTGCGGCGGACGCCTCGGAGGACGAGCTCAACCGACTGCGGGACATCCTGGAGGCGCTGCGCGCCGAACTGGAACGTCAGCAACAGCCGGCGGCAACGCCGACGCCCGCGTCATAGGGCACCGAGACACAGAGTCCTTCGGGACGCAGGAGAGGCACCAACCGTGTCCGACGTACCCCAGCTGGAGTCGACCTACCACATGCAGATGTTCCGGCGCATGCCGGTCACCCTGGTCCGTGGCCAGGGCACGCGTGTGTGGGACGACACCGGCAAGGAGTACCTGGACTTCGTCGCGGGCATCGCCGTCGACACGCTCGGCCATGCGGACCCGGGCCTCGCGGACGTGATCGCAGAGCAGGCGCGGACGCTGGTCCACGTCTCCAATATCTTCTACAGCGAGCCGCAGGTGCACCTCGCCCAGCTGCTCGTGGAGCACTCCGCGCTCGACCAGGTGTTCTTCGTGAACTCCGGCGCGGAGGCCAACGAGGGCGCGATCAAACTCGCGCGGAAATGGGGCATCGCGAACCGGCAGGGTGCCTACGAGATCATCGCCACCAACAACGGCTTCCACGGCCGCACACTCGCGACCGTCGCCGCGACCGGCACGCCGAGGTACCGCGAGCCGTTCGGCCCGCAGCTGCCCGGCTTCACCTTCGTCGACTACGGCGACATCGAGGCGATGAAGGCAGCCACCACGCCCCAGACCTGCGCCATCCTCATCGAGCCCGTGCAGGGCGAGGGCGGCGTGAACATGCCGCCGGAGGGCTACCTGCAGGCCGTGCGGAAGTGGTGCGACGAGCAAGGGCTCCTGCTGATCCTGGACGAGGTGCAGACCGGCTGCGGGCGCACGGGCACCCTGTGGGCGTACGAGCAGGCCGGCATCGAGCCGGACATCATGACGCTCGCGAAGGGCCTCGGCGGTGGGGTGCCGATCGGCGCCGTCCTCGCGAAGGACCACGCGGCCGTCTTCGAGCCGGGCGATCACGGCTCCACCTTCGGGGGGAACCCCCTCGCCACGGCTGCCGCGCTGTACGTGATGCGGCAGGTGATCGAGGGCGGCGTCGCGCAGAACGGCCAGGAGCG
The DNA here is from genome assembly GCA_023228765.1 of Dehalococcoidia bacterium. Taxonomy (GTDB): domain Bacteria; phylum Chloroflexota; class Dehalococcoidia; order UBA2979; family UBA2979; genus W-Chloroflexi-9. The sequence goes on from JALOAM010000196.1 coordinate 2,618, forward strand.
GGGCGAGCAGCTCGCCCGCCACTTCTCCTCCTTCGAGGACCGCTTTGACGCGGTGGCCGGCCACCGGGGCGCCGGGCTCCTGCGCGCGCTCGTCTTCCACGACGAGATCGCGGGCGACGTGGTCGGGAAAGCGCTGCAGGCGGGCCTGATCCTCAACGCCGTGCGTCCGAACGCGGTGCGGTTCATGCCCCCGCTCAACGTCACCGCGGAGGAGATCGACCAGGCCGCGACCATCCTCGAAGGGGTGATCGCGGAGGTGACCGGCTAGAGAGGGCTGCCCCTCGCTGACTGCGTCATCAGGCACAGTGCGGCTCGGGACGGCACAATACGGCCATGCGTCGGCTCGGCGGGCTCTTCAGGACGCTTGGATTCCAGATCGCGCTCATGATGAGCGTGCTCATCATCGGCGTGAGCGCACTCGTCCTCTGGCAGGTGGACGGCCTCCTCCGTCAGAACGAGGTCGACCGCTTCACGGACGAGCTGCTGGCCGCGCGCGGCCAGCTGGCCCAGCAGGTGGAGACGGACCGGGAGCTGTCCGTCACGGGCGCCATCGTCCTCGCGAACCAGCCGGACATGCGCGCCGCGGTGGAGGCGGGCCAGGTGGTCCGCATCCTGCAGATCGCGAGCGAGTACTACCAGCGCACCAACTCCCCCCTCCCCGGTACGCCCGGCCTCCAGGTCTACGACGCACAGGGCGCCATCATCGTCCGCGCCCACGATCCGCTCCGCGGCCGGCAGCGCGTCGTCCCACACGAGATCCGCGAGGTGGTCACCTCCAGCGCCGCCCGCTCCGTCATCCGCGTGGATGAGCTGATGGGGCCCTCCATCGCGGGGATCTCCCCCGTCCTCAGCGAAGGCGGCACCGTCATCGGGGCGATCGAGGTCCTCACGGCCCTCGACGAGAGCTACCTCCGCGAGCGCGGGCGCATCCTCGGGGTGGAGATGGCCCTCGTGAGCGACAACGGCGTGCTCAGCGGGGACCCGGAGGAGGGCGTCCTACCGGACCTCTCGGAGGGTGACCGGCAGACGATCTTCGCGCGGGGCACGGAGATGCTGGACCTGGACGGCGGAACCTACCTGTCCACCATCCAGCCGCTCCGTTCCTACGACGACGACTGGATCGCCGACCTCTACCTGGGCATCGACGAGTCCGCGATCCTCGAGGGTGTCAGTGAGATCCGCTGGGCGGCCCTCCGCGCCACGGGGATCGGCGCGGCGCTCGCCGTGGTCCTCGCGGGCGGCCTCGCGTACATCACCATGCGCCCCATCCGCGAACTCGTGGAGGGCGCGCGCCGTATTCAGGCGAACGACCTGGACACCCCCGTCCAGACCAGCGGCCCGACCGAGGTCCTCGACCTCGCGGACGCCCTCGACGACCTCCGCGTCGCCGTCCGGCAGTCCCGGGAGGCGATGCTGAGCGTGAACCGCGACCTCGCGTCGAGGATAGACCAGTCCACGGCCTCGCTGAGCGACGCGACCCAGGAGCTCGCCGTGATGCACGGTGTGCTCGCCGCGCTCAGCACCGACTCGCCGGGCGGCCTCGGCGGGGTCGTCGAGGAACTCGTGGAGCTGGACTGGGCGGACGGCGCGGTCATCGCCCTCGCGACGGAGGACGGCCACCTCTCCCCCGCGGCCGCCGCCGACCTCACCCCGGCGGCGCGCGAAGCGCTCATCGCCATCATCGAGCGAGGCGTGCGCGGGCAGCGGCTCGAGTCCGGCATCGTGGTCACGGACACGACGGACCTGCCGGGCGCGCTCCGCGAGCACGACATCGGCGGCTTCGCGACGCACCCGATGGTGGAGCCGGACGGTGTCGCGGGCATCGTCGCGGTCACGGCGCGACGCGCGCTGCGTCTCACCCCCTCGCGCACGGAGCTCCTGCGCTCCGTCTCCCGCGAGGTCGCGGCGATGCTCGAGCGCACCGAGCTCGCCGGCGAGGTGGAGGAGAACCGGCGCATCGCGGAGGCGGTCCTCCGCGAGATGTCAGACGGCGTTCTCGTCATCGATCACATGAACCGCGTGGTGGTGGTGAACCCCGCCGCCGCGCGCCTCCTGGACGGCGCGCGTGCCGACCTGATCGGGCAAGAGCCGGAGGCGATCCTCCCGCTGAGCGAGGACGCCGTCGGCACGCTGCGCCGTCGGGCGCGGGACACCTCGCGGACCCCGGTCGCCCCCCTGCTGACCGAGGTGAACCACCGCCGCCTCGCGATCTCGGCCGGACCGTTCGTGGACTCGGAGGCGGAGCCGGATCGCGCGGGCATGATGGTGCTGATGCACGACCTCTCCGCGGAGGCGGAGGCGGAGCGCGTGAAGCAGGACTTCGTGTCCATGGTCGGCCACGAGCTGCGCACCCCGCTCACCCTGATCCGCACCACCATCGATCTCCTCAACGAGGGCGACGCGGGCGCCCTCAACGACACGCAGCAGCGGATCGTGGAGGTCCTGCACGCCAATACGGACCGGCTGATGGCGCTGATCAGCGACCTGCTGGACATGTCCGCCCTCGACTCCGGCCGGATGCAGATCCAGCCCGAGTCCATCGACATCGTCACGGTGGTGGCGGAGGCGGTGACGGACGCGCAACCCACCGCCCAGGCGAAAGACCAT
>JALOAM010000198.1 GCA_023228765.1 Dehalococcoidia bacterium
TCAGCTGGGGCAGGCCCTCGGGCGTCACTTCGTTCACCGGCGAGACCACGGCGCCAAAGCCGTGCGTGAGCTGCAGGCGGTCGCGTGTCCAGTTGCGGTCCTCGGCGCGGCTGATGTCCAGCTCACGCGCGGAGGCCATCACCTGCTGGATCTCGCCGTCGATCGTGTACCGGTCCACGTCGATGTCCGCGAAGAGGTAGAAGCGCCGGAGCGCCTGGATCTGGTTGAACGTGCTCTGGAGGGGGATCGGGTCCAGCAGCCGGATGTTCTCGATCGTCTCCGGGTTCTCCGCGATCTCCTCCTCGGACACCGAGGGGTTCGCCGGGTACAGGCTTTCCTCGATGTCCGCGAGGCCGAAGGCGTACCGGGTCGCGTCGATGTTGCGGCCGATGTACTGGCTCTCGCGCTCGCGCTCGTTCGGCTCCACCTGGAACTGCTGCACGAACGAGGGGTACAGCACCCCTCCGATGAATGTGGAGGCCAGCCACAGCCCGGCGAAGATCAGCGGCAGGCGGAACGAGTCCGTGGAGAGGAAGGCGTTGGCGATGAGCACGAGCCCGGTCGCGGCCGCGAGCCCTGCGATGACGTACTGCGCGGGGAGCCGTGCGTTCACGTCGGCGTAGGTCGCCCCGTAGACGATCCCCTCCGGTGAGTTCACCAGCCCGAAGACGCCGAGGTAGCTCTGCACCGCGATCAGCAGCAGCGCGATCCCGCCGAGGATCGAGAGGTGGACCCGCATCGCCTGCGTGATGCGCCACTCGAACCGCTGGAGGGAAAGCGCGAGGACGTACACCGCCGCCGCCGCGAGGGCGGAGATCACCGTGAGGCCGAGGAGCCAGGACTGGATGACGTGGAACGCGGGCAGGGTGAAGACATAGAAGGAGTAGTCCCGGCCGAACTGAGGATCTTCGCGGCCGAACGGGACGCTGTTCATCCAGGTGAGGATCGTCTCCCACGATCCGCCGGCCACGGTGCCGAAGATCACGGCCATGAACAGGGTGGCGGTGATCAGGAGGACGGCCACGACCCGCCGGATCGAGTCGACGTCTACCTCCTCGATGAACGACTCCTCGAACCCTCGGGGGGCGAAGCGGCGCGCGACGAGGATGTTCGCGCCGATCGCTGCGGCGGAGATCGCCGCACCCGCAAGGAACAGCACGATCTTCCACGTCACCACGGTGCGGTAGACACCGCTGTAGTTCACGGAGTCGAACCACAGCAGGTCGACGTAGATCGACTTGAGGACGTTGAGGATGACGTAGGCCAGCAGCAGCGCCGCGGCGACACCGATCCACCGCAGCGGGACGGGTGATCGGAACTCCGATCCCCCGGACCCGCCGCCGCCGTTCCTCCCGCCGAACCGGAACGCCTCCGGAGGAGGGCCCAGATCGCCTCGGTCGTGGAATGAAGACATGGTGTCCCCGTCTGTTGCGAGTCTCGCGCCCTGGCTCGACCGGCGGGTTAGTCCGTGATGCGGGTTCCGACCGCCTCGCCCCGGGCGATCCTTCGCAGAGTAGCGGGCTGGGTGCCGTTTGCGATGAAGGCGCGTACACCCACCTCGGCGGCGCGGAAGCAGGCGTCCAGCTTCGGGATCATACCGCCGGACAGGACGCCCTCCGCCCGCAGCTCCGCCGCGCGCGCCGGACCCACCTCCGTGATGAGCGCCTTCGACCCGTCGAGGAGCCCGTCCACGTCCGTCAGGAACACGAGCGAGTCCGCGCGCAGCGCGCGCGCCACCTCGCCGGCGACCGTGTCCGCGTTGATGTTCAGCGGTTGCGAGGGCGGCTCCAGGCCGATCGGCGCGATCACCGGGATCACCCCGGCGTCGAGCAGTGACTGGACGAACGTCCCGTCCACCTCGGTCACCTCGCCCACGTAGCCGAGGCGCTCGTCGTAGCGGCGCGCCTTCACCGCGCCGCCGTCCACCCCGGAGACGCCGACGGCGTTCCCGCCGAGCCCGACGATCTCGCCCACGAGCTGCACGTTCACCACGCCGCGCAGCACGCCGACCACGACAGCCAGCGCCGCCTCCGAGGTCGAGCGCAGGCCGTCCACGAATGTCGACTCGATCTGCATCTTGCCGAGCCAGTCCGTGATCATCGCGCCGCCACCGTGCACCACCACGGGGCGCAAGCCCTCACGGTGCAGGGCCACGACATCCTGGAGCGAGGTGTCCTGGGAACCGAGGGTCGAGCCCCCGATCTTGACGACGGTGGTGGTGGCCATGGCAGTCCTCCGGTCCGGGCTCGAGGGCTCGTCGGTGTCGATGTGTTGGAGTGGGGCTAGGTCGTGTAGTCGGCGTTGATGCTGACGTACTCGTGCGTCAGGTTGCAGCCCCACGCGGTCGCCGAGGCCTCACCCACGCCGAGGTCGACGCGGATGGAGACGAGTTCGCCGCCCATTGCCTCGGAGACGGCCTTCAGGTCCGCCTCGGTGGGCTGTCCGTCCTCGAGCACGCAGTGCGGGCCGATCCAGACGCTCGCGTGGTCCTGGTCGATCCGCGCGCCGGAGCGCCCGGCCGCCATCATCGCGCGGCCCCAGTTCGGGTCGTGCCCGGTGACCGCCGTCTTCATCAGCGGCGACGAGGTGATCGTCCGCGCCGCGATGCGCGCATCCGCGACCGAGGCCGCCCCCGTCACGCTCACCTCGATGAGGCACGTGGCGCCCTCGCCGTCACGGGCGATCGCCTTCGCGAGCCGCATCGAGACCTCCGCGAGGGCGGTCGTGAGCGTCTCGGCGGCCGGGTGCGACGCATCGATGGGGTCGCCTCCTGCCGCGCCCGAGGCCAGCACGATGCCCATGTCGGAGGTGGACGTGTCCATATCCACGTCGATCATGTTGAACGAGACATCGACCACGGACTTCCAGGCCTCGCGCAGCCAGTCGTGGTCGACCGGTGCGTCCGTGGTGATGAAGCCGTACATCGTGGCCATGTCCGGGTGGATCATCCCGGAGCCCTTCGCGCAGCCGCCCACGTGGTAGGTGCGTCCCTCCACGGTGAAGCGCAGCGCGTACTGCTTCTCGTGCGTGTCCGTGGTCATGATCGCGCGGGCGAACTCGTACCCACCGTCGCGGCTGAGGGCGACCCGCTCGATCGCCTCGGCGACCCGGTCCATCGGCAGCATCCGCCCGATGACCCCCGTGGACCCGACGAGCACCTCGTCCACCCCACCGCCGATGCGCGCCCCCGCCAGCGAGGCCATGCGCGCGCAGTCCTCGGCACCCTGCGTGCCGGTCGCGGTATTCGCGTTGCCGGAGTTCACGACGACGCCTCGGACGGGAGTCCCCGCCGAGATGAGCCGCCGCCCGTGGGTGACGGAGTGCCCGGTCACGCCGTTGCGGGTGAACACGCCCGCCGCCACCAGTGGTTCGTTGCCTTCGGCGGCGAGGATGCCGAGGTCCAGGCGCGGGTCAGCGCCGTAGGTCTTGATGCCGGCGTAGGTGCCCCCGGCGACGAAGCCGGCGGGCGTCGTGACGCCGCCCCCGTCGATCCAATCGAGGGTGACGCCGCCGTCCGCGGACAGGGAAGATGTCATCGAGGTCTCCGTTACGCGATCAGGGAGTGGCCGAGCGATCGCGGACGACGACGGCGCACGTCCACCCGGATGCGCGAAGAGCGCTGGGTGCGGCGGCCGGTGAGCGTCGTCATGGGAGTGCCTGTTCCTTTCGGTAAGGCGGCGAGTATAGGGCTGGCGCGCCCCCTGCGATATCAGGAGGGAGACCCGCTCGCCGGTCGCGCGACCGGAAGGATCGGCCCCTCCCCTCGTGAAGGGGAGGACTGGGGTGGAGGACTGCGCTCGTACGGCAGGAGCACCCGCCGAGGGCACCTACGTGCCCGCTCCGTCGTCTACCGCAAACACACCGCGCCCGGCTTGTAGTGGTGGTCGATGCTCACGCTGTACGTCGAGAGTGACTCCACGTCATCGGCCAGCACCACCACGCGGTCGGCGCCCTCGCCGAATGCAGTCGTGCCCCCTCGGCACATCACGAGCAGTTGTCGGTCGCGCCCGAGGTAGGCGGGGACACCGCGGTTCCAGTCGGGCGTTGCGCGCTCCTCGAAGTAGGCGAGGACCTGCTCGGCGGTGACGTCCTCCGGCAGGCTATAGCGGATCTGCGTCTGCCAGCCTGCAATCCAGAAGGACTCGTTACGGCTGTACTCGAAGTGCTCGCGGCCGACCTCGACGGCGCCGGGGTAGACCGGCAGCTCCGCCGCGATCTCCTCGTTCGCCGCGACGTAGCGGGCCTCGCGAAGCGGGACGCAGAGGGCGGCACCGAGGGTGATGCCCGCGAGTCCGAGCATCGCCGCGACGACGAGTGTGGTCCGGCGCTCCAGCAGAGCCACGCGTCACACCTCGCGCGTGACGCCCACCTTCGGGCACTTCGCCTCGAGGACGCACGTGCTGCACTTCGGACCGCGGGCGTGGCAGGTGCGGCGGCCGTGCTGGATGAGGTCCACGTGGAAGGCGTAGACCTGGTCCGGCTCCACCATCCCTTCGAGGACGGCGTGGGCCTTGTCCGCCGGCATCTTCGCGGGGACGAGGCCGAGGCGCTTCGAGACGCGCTCGACGTGAGTGTCCACCGGGAGGGCGGGGCGGCCGAGGGAGAACAGCAGCACGCAGGCCGCCGTCTTCGGGCCGACGCCCTTGATCGAGGTGAGCCAGTCCTTCGCCTCGTCGAGTGGGAGGTCGGCAAGGAACTCGAGGTCCCAGTCTGGTTGGCGCTGCTTCACCTCCGCGAGGAGCGCCACGAGACGCTTCGACTTCGTCGGCGCGAGGCCTCCGGGGCGGATGGCGTCCTCCACCTCGGACACGGGCGCGTCGAGGATCTCGTCCCAGGTGGGGAAGCGCTCGACGAGGCGGTGCATCGCTTCGCCGGAGTTGAGGTCCGAGGTGTGCTGGGAGAGCAGGGTGAGCACCAGCTCGAACATCGGAGAGTTCGAGATCTGCTGCGGCGCCCGTCCGTACGCGTCATCGAGAAGTTCGATGATCTCCTCGGGCGTCCAGAGTGGCGGGGACTTCGTGCTCGCGCGGGGCATGAGGGCATCGTACCCGCGAGCGCGCCTGTGGGCGGCCTGTGCGACGATCCGTCGCGACTCGTTGTAACGCCCTGGAGGACTGATGCGCGCACTTCCGCTCGGAC
>JALOAM010000199.1 GCA_023228765.1 Dehalococcoidia bacterium
GCCAACGACGAGGTCCGCGCCGGCGTCGATCGCGGCGCGCGCGAGTTCCTGCTGTCGGGCCGTGACCTGGTGCGTGTACTCCGTCCCCATGTGCAGCGTCACCACGACGAAGTCCAGCTCGGGCTGGCCACCCTCGGCAGCGCGCAGGGCGCGCACGTCGTGGGTGATCGCCTCGACGCTCGCGCGGGAGACGCCGCCCGAGGGGCCAGCCGCGAAGATCGTCTCGCCGATGTCGCTGTAGCCGAGGAACCCGATCGAGGGCCCGCCATCGACGGAGGTGACCACGGCGCCGCGCGCCTCGGCCTCGGAGCGGCCGGCACCGAAGCGGGCGATACCGTGCTGGTCGAGGGTGTCGAGCGTGCGCTCCAGCCCGATGAGGCCATAGTCCGTGGCGTGGTTGTTCGAGAGGCTGACGCCCCACGCCGGCACGTCGAGGAGCCCGATGGCGAGCTCTGGCGCGGTCGCGAACTGGTACATCTTGTCGAGTGGCACCCCCACGTCCGTGAACGTCCCTTCGAGGTTCATCACCACGAGGTCGACCCCCTCGAAGAGCGGTTGCGCCGCCTCGAACGGGTAGCCGGAGCTGACGGTCTGCATCGCGTACTCGACGTCACGGTCGAGCATCACGTCGCCCGTGAATGCCACGGTCAGCGTCGATGGCGGCGGGGGCGGCGTGGCCGTCGGGGACGGGGTCGCCAAGGGCGTGCCGACTGAGGTGGGAGTGCTGCTCGCGACGCGCATGCCCTCGGGCAGGCCGCTCCCGTCACTGCACGCGGCGAGGGCGAGCGTGACGAGGACCACCGCGAGCGCAAGCGGGGCCGCGAGGGCACCAGGACCGAACGGGCCGAGGCGGCGCAGGATTACCCCTCCTGTGTCGCACCCTTCTGCGATGCGGCGGCCTCGAACGTAGCGCGGATGGAGCCGACGAGCATGGCGTCGATGTCGGCCTCGGAGGCGCCGTGATCGCGGAGCCACGGGACTTCGACCTCGGGGACCAGGGTCCAGCACTGCGGGCGGGGGGTGTCGTTCCAGCGGCCCCAGAAGCCGGCGGGCTGGGCGTCGTGGCCGAGGGAGACCTGCTCCGCATACCCGGCCTGCGCGAGGGCGAGCGCGAGGCCGCCGCGCGTGGCGACGTACTCCGGATCGTCCGAGAAGAAGCGGTCCAGGCCGAGGTTGGCGCCACGCTTCGCGATGCTCGTGAGGTAGGCGAGGTCCGTGGTGTCGTTTGAGTGGCCGATGGTGACGGCGCGGGGCGTGACGCCCTCGTCCTCGAAGATGTCCATCAGCGGCGTGCCCAGCTCGTCGGTGGCGAGGGTGTGGCACGAGATCGGGACACCCGTGGCCTTCGAGGCGCGCGCCGCGCCGCGGGCGACCTTCTCCATCGCCGCGCGGACGGGCATGCGGCCCTCGGTCAGGCGCGCCTCCATGTCCCACGCGAGCTTGATGATGCCGGCCTTCGGCCCGTCGCCGTCGATGCCCTCCTCGATCTCGACGATGAAGCGCTGGGCGATCTCGTCCTCGCTCCACATCCAGAAGTAGGGCGGCACCCAGCGGTAGCAGCCGGTGGCACACACGATGTTGACCCCGTGCTCCTCGTGCCGCTCCGCGACCGCATCGAACAGCCACGCCTGCCGCCCGAGGTCGAACGGGGTGAGGTCGATGATCGTGTCGATGCCGGACTGGCGGACGCGCGCGAGCGCGGCGACGGAGCGCTCCACCATCTCCGCGCGGCGCTCCGCCCCCATCATCCCGGGGATGCGCTCCATCCCGGCGGCGCCGGTGGTGAGGTGTTCGTGCGACAACGTCCGCCCGAGGTCGGCGCCGTCGATGGGGCCACGGATCGTGTTCACGGCAGTCATCGGTCGCTCTCCTCGCGTTGCGTTGCTGGGCGTTGCGTTACTGGGCGTTGCGTTGCTGGGCGTTGCGTTGCTGATCGGGCTAAGAACTCGTGTCGTCAGGCCTCGGGTAGGTCGAGCATCCCCTGGAGGACCGTCCACGCAGCCTGCCCCCAGCGGGCGACGCTCTCGGCGTCCACGGCCTTCTCGACGGTGTCCTGCGGCGAATGGAAGTAGCGGTGCCCGCCGAGGAAGGTGACGTACCGGCCGCCGCCCTCCGCGATGTTGCGCGCTTCCCCGCCGCCGGGGTTGCCCACCTCGAACACGCTGACCGCGTCGAGGTCCACGCCAACGTCGCGGACCGCGCTCGTGGCGAGGGCGTGGAGGTGCTCGTCGGACGCGCCGAGGCGGGCGTTCGGGTACCTCGCCCCGATCGACGCGCCGAGGTGGAGCCACGCAGCGGACTGCTTCACGATGCCGTGGCGGTTCGCCAGGTAGTGGAACAGGCCCTGGTGGTGCAGCTCGTGCCCGGACGAGGCGACGAAGTGGACCGACCGCCGGGGCGAGGCGGCCCGAGCGGCTTCGGTGAGTGCGAGCCAGATGGCGATGCCGCCGCCGCGCTCCGCGGCGCAGGTGAACCACCCGGACTTCGGGGTCATCACCACCACCGGGGCGAGGCCCTCCTCGGACCCCTCGACGGTGGCGACCACGTTGGTCGCGTTCGACTGGAGGCGTTCGCCGTCCACCTCGAGCGTGGCTTCGGTACCGCCCATCACGAGGGCGGCGCCGAGGCGGCGGGCGTCCTTCGCCGAGACCTGGAGGACGGGGAGGTTGAACGGGGTCTTGATGTGCTCCGCGTTGCGGAGGATGACCTCGCCCTCCGGGTCGCCCGAGGGCACGACCACCCCGACGACACCCTGCTCCTCCAGTTCCTGGTAGTGCTTCAGCGCCATCGGCGCGGTCCAGCGCGCGTCACCGCGCACGGCCGAGGTGGCGACGACGATCTTGCCGAAGGGGTCGGGGTCCGTGTCCTCGCAGAGCTCGCCCTCGATGCCGCCGAAGGCGGTGAAGCCGCCGTCGTACATGGGGACGCCCTCGATCGTGCCGTCGGGCCACGTGAGGCGCGCGCGCCGGTACTCGACGCGAGGGAACTTGAACCGCTCGAGGTCTGCCGAGACGCCTACCTCGGCGAGGGTGTCGCGCAGCCACGCGCTCGTGAGGTCGTCGCCCTCCCAGCCGGTGCGGTGGATGCCGAAGCCCTCGTAGGCGCGGATGCGCTCCTCGATGACCGACGGAGCGAGGCCCCCCGGGGCGCCCTGAGTGGTGTCCGGCACAGTCGTGTCTGGCACGCGCGCTCCTCGTCAGATCGGTGTTGCTCAGGCGGTGCAGTCTGGCGCGAGGAGTACGCCCGCGGGGTGTCGCGCGTCAACCGTGCGGTACGGGGCGCCTCGGGTGGGTGCGAGTGAGGGGATTCCCGAACGGCGCAGTAATCGAGCGCGTTACACTGACAGACCCACTTCGCCTCGCTCCGAGGAGCAGTTGTGCGCCGGATTCCCCTTCACCGCGCGCTGTCGAGCGCAGCCGCGATCTCCCTGTTCGGCGCTGCTGTCGGCCTCGCGTTCGTCTCCACCTCGGGCATCGCTGCCGCCGAGGCCCCGCGTGAGGCCGAGGGCGTCCCGGCGGGCTGGGTGCCGTACGACGGTGGGGAGCTCCTCGAACCGACCACGCTGTCCGGCTCGACGCCGCTCGAACTGGCGATCGACTTCTTCACCAGCGGCTCGCCGGCCGTGAAGTGGCGCACGGACAACAACCCGCTGGTCACGCTCTGCAGCGCGCAGCAGAATCGTCCCGCTGGCATCACCGCCGAGGAGTTCCGCGACGCGATCACTCTCGGCGTCGAGGTGTGGAGCCACGCCGAGTCGGCCATCGGCATCGAGTACGTCGGCGACTGCGCCTCGACCTCGTGGAGCGAGAACAACGGTCGCAACGAGATCGGCTGGGACGACGGCCGCAACGTGGTGCGGAGCCCGGCGGCCGGTGTCACCTTCGGGCGGTGGGCGGACCGCTTCTTCTCGCGTGACTTCCAGGAGACGGACATTGTCCTGGACCATGAGTTGAACGTGCCCCAGGCCTGCCTGAACAGCGTGGTCGCGCACGAACTCGGCCACGCGCTCGGTCTCGGGCACAGCGACGTCGTCGGTGACCTCATGTACCGCTCGTTCGACCCCGGCAACCCGGCCACGTGTCCCGGCCGTCCCACCGCCTCCGAGGTCAACGTGCTGCGCAGCCTGTACGGCCCCAATCGCGCGCCCTCGATCACCGGGTCCCAGCTCGACCATGCCGTCGGCGCGGGGACGCGCGCCTCGGTGACGGTGACGGCCACGGATCCCGAGGGTGACGACATCACCTATACGTGGACGCAGACCTCGGGCACCTCGGTCGCCTTCAACGTGTCCGGTGGCACGATCCTGTTCGATGCGCCCGCCGACCGAGGCGTCATGCTCCGCTTCCGTGTCACCGCGCGCGACGAGTACCTCCACGCCGCCACCGCCGAGGTGGTCGTGCGGGTGATCGACGCGGACGCGCCGCCGGCGGAAGCGCCATACCTCGAAGGGCTCCGCGTTTCCTCCGACGGTGACCGGCTGGCACTGAAGTTCACCGAGGTCGCAGGCGCGACGACGTACCGCTACTGCGCGACCCCAACCGCGTTCTCGAACCCCTCGTGCCAGACGGTGCCCTCCCCGCAGGGCGAGATCACCTGGGACACCGTGCTCACGACCGCCGCGCCGCAGGGCGAGACGTTGCGCGTCGTGACGACGGGCCTGCGGGACGTGAAGGTGCAGGCCTGCAACGAGGAGGGCTGCGTGCAGGACGACGCCACGCAGATCCTCGCGGGTGGCCTGCGCTGGGCGGCACACCGGGTGGACTACGACTACTTCGCGATGACGCAGGACCTCGGCAGCTCGATGTTCACGATCGCGCTCGTGCAGAACATGACGGGGACCGCGCGGGAGTTCTCGCTCTACTCCGGCACGGAGGAGGACCCGACGCGGACGCTGATGCTGAAGTGCGGCAGGATGATGCCCGGGGACGTGTGCGTCGGCTTCCTCGCGCCGGGCGACCGCGGGCATGGCACCCACGTCACGATCCGCAGCGAGGGCACCCGTACCGCTCCGGCGATCGAGAACCGCATCCGCGTCCGCTAGCTGTGACATCCACAGAGGTTGTTAGCACGGAGTGATTAAAGGGGACCTCCCGGGGAAGGTGTGGTTACCAGGCCAACCACCCCCAGGAGGTC
>JALOAM010000019.1 GCA_023228765.1 Dehalococcoidia bacterium
GGTGCGGCCGGTGGGCCTCGTGTATCGCGACGGCGGGCTGCTGTACGACGTGCCGCGGCTGGAGGCCGGGCAGTACGTGGGCACGGCCGTCCCGGGCGAGGTCGGGAACGTGGTCATCGGCGGGCACGTAGCGCGACATGGGGCGGCGGGGATCTTCGCGGCCCTCCCGAATGTCGTGGCCGGAGACGTGGTGGAGGTCTACAGAGGCGACCGCGTCTACCGATACTCAGTTACAGAGATCAAGGTCGTCGCAGCGGATGCGACGGACGTGATGAGCCCCACGCAGGAAGCGACGCTCACGCTCATCACGTGCTTCCCGGAGGACAACTACGCCGAGAGGCTGGTGGTCGTCGGGAGGCTGCTCTAGCAGCGTCCACGGCAACCTCGAGGGCATCGAGCCGGGCGAGGGTGACGTAGACTCGGAACGAGGAGACTTCCTGCGTGGGTATCGACCGAACCGGGCCTGTCGGCCCCTTCCGCTTCGCGGGCTCCCAGGCGGAGCACGCCCGTAACGCCTACCGCCGCCAGCAGGCGGACGTCCCTGCTCCGCGCGAGGACAGCATCAACCTGTCCTCGGCGGCCCGCGACGTCGCCAAGGCGGATCCCGCCGAACGCGACGAACTCCTCCGCCGCCTCCGCTCCCAGGTCCAGGCCGGCACCTACCGCGTCGACCCCGACGCGGTGGCGAAGCAGATGATCGACCGCGGCGAGCTGTAGGCGGGGTTCCCCCGCTCCGCTCTCTCCGATTCCGATTCCGACTCTGCCTCTGACTCCGACTCTGACCCCCTCTCCCGGTTCCGGGAGAGGGTTGGGGTGAGGGCCGTCGGGCGACTGGCGTCGAGGTGAGCACGACCTGTGGGGCCCTCACCCCCGGCCCCTCTCCCGACACCGGGAGAGGGGAGCCAGAACGGGCGAGGGGGGTCGACCTCAATCGTTTTGGGCCGTGGCCTATCGGTCGCGGACGAGGCGGGGTGACTCCTCACCGCGCAGCCAGCGTCCCAGCTCCTCGAGGAAGATCGCGTCCACGCGGGCGCGCGTGCCCGCGGAGCGGCCGGAGTCGTGGGGGCTCAGGATCACGTTCGGGAGTCCCCACAGCGGCGAGTCCTCCGGCAGCGGTTCCACCTCGAAGACGTCGAGGTAGGCGCCGGCGACGCGCCCCGAGGCGAGGCGCGCAACCAGTGCGGCCTCATCCACGATCTCACCACGGGAGACGTTCACGAAGAGGGCGCCGGGCGGCAGCAGGTCCAGCGCCGCAGCGTCCAGGAGGCCGCGTGTCGCCTCGGTGAGCGGGATCGTGCTGACCAGGATGTCGGCGCGCGGCAGCACCTCCGCCAGGCGGTCCGGGGACGCCCACTCGTCCACGCCGTCCTCGACGCCCGCGGGGGAACGGCGGACGCCGACCACGTGGATGCCGAAGGCGCGGGCATAGCGCGCGACAGCGCCGCCGATCGCGCCGAGGCCGAGGATCACCATCGTCTGCTCGGCGAGGACGGGCGGCTGCTCCTCGGGCAGGGTGGCCTCCGGCACCTGCTCCCACGCGCGGCGTCGTTGTGCGTCCAGCCGAGGCAGGAAGCCGCGATTGAGGGCAAGGACGCCGGCAATCGCGCCCTGCGCGATCGGCTCCGCCGTGACGCCCGCCGAGTTGGTGACGGCGACGCCCCGGGCCATCAGCGCCTGGAACGTCGGGTCGTCCGCGCCGGAGTGGCCGAGGTGGAGCCATCGCAGGTTCGGCGCTCGCGTGGCGGCACCCAGGGTGCGCCGCGCAGCAACCGGGCCGGACGCCACGTTGAAGAACACGCCCTCGATGCGTTCCATCTCGTCCGGGGCCAGCATCGCTCCGTCGCCCTCCGGCGCGGTGATGACCTCGAGGTCCGCGAACGCGGCGAGGGGGTCGTGGAGGCGGGAAGCGACGTCGGCGGGGACAAGGATGGTGGGCATGCGACCGAGGATACGGGCGCGCCAGCTACCGCTCGATGCCTACCGACCCGTCGAGGGCTTCCTCGTGATCGAGGTCGGCGAGGTCGTCCGGCGTGGAGAACTGCTCGCGGTAGAGCGAGGCGTAGAGGCCGTCGCGGGCGAGGAGGTCCTCGTGCGTGCCGCGCTCCACGACGCGGCCGCCATCCAGCACAAGGATGAGGTCCGCGGCGACGACCGTGGAGAGCCGGTGCGCGATCACCACGGTGGTGCGGCCTCGGGCGAGGATCGCCATCGCCTCCCGGATCTCACGTTCAAGGCGGGAGTCGAGCGAGGAGGTCGCCTCGTCCAGGATCAGGACGGGCGGATCCTTCAGCACGGCCCGCGCGATCGCGACGCGCTGCTTCTCGCCTCCGGAGAGCCGGAAGCCGCGCTCACCCACCACGGTGTCGAGGCCCTCCGGCAGGCGGTCGACGAGCGACTGGAGGCCGGCCATCCGGGCGGCCTCGCGCACCTCGTCGTCGGCGGCGTCCAGGCGGCCGTAGCGGATGTTGTCCGCGAGCGAGGCGTGGAAGAGGTACGTCTCCTGCATCACCGCGCCCACGTTGGCGCTCACCGAGGCGAGCGTGAGGTCGCGGAGGTCGTGCCCGTCGAGGCGGACCGCGCCGTCCTGCGGGTCGTAGAACCGCTGGAGGAGATACGTGACGGTGGTCTTCCCCGCGCCGGATGGCCCCACGAGCGCGATCATCTGACCCGGTCGTGCCTCGAACGTCACGTCCTGGAGGGCGTTGCGTCCGTCGATGTAGGCGAAGCGGACGCCGTCGAACGTCAGGTGGCCACGGGCGTCTGTGAGGGTGAGCGCATCCTCGCGCTCATCGACCTCCACCGGCAGGTCGAGGTATTCGAAGATGCGCTCGAAGAGCGCGGCGGAGGAGAGGAGGGTGGTGTTGATGCGCGCGATCGTGGCGAAGGGGCCGAACACCTGCTGCGCGAGCATCGCGAACGCCACCACCTCACCGACGGAGACCGCGTCCCCGCCGAGGACCGCGCGCCCGCCGTACCAGTAGACGACACCCGGGATCAGCGCGCCGAAGCCGGCGGTGGCCATGTTGAACCAGCGGCCGGCCATCATGCGGCGGATCGCAAGCGTCCGCAGGGCCTCGTTCGACCGCTCGAAGCGCTGCGTTTCGTGTTCCTCGCGGCCGAACGTCTTCACCAGCATGGAGCCGGAGACGGAGAGGGTCTCCTCCAGCTGGGACGCCATGATGCTGGACTCCTCGTGCCACTCGCGGCGCAGGGCGCGCATGCGCTGGCCCACGCGCATCGTGGGGAACACCCACAGGGGCAGGACGAGGAGCGTGGCGAGGGCCAGCTCCCACTGGAGCTGGAACATCAGGATCGCCGCGATGATCAGTGTGAGCGACGCCTGGAGGAAGTCCGTGAACGTGCCGGTGACCGCCTCCTGGATCGCGTTCACGTCCGTGGAGACACGCGAGAGGATCTCGCCCGTGCGGTTCTGGGTGAAGAAGCGGACGGGGAGCCGTTGCAGGTGTGAGTGCAGGTCGGAGCGCAGGCGCAGCATTACGCCCTGCCCGATCACCTGGTTGATGTAGGACTGCCCCACTCCCAGCAGCGCGGAGCCGAGCACCAAACCACCGACGAGGAGCACCATGCGGTCGAGGCCGCTCCGGGTCCCCGTGTCCATCTCGTCCACCATCGCGCCCATGATGCGCACGGATCCGAGCTGCATGCTCGTGCCGATCGCGATGAGCACGACCATGATCGCGAACAGCCCTCGATAGGGCCGGAAGAGCCCGGCGGCGCGACGCAGGAGCGTCCAGCGCGAGCCCTTCGGCTTGTTCGGCTGCATACCCATCCCGCCCCACATCAGCGGAGGCGTCCGGGTGCGCGGTCAGTGAGTCGGCGGTCGACGGTGGTCGTCACGGATCCAGCATCGCACTGTCCACGTGTACGAGGTGTGAGCATGACCTCGCAACGAGGCGATTCGGCAAGAAGAAGGCCCGCCGAATGGCGGGCCTTCCTCGTCTCGCACGAAGCGATGTCGATTACTCGACGGTGACCTCGGCGAACATGCCCTCGGTGAAGTGCGGCGCGCCGCCCTCGACCTCGGGAGCCTCGTCACCACCAGCCGCCGCGGCCTCCATGAAGGCGACCGGGTCAGCACCCACCGGGATGAAGCAGGCGACCAGGTAGCGGCCAGGCTGCGTCAGGGTGCCGTCGCCGACGGCCAGGATGTTCTCGTCGACGCCGGTGCCCGGCATCGCGACGAGCACGAGGGCCGGCGGGGCGTCGCCCATGACGGCGGCCTGCTCTTCCTCGGACAGGGCCAGGAGCTCCTCGACGGAGCGGGTCTCGTCCTCCGGCAGGAGGACCGCGACCAGCTCGTGGACCTCGGTGTCGGACGAGTTCACCATCGTGACCGTCGTGCCGGCGGCGATGGTCTCCGGGAGACCCTCGTAGCCGTAGTCGATCGCGGTGACCTCGATGGTCTCAGCCGCTGCCTCGGTTGCGGTCTCGGTGGCCGTGGCCGTGGCGGTCTCAGTCGCCGCGGTTGTGGCTTCCTCCGTCGCGGTGGCCTCGGCGGAAGCAGTCGCCTCCGAAGTGGCCTCCGGGTCGTCCTCGTCGCTACACGCGACCAGGAGGGCGCCCGTGACGGCGAGCGGAATCAGGGCCGCGCGCCCCCAACGGAACATACGAACGTCCAAGTGTTACCTCCCGGGCCACTGGCCCGTCATGACCCACCCAGACCGCCGTATCTGACGGTCCTGCCGGGGTGGGTGCCCTCTGGATGAGGACGGATATTGAGCGTCAGGAACCTTGCGCACAAGCAAGAGATGTCAGGGAGTCCCCGCCCGTCGGGCGGCTCCGTTCACCGCCGGATCACATTCGCGGTTGCCCCCAGCGGACAGGTCTTCGGATAATCGACCTTCGCGGACCACCATCCCACCAACACATCACACCCCCGCATGCACAACACGGAGGCCCCGTGGGACGTAATCGCAGACAGCAGCGCCTGCGCGACCGGCGCGAACGCAACGCCGAGGGCGCGACCCCGCCATCGGGCTCGTCGGGGGCGTCCTCGGGCGGCTCGCGAGGGCGCTCCGGCGGCGCGCTGAGCAGCGGCGGCAAGCCCGCCTGGCGGCACACCCTGGACTCCTGGGGTGGCCTCACGGTGATCGGTGCGATCGCCGCGGCGGTCGTCATCGCCGGGCTGCTCGTCTACCTCAACCGCCCCGGCTCCAGCGCGAACGACGCGGAGTTCGTGGCGAAGGAGCGCAGCGCCGAGGTCAGCGGCAACGTCATCGGCGACCCGAACGCGCCCGTCCGCATCATCGAGTACGGCGACTTCCAGTGCCCGCACTGCGAGAACTTCTACCAGACGATCGAGCCGACGATCATGGAGGAGTACGTCAACACCGGGAAGGCGTCGTTCGAGTTCCGCAACTACGCGTTCATCGGCCAGGAGTCGCAGCAGGCGGCGGAGGCGGCGATGTGCGCCGCGGACCAGAACCGCTTCTGGGACTTCCACGACCTGTTGTTCCTGCGGCAGGGTCGGGAGAACAGTGGCGTCTTCTCAGACGCCAACCTGAAGAAGTACGCCCAGACGATCGCCAATGAGTTCGATGACTTCGACTACAGCGCCTGGGAGTCCTGCTTCAACGCGAACACGCACGAGGCCGCCGTCATCCAGGAGAACCAGACGGCCACGAACTCCGGCATCGCCTCCACGCCGACCGTCCTGATCAACGGCCAGGCGATCCCGGGCGTGCAGGGCATCGACGTCTACCGCAACGCGATCGACGCGGCCCTCACGGGCGCCGAGGCCGGCTGACCCCCGTCCGAGGCACGACACACAAGGACGGCCCCGCGTGAGCGGGGCCGTCCTGATCTCAGTCGAGATGTGAGCGAGGGCGGAGGGTTACTCCGCAGCTTCCTCTTCCTCGTCCTCGGCGGCCGGGTCGTAGGAGTAGGCCAGGAGGCGGCCCTCGCGCTCCACGAAGAGCACCAGGTGGCCCTCGGCGTCTTCGGCCTTCACCCACTCCGGCAGCTCGGCGCCGTACCCGCGCACCAGGTAGGTCTGCCCGACGTAGGCGAACTTCTTGCCGTCCACGATCACGTAGAACGGCGGCGGCGAGGGGTGCTCGTTCCAGTTGACCGCGAATGCATCCACGTCTTCTGCCGTCAGGACATACATGTCCTCGAACGTCAGCTCGACGGTTGTCTCGTGGGGTGCCTGAACTGCCTCGGTGGTCATGTCTCGTCCTCAACCGTTCTGCCTGCGGTCCTGCCGATGATAGCCATCGGGCGCAGGCATGGGCCAGCGGCGATGGTCCCGCGTTGACCTCGAGCCGGTGGTGTGGAGGAGCGACCGAGGATCGCGAGCACGTCGATGCTTCGTACTGGGAGTGGCGCAGTCCCCACCCTCCCCCGTGCAGGGGGAGGGGCCAACCCTCGATCCTTCGGGCTACCGCTGCCCGGTGTGCGAGGTCTGGACGCTACTCGCCGCGGAAGGCGGGCGCGCGCTTCTCGACGAAGGCGCGGGCACCCTCTTTCGAGTCGTCCGTGCGGCCCACGATCCACCGGAGCACCGTGTCGAGGCGCGCGGCCTGTGGGGCGGTCAGGTCGTCCTGGGCGTAGGTGATCTCCTTCATCGCACGGACGGCCACCGGGGCGTACCCCGCGACCGTCGAGGCCATCGCGCGGGCCTCGTCGAGGAGTTGGTCGGCGGGGACGACGCGGCTGACGATGCCGTAGCGGAGCGCTGTCGCAGCATCGATGCGCTGGCCGAGGAACAGCATCTCGTTGGCGAACGCCCGCGGAATGGAGCGGGGGAGGCGGATCGGTGCGCCGGCGAGCGGGTAGAAGCCGAGCGTGATCTCCGGCAGGCCGAACTGCGCGGCCTCCGAGGCGATCAGCAGGTCGCAGTGCAGTGCCATCTCGAACCCACCGCCGAGGCAGTACCCGTTCACCGCGGCGATCACCGGCTTCCGCATGTCCGAGGCACGCGTCAGCTCGGCGGGCGGGCCGCTGAACACGTCGCCGGGTGCGGCGCCCCTCGACCCGGGGCTGCCACCTCGGAGGTCCGCGCCGGCGCAGAAGGCGCGGCCGTTGCCGGTGAGGATCGCGACGCGAATGTCGTCGTCCGCGTCCACGCGCCGATACGCCTCGCGGAGGGCCGCGCTCAGGTCGGGGTTGATCGCGTTCATCGCGTCGGGGCGGTTGAGGGTGATCGTGGCGACGTGGTCCGCCACCTCGAACAGGACTTCGTCGGCCATGTGGAGAGACTCCTCGGGTGCGGCATCCTCGGTCAGTTGTGATTCACAACGCAGTGCGCGTGCACCGTACTCCAACTCCGTTGCGAATCGCAACGCACGAGGGCTACCCTCTCCGCATGGCCAAGTCGCTCGCCGACCTCCGCTGCTCGGTCGCCCGCTCGCTCGACGTCATCGGGGAGCGCTGGACGATGCTCGTCCTGCGTGACGCCTTCAATGGCATGACCCGTTTCGAGGAGTTCGCGGAGAGCCTCCCCATCGCCCGCAACATCCTGGCCGCGCGCCTGAAGACCCTCGTCGACCACGGCGTCCTCGCGCGGGAGCAATACCAGGACCGCCCCCCGAGGTATGAGTACCGCCTCACCCGGAAGGGCGCCGACCTCTACCCGGTGCTCATCGGCCTCTTCAACTGGGGCGACGCCTACCTCGCCGGCGACGACGGCCCGCCCCTGGACCTCACCCACCACAAGTGTGAGTCACCCGAGGCGCACCCGGAGTCGGTGGTTGTCTGCCGCGGCTGCGGTGAGCACCTCACCCCGCGCGATGTGCGACGGAGCGCCTGATCCCGCTCCCTTCTGACCCCCTCTCCCGGTTTCGGGAGAGGGTTGGGTGAGGGTCACTCCGAGTCTGCTTCGCTCGCCACGGCGCCCCGAGGGCCCCTCACCCCCGGCCCCTCTCCCGAAACCGGGAGAGGGGAGCCGGAGTCGTGCGTCTCTCGCTACGCCTCGAACTCTCCGGGGTGGGCGGTGTGGAGCGCCTCGCGGATGCCGGCGACTCGGTCGCGGGACTGGGTGAGGGCGCCTGAGAGCATCACGATCGCCGTCTCGTGGTTGTCCTTGTAGTAGTCCTTCAGTTCGCCTGCCTTGCGGAAGCCGAACGCCTCGTACATCGCGCGGGCGCGGGCGTTGGACTCGCGCACCTCGAGGACGATCTCGTTGAGCTCCGCCTCGGAGGCGATCGTGAAGCACTCGAGCAGCAGTCTCGTGCCGATGCCGCGGCGCTGGTGTGCGGGGTCGACGGCGATGGTGACCAGGTGGAGCTGGTCCACCATGAACCACACGCCCATGAACCCCACGATGCGCTCGTGCGTGCCGCCGAAGAGGGCGCGGCGCAGCGCCGTGATCGGGCCGGCCGGCGGCGGCTCCGCGCTCTCCTCGACGGCGACGAGGTACTGCGCGAAGCCGTTGGAGAGCTCCTCCTCGAAGAGGCGGGCGGGCCAGGCATCCTCGTACGCTGCGCTCTCGATGCGCTGCACCGCCGCGATGTCGTCGCGGGTCATGTCGCGCAGCGTGACGCGCGGTCCTCGAGGTCGTGGCTCACTCTCCACCGGTGGAGTCTACGCGAGGGGCGCCGTCCGCTCCGAGCCGCTAAACTGGGATGTCCTATGACCACGACGCTCCCCCCCGCCGCCACCTCGTCCCTCGCAGAGTCCGAGGCCGTCCGCAAGGCCGCCCTCGCGCAGGCCGCGAGCAAGCACATGAGTGCCATCTCGACGCTCGAGAAGAACGCCGCGCTGCTCAAGATCGCGGACGCGCTCGAGGCGGAGACGGACCGCATCCTGGCCACGAACGGGCCGGAGGTGGAGCGCGGGCGGGAGAAGGGCCTGACGGGCTCGTTCCTCGACCGCATGGTCCTCACCCCGGAGCGCATCGCCGGCATCGCGCGTGACGTGCGCACGGTCGCGGCGCTGCCCGACCCGATCGGGGTGGTGGAGGACCAGAAGACGCTGCCGAACGGGCTGCAGATCGGCAAGGTGCGGGTACCCCTCGGCGTGATCGGTGCGATCTTCGAGTCGCGGCCGAACGTCACGGTGGACATCGCCGCGATCTGCCTGAAGTCCGGCAACGGCGTGATCCTGCGTTCCGGCACGGACGCGCACGAGACCGCCAGCGTCCTCGCCGAGATCGTCGCCCGAGAGGCCGAGGCAGCCGGGCTGCCGCGCGGCATCGTGCAGTTCATCGACTCGACCGACCGTGACGAGGTGGGCGCGCTGTTGAGCGCGGAGCGCTACATCGACCTGATGGTGCCGCGCGGCGGCGCGGACCTGATCCGCCGTGTCCGCGACGAGGCGAAGATGCCCGTGGTCGCCGGTGGCATCGGCGTGTGTCACACGTACGTGGACGAGGGCGCCGACCTGCAGATGGCGGTGGACATCGCGGTCAACGCCAAGACCGTCCGGCCCTCCGTCTGCAACGCGATGGACACCCTCCTCGTGCACTCCTCGGTCGCCGAGACGTTCCTCCCGATGGTCGCGCAGGCCCTCGGGGAGCGCGGGGTGACCCTGCACGCCGATGGACGCGCCGCGGACGCCCTCGCGGGACGCGCCGGTCCGGCCACGGTCGTCGCCGTGCAGCCCGAGGACTGGGACCGGGAGTGGCTCTCGCTCGACTGCAGCATCAGGGTGGTCGATTCCGTCGACGAGGCGATGACGCACATCGCGGGCGTGGATGGCTCCGGCCACTCCGAGGCGATCGTGACGCAGTCCTACGAGCGCTCGGAGCGTTTCCTCCGCGAGGTGGATGCCGCCGCCGTGTTCGTGAACGCCTCGACGTACTTCAACGACGGTGGGCAGTTCGGCCTCGGCTGCGAGGTGGGCATCTCCACCCAGAAGATGCACGCGCGCGGCCCGATGGGCCTCCGCGAGCTCACGTCGTACAAGTGGATCGTCCGCGGCAACGGCCAGACTCGCTAGCGTGGCCGCCTACCGCTTCGAGCAGATCTTTCGCACGCCATCCTCGGAGCAGTGGAGCGTGCTCCCTGCCGCGACGTCCGAGGACGAAGTCCCGCCGGTGGCCGGACGCGTGGACGTGCATTTCGACCAGGGCTACGCCCGCATCACGGTGGTGCTCCGCTCGGAGATCGATGACGGCGACGCCACCGACGTGATCGCGCTGGTCGACGAGCAGCTCGTGCCCTCGAAGGCGCGGGGCGACGTGAAGATCACGCTCTGGCGCGGGGCCCACGCCGGCACGTTCGTCCCTGAGGGCGCGTAGTCCCGGACAGTCTCAGTCGGGGGATTCGGAGCAGACCCTCACCCCAGCCCTCTCCGCGTTGCGGGCGAGGGGGCCGGAGCTGTGATCGTGCGCGGGTGGGCTACGCCTTGCGGGCGACGGCGCGTTGGGCCGCCTCGACGATGGCGTCGGAGGTGAGGCCCATGATCTCCAGGGCCTCGCTCCAGGTCGCGGACTCGCCGTAGCGCTCCGGGACGCCGACGAACTCCATCGGCACGGGGCGCCGTGTCGCGAGGGCCTGCGCCGCCATTCCGCCGAGGCCCGTGTAGGAGAGGTGCTCCTCCGCGACCACGAGCGCGCCGGTCTCCCGGGCAGCGACCTCGAGGGCGTCGATGTCGAGCGGGCGGATGCTCGCCATGTTCAGGACGCGCGCGGAGATCCCGGCCCGGTCCAGCACCTCGGCGGCGCGGAGCGATCGGTCCACCATCAGGCCGCACGCGATGAGCGTGACGTCCGAGCCCTCGCGGAGGACGTCCGCTTTGCCGAGCTGAAAGCGCGGCCCATCCGAGTAGACCACCGGGATCTTGGGTCGACCGGTGCGGATGTACCACGGGCCAGGCGTGTTCGCGGCTGCCTCGATCACCGCTTCCGCCTCCACTACGTCCGCGGGGACGACGACGTTGAACGTGGGCAGCGAGGAGAAGATCGCGAGGTCTTCGATCGACTGGGCGGACGCGCCGTCCTCGCCGGTGGAGACGCCGCCGTGGGAGGCGACGACCTTCACGTTCAGGCGCGGCTGGGCGACGGACATGCGGAGCTGGTCGAACGCGTGCTCCGCGAAGACCGCGAAGGTCGTCGCGAAGACGGTGAAGCCCAGCGTCGCGAAGCCTCCGGCCGCGGAGATCATGTTCTGTTCCGCGATCCCGAAGGTGAAGAAGCGGTCCGGGAAGGCGTCCTTGAACGCCCTCGACGTGGTCGACTTCCCGAGGTCGGCATCGACGACGACGATGTCGTGACCGGCGTTCTGCAGACGGATGAGCGTGGGGCCGAGGGCCTCACGCGTGGCAGCAGGTGCATGCGTGGTGGTCATCTAAGCGCCTAGCTCCCGCATCGCCTGCTCGTATTGCTCGTCCGTTGGGGGGGCGCCGTGGAAGGCCGGGTTGTCCTCCATGAAGGACACGCCCTTCCCCTTCGTCGTCTCGAAGATCACCATGGCCGGCTTGCCTCGGACGTCCCGCGCCCAGGCGAGGGCTTCCTCCACCTGAGCGAGATCATGCCCGTCGATGCCGGAGCGGACCTCCCACCCGAAGGCTCGGTACTTCTCATCCAGCGGCATGCCGCGCATGGTGTTGTCGACGAAGTCGTCGTTCTGGACGCGGTTGCGGTCGATGATCGCGACGAAGCGGTCGACCTCGTGGTGTGCGGCCGCCATCGCTGCTTCCCACACCTGGCCCTCCTGCTGCTCGCCGTCGCCCATCAGCACGTAGACGTGGCTGTCCTGCCCTCGGAGGCGCATCCCGAGACGGATGCCGAGGCCAAACGAGAGCCCCATGCCGAGGGCGCCCGCGGAGTTCTCCACTCCGCCCGGCTTGCCGAGCACGGAGTGGCCCTGCAGGCGCGTCCCCTTCTGGCGGAACGTGTCCAGCTCGTGGACAGGGAAGTAGCCGAACTCGGCGAGGGTGGCGTACTGGACGGGGGTCGCGTGGCCCTTGCTCATGATGAAGCGGTCGCGCTCCGGCCAGGCCGGGTTCGCGGGGTCGTGCTTCATGATCCGGCCGTAGAGGACGGCAAGGATCTCCGCCGAGGACATCGAACCGCCGATGTGCCCCGACTTGGCGGTGTAGACCATGCGGACAATATGGCGCCGGACGCGCGCGGTCAGCGCTTCCAGGTCAACGGCGGCATCGGTAACCATGAACCCCCCGGCCCTTCAGGCCGAGTATACGAACCGATCCCACGCCGGTCGAACGCTCCCTGACGGTGACGCTCAGACTACAACGAGCAACTCGAGTAGCCGCAGATCGGGCAAAGGCTGCATCCCTCGCCGAAGACGATGGGTCCAGCGCAGTGAGGGCACCGCGGCCCGGCGGAAGCCTCCCGCCGGTAACGCCGCGCCGGAACGCTGGCAGCAGTCTGAGGGGTCTCGGGAGTCGGGATCGTGGTCGAAGGCATCAGGCGCCTCCTCGGCAACTCAGACAGAAGATTCAGAACATGCGTTCGTTCTGCTGTCAGGCTAAATCAGAACACTCGTTCTATCAAGATTCGATGGCACACCGCCGCACGAACCTCAGATAGACCCCCGGCACCTCCCCTCGTAGGATCGAGGAGAATCGACCGCTCGCACCCCGCGCGTCCCGCGCCGGGCAGCACGAACCCGAAGATCACGATGCCTGACGCCCCCTCCGACTCCGTGCGTGTCCGTGTCCCGGCGACCTCCGCCAACCTGGGGCCGGGCTTTGACGCCCTCGGTGTGGCGCTGGAGTGGACGGCTGAGCTCTCGTTCCACCTCGCCGAGCCCGGCGCGCCCGCTGAGGATGGTGCGGTCGCGGCGATCGAGGGGATGGCGGCAACCGCCGCGCAGCGCGTCTTCGAGCGCCTCGGCCGGCCGGTGCCGCCGGTGGCGGTCTCGTACCACGGCGACCTGCCGGTGGGCCGCGGCCTCGGCATGTCGGCCGCGGCGCGTGCAGCCGGACTCGTGGCGGGCAACCGCCTCGCCGAGGACGCCTGCCCCGCCGACGCGATCCTCGAGCTCGCGGTCGAACTCGAAGGGCACGGGGACAACATCATCCCGGCTCTCTTCGGCGGCGTGCAGGTGGTGGTGCAGCCCTCGACGGGGCCGGTGCAGCACGTGCGGCTCGCGCCGCCGGAGGACCTCCGGCTGGCACTGCTCGTCCCCGAGTTCAGCATGCCGACCGAGGAGTCGCGGAAGCGGCTGCCGGTGCAGCTGACCCGTGCCGAGGCCGTGCACAACATCGGCCGGGCCGCCCTCGTCGTCGCCGCGCTTGCCGAGCGCCGGTACGACGTGCTGCGCACGGCGGTGCAGGATGTCCTCCACCAGCCCGCCCGAGGCGAGCTGTTCCCGGGGTTGTTCCCCATCATCGACGCGGCGAACGAGGCAGGGGCGTACGGTTCCTACCTCTCGGGCGGCGGCTCGACCGTGGCGGCGTTCGTCTCGCCCGAGGCTGGCGATGCCGTCGCCGGCGCGATGTCGAAGGTCGCGCGTGAACATGGCCTCCACGCCATGACCCGGGTGGTCGCGATGCGCGAGGCCGGTACGGAAGTGGTCACGGAAGTAGCCCAAGCATGACTCGAACGGTCCAGAAGTACGGCGGCTCCTCGGTAGCGAGCGCGGACCACCTCAAGCGGGTGGCGGGCCTGGTGGCAGCGCGCGCGAAGGCGGGCGAGCAGATGGTCGTCGTCGTCTCGGCGATGGGTGACACCACGGACGACCTGGTCGACCTCGCCGCGCAGATCACCTCGAAGCCCCGCGCGCGCGAGATGGACATGCTCCTCTCCACCGGCGAGATCGTCTCCAGCTCGCTCCTCTCGATGGCCCTCCACGAGCAGGGTGTGGACGCGGTCAGCCTCACCGGCCCGCAGGCAGGCATCCGCACGGACACGGCGCATGCCCGCGCCCGCATCGCCTCGATCCGCGCGGAACGGCTGGAGGGCGAACTGACCGCCGGGCGCGTCGTCATCGTCGCGGGCTTCCAGGGCATCTCCGATGACGGTGACCTCACCACGCTCGGCCGTGGGGGGAGCGACACCACCGCGGTCGCCCTCGCCGCCGCGCTCGACGCCGACCGGTGCGAGATCTACACGGACGTGGCCGGCATCTACACCGCGGACCCGCGGGTCGCGCCGGACGCGCGCCCCCTGGGCGACATCGCCTACGACGAGATGCTGGAACTGGCGACCACCGGCGCCCGCGTCATGCACGCCCGCGCCGTCGAGCTCGGCGCGATCTACGGCGTCGAGATCTTCGTGAAGAGCTCATTCAACCCGGATGCACCGGGCACCATCATCCGCAGGGAGACGATCATGGAGCAGGGGAACAAGGTCCGGGCCATCGCCCACGAGAACCGCGTGGGCAAGGTCACCGTCCGAGGCGTCCCGGACCGCCCGGGCATCGCCGTCGGGATCTTCGAGCCGCTCGCGGAGGCCGGCATCTCCGTGGACACGATCGTCCAGAACGCCAGCCAGGAGCGCACGACGGACCTGACGTTCACCGTGGAGCCGGGCGACATCGAAGGCGCCGTCGAAGTCATCGAACGCCTGATGCCGGAGATCCGGGCGCGCGAGGTGGTCACCGCGGACAACCTCGGCACCGTCTCCATCGTCGGCACGGGTATGGCCACCTCGCCCGGCTACGCCTCGAAGATGTTCCGCGCCCTCACGGACGCCGGCGTCAACATCGAGATGATCAGCACCGGCGACATCCGCATCACCTGCGTCGTCGAGGCGGCCCGCGTCGCCGACGCCGTCCGCGCCCTCCACGCCGCCTTCGAGCTCGACCAGGCGTAACGCTCGATCGGTCCGTCCGCCCTCAGGCGCTAGTTCGCGTCGAGGGCGGAGCGCAGGTCGGTCTGGGAGAAGTCGTTGCCCTTGAAGAGCAGCGGCTCGCCAGTCTGCTTGGCCAGGGCATAGGCAAAGCAGTCGCCGTAGGTGAGCCGAGCGGGGTGCCGGCCCTTACCGAAGCTCTGGTGCGCGTTCTCACCAATCAACGCCTGCTCGATGGTCACGGGTACAACATCGCCCTCTGCACTCCTGAGCAGTTCGTCCAGCAACCCCCTCGTGACGGGCCCCCCTTTGCGATCGATGACGATCAGGGCCTCGAGGAGAGTCCCCGCTGACATGCGGCGGTTCGGCTCGCGCTCGATCGCGTCTGTGTACAACACCGCATCCGGCTCATCCCAGAGGATCGCGATGAGCGCGGATGTGTCGATGATCACTTCGGCAATCCGACCTCGTCGTACAGGAGGTCGTCGATATCGGCGGAACTGAACGACTTATCTACGTGCTCCGCACTCTTCCGGCCGAGCGCCTGAAGTCGCTCCGACAGACCCTCGCGCTTCCCTCGCACACGTTCCAGCCGCTCCTTGAGGGCGACGGTGACAGCCATGGTGACGCTCTCGCCGGTGAGGCTGGCGAGTTCGCGGGCGAGTTCGTGGGTCTGCTCGTTCTTGATGTTCATGCTCATGGCTGAACCTATTCTACCATCTGGTAGGTAGATTCTACCATCGCCGAGCCAGCTCTACGGCCCCGGCGTCACCGGCTGCGTCACCTCCGGCGGTGGGGTGCCCTCGGGCGTCCCATCCGCGGGAGGGCTCTCCTCGGGAGGAGGCGTGCCCTCTGGTGTCTCGGTGGGCGTCGCCGTCGGGGAGGGCGTGCCGCGCTCGGCGAGGAGGGCGGTCGCGGCCTCGGGGTCGAGCGGACGGTTGGAGGCTTCCTCCCACACCGTCCAGGATTCCTTCGGTTCGCCCTCGGCGGTGCGGAGGCCGATGGTCTGGAGGAGGTCGTAGGGCGGGCTGGCGGCGAAGCCCAGGTCCTGCGCGGCAAACCACACGACGAGCGGGGACTGCAGCGTGAAGGCGTCCTCCAGCAGCCGCTGGAGGAACCGGCGCTGCTCCGGCTCCGTGGAGGCGTTGACGCCGGCCCTCCCCGCGCCTGAGGCGAACCCGATCCCCGCGAAGGCGACCGGCAGGTCGGTGTGCTCGCGGAGCTGGAGGTAGTACTCGCCGGGGATCTTCCGCGCCGTCGGGTAGGCGAACGAGGGGTACGAGGTGACCCCGATCAGGTCGATCGCCTGCCCGAAGTCGTCGAGGAGTTCCCACCGAGGCGCGTGCGGCGGCAGTTCCGGCACCACGCCGAGGAGCTCCTCGTACTGGAAGGTGACGAAGACGTGTGTCTGCGGCGAGGCTTCTTTCACCGCGCGGTAGGCGGCCTGGTACGCCTCGAGGAAGGCGAAGTAGCCCTCCGGGTTGCGTTCGTAGGTGGCGTTCACCTCCGTGCCGAGCGCGAGGAAGTCCGGGCGCATGTTGCGCGCGATGAACTCCGCCTCCGCCACGAACGCGGCGCGTAGGTCCGGATCGGCCAGCGAGCGCCCCTCGTACTCCGCGGGCAGGCCACCAAGGCGGCCGCGGTTGCCGGGATCGAACGGGTCGAGGGCCACGACGAGCGAGAGGTCGCGTGCCCTCGACGCTTCGCGGGCGGCGATCACCTCGTCGCGGAGCTCCTCGGAGACGGAGGCGCTGGGGAGGAACTGCGCCCAGGAGGAGGGACGCTGGAAGAGGATCACCTCGCCGTAGTTCGCGACCAGGTCGAACTGGTCGACATAGGCGTCCGAGGTCAGTTCGGGCGGCACATCGGAGAAGCCGAGCATGAACGGCCGCGGGTCGCCCTGCTCCGGCCGCTCACGAGGGACGAACGTGGCGCCGGGGTCGCTCTGCTCCCGGCACCCCGTCGCGAACACTGCGAGCAGTGCCAGCAAGCCGACCAGTCCGACGACCCTCACGCGCATCTATCGATGATGTCGTCCCGTCCGCCCACCGGCAAACTGCCCTCGCTCCGCCGCTTCTGCCTTCGCCCGCGCAGCGGGAGAGGGATGGGTGAGGGCCTGCTCCGGATCTGCTCCGAGCTTCCGAGGTTGCGACAGCCGCTCGAGCAGGATCAGGGTGTCTCCCGACGGGTGGCCTGCGCTCCGCGTCCGACGATCCACCGATGAGCGGGCATCGACACCGGATCGAGGCGGGAGCGACATGCTGGCTGCGGACGGGCGGCGGGCTGCTGTGACGGCGCGCGGGCTCCTCGCGGAGGTCGCGTCGGTCGTGTCGCGCCGGCAGGCGTGGCGCGTGGTCACGCGCGCTCGGCGGCTCGCCGGTGTCGGCGAGGATGAAGCCCTCGGCCGGATCGAGGTGCTCATGCTCCTCGAGTCGATTGCTGCCGAGGGCGGCGTGCTCCAGGTGCTGGCGGAACGCCTCGCACGTCGCACGCTCGCCGAGGGTGAGCGTGGTGGCTGAGGGCTACGCCTCGTCGTTGAAGACGGTTTCGCGGGCGACGTCGCCCCAGGAGAAGAGCGCGGCGGCGAACCGCACGATGCCGGTCCGCTCGTGGAGGTCGCCACCCCCGAGCGCGAGGAGGTAGGTGTTGAGGCGGTCCGCGATCCCGTCGGTCGTGTAGAACTCGACGGGGCGGAACACGCCGAAGGTGGTGGAGGCGATCGGGGTGCCTCCCGGCTCGGCGCAGGCAACGGCGAGCGCCATGTGGTCGATGCCGTAGGGGCGGCGCGAGGCGGACATGCGCTCGCGACACCACTCCACGATCTCGTCCGAGAGCGCCTCCAGGTCGCGCGGAGCCAACGGTGCCGGCCCCAGGATCCACTCCCGGCGGGAGAGGCCGGTGCCGCGGCGGATCGAGGCCTCCACGCGGGCGCGGAGGGGGTCCGGACGGAAGCGCTCGAGGAGCGAGTGGAGCATTCCGGTCGGCCTCCGTCCCTCTCGCGCCGTCCGATGTCTGGCGGCGTGCAATAGCTAGTCCGGCGTCCCCGCTGGGGGAAACCCTGAGTACCAGGATCATCGGCAGGGAGGCGACGTTCCTCAGGTTGTCTGTCGATCCGTTGGCATTGCGGTTTCGTCTCGGGTTCCTCCTCTGTCCCGCGAGACCACCGCGACCGATTCCGCTCGTCATACCCGGCCGATCGAGGCGTCGTGGGATGCCGAGGGAAGGCGGAGCCGAGGCGATAAACTGGATCGGTGGATGATGCATACCAGGTCGACCAGGGGGCATTACGCGCCGCGGTGCGCGAACGCGACCACCTGGTCTTCCGCTTCTCGACGATCCCGCTGCGGCTGTTCCTGGACTTCCGTACCTCCGCGGAGGACGGACCGGGTGTGTTCGCGCTGCCGCCGGCTTCCTCGATCCGGGAGCGCATGACCTCCATGCGGGAGGTGCGCCCGAACTTCCCGCGCCCGGAGCGCGTGAACGTGGTGGCCTGGCCCCTGCGGGTCAGCGGCCTCCGGCGACTCGGCGTGATCGAGGAGATCCGGCTGCGGTTGTCCGACCTCGATGGGTTCGAGGCGCTCGGTGAGCTCGACCGCGTGGTGGAGCACCTGGAGCAGTCGGAGGCGCTGGAGGTCCGGCGCGCGATCACCGGCGAGGGCTACCGCACCCTCTGGCCGGCGCAGGCGCACTAGGCCGGCCCGCATACCGATGGACCGACGCCAGTTCGAACGCGTGGTGGACGAGGCGATGGCCGGGCTGCCTCGAGCGTTCGCTGATCGCCTCGACAACGTCGCGATCGTCGTGCGCGACGAACCAACCGAGGACGACCTGTACGAGGCGGGACTGGAGCCGGACGACGAGCTGTTCGGCCTCTACGTCGGTGTCCCCCTCACCGACCGCGCCGACTACCACATGGTCCTGCCCGACCGGATCCTCATCTTCCAGGGCCCGCACGAACGTCACTTCGAGGATGACGAGCTGGTGGAACAGATCCAGAAGACCGTGATCCACGAGGTCGCCCACTACTTCGGCATCGACGACGACCGCCTGCATGCGCTGGGATACGGGTAGGTCTCTGACCCCCTCGCCCGCGAAGCGGGAGGGGGTTGGGGTGAGGGTCTCCTCCCCCCACGTGCGCGCGAATCACCCCGGCGGCGACTGACGACACCCGCCGTGCTGGGTAGACTCCGCTCCGGACCGGAGGACGCATGATCACCGAGCAGTTCATCGTTGGGATCGACAACACGGACGGCGCGGGCTGTGTCGGCACCGGGGCGCTGGCGATGGCCCTGGCCGCCGAGGTGGAATCGGCAGGCTGGGCGCAGGCGCTGGGCGTCACGCGCCATCAGCTCTGGGACTCCCCCAAGGTCTCGATGGACAACGGGAACTACTGCTACGCGCTCACCATCCAGACGGAGCGCTCGATCCTCGACATCGAGGACGACATCGTGGACTTCGTGAGGGCGCATGCCGCGAAGGACGCGGATCCCGGCATCGCGATCATGTCGCGGCACGCGGACATGCCGCACATCCTCGCGTTCGGTCGTCGCGCTCAGACCGAGCTGATGCGGCTGGACTGGGCGCAGACCTTCGCCAACGAGGCGAACGTCTCCCTCCGTGCGCTGGGCAACAAGCGCGACGGCGCGATCGGTGCCCTCTCAGCCGCGGGCCTCCGAGGTGGGGGCGCGGACGGCGTCTTCATCGACCTCCCCGCGATCCGGGAGTTGGAGGGCGTCCTGCGCGCGGGTGAGATCCGGGAGCGCACCACCGTCGAGACCATCCTCGACGAGGAGGGCGAGCCACTGGACCGCGACGACCGCGTGGAGACGAACGGTTACGTGCGCCCTCGGCTGGAGGGCGGGCGTCCCGTCATCCACACGCGCCGATCACCGCAGGACCGCCACCTCTGGATCATCGCGGACCGCCGCCCCTCGCGAGAGCCGGAGGGCGACTAGCCCTTCAGCAGCAGCGCCACGGCGAGGGCCACGAACCCGACGACCAGCATGAGGACGACCGGATCGCGGAACGCGACCTCCTCGGCGTCCCGGTCTGGGCGGGCGCGCGCCACGGTGCGATAGCGCCAGAGCGCGGCGATCACGAGCGGCACCGTCGCGAGCATCGAGCCGCTCGCGGGCAGGTTCGGTGCCGTCGCCGCGTAGGCGAGATACAGCCCGGCCGTCGCCACCGCCGCGATGCCGGTAACCCATCGAGGCCACCTCGCCTCGCCCTCGAGCGTCTCGCGGTGAGCACCGGCGGCGTCGCCGAGGAGCCAGCGCTCCTGCTCTCGCTTCACGGCGGCGACGAACAGCGCACCGGCGAACGTGCAGACGATGATCCACGGGGATGCCTCGACATCGATTGCGAGGGCGCCCGCCAGCGCGCGGAGGGCGAACAGCCCCGCGACGGTGAGCACGTCGAGGAGCGCGATCCGCTTGAGGGCGAACGTGTACGCGATGGTCGCGGTGAGATAGCTCGCCAGGGCGAGCAGGAACCAGACGCCGAGGGCACCCCCGACGAAGAAGGCGGCGAGGGCGAGGATGACCGCGACGTGCCGGACGCGAGAGGGCTCCAGTCGCCCGGATGCGATCGGCCGGTCGCGCTTCCTCGGATGGGCCCGGTCGAGCGCGGCGTCCCGGACGTCGTTCAGCAGGTATCCGGCGGAGGACATCAGGCAGAACGCGAGGAACGCGACGGTGGCCGAGAGGAACATCGGTAACCAGACCCGTGGCTCCTCGAACGTCCACGCGTCGCCCGCGGTGAACAGGAAGGCGGCGTAGAGCAGCAGGTTCTTCGACCACTGCCGGGGCCGTGCGAGGGCGATCCAATCACGCACCCGGTGTAGCCCTCGTACCTCTCGGGGGCACGAGGCCCAGCCGCTCGGCGAGGTCGGAGCGGAAACGCCCCTCCGGGTCCACGCGCTCCTTCACTGCCCGCCATTCCGCGAGCCGCGGGTACATCGCAGCCAGCACGTCCGGCCTCAGACGGGCGTCCTTCGCGAGGTAGACGCGCCCCCCGGCTTCCGCCACCACCTCGTCCACGTGGTCGAGCATGAGGTACGTTTCCGCGTCGTCCACCGGGAGGTCCACCGCGAGCGTCCAGCCCTCGAGCGGGAACGAGAGCATCCCCTCCCCCTGCGCCCCGAGCCGCTTGAGGACCGCAAGCGCCGGCGTCGCTGGCCCGTTCGCGAACGCCTCGGCGAGCGCGGCGAGGACGGACTCCTGTCCGTCCGGGAGGACGCACTGGTACTGGAGGAACCCCGACGCGCCGTACAGCCTCGGCCATCCGGCGAGCGCATCAAGCGGATGGAAGAACGAGGGCAGCGGCACCAGCGCGTGACGCTTCCGAGGTCGTCGCCAGTACGCCAGGTTGAACGACCGCACGATCGGCGTCCGCACGGTGCCCCGCCGGCCCGGCACGCGCGGCACCGGCAGCGCTCGCCCCGGCTGGTAGCGAGGACGGCGCTGCGCCTCGTCCAGTTCCAGTGGCCCTCCAAGGGGAAGCGCGAGGTTGCCGAGCTGGACGACGCCGCGCCCGCGATGTGCCGGCGTTGCGAGGTCGATCCACGCGACGGAGTAGCGGTGGTCTTGGTCGCCCTCGGTGAGGCGGGCCATGGTCTCGTGGAGGTCGCGCGTGCGAGCGGTCTCCACCTCGACGACGCCCGACGGCAGACGTTCCACCTCGAGCCGCGCCGAGGTGATCACGCCGGTCAGGCCCATCCCGCCGACGGTCGCCTCGAACAGCCCGCGGTCGTCCTCCCGGCTCACGGGGCGCTGGAGTCCCTCGGCGGTCACGAGGCTGAACGAGGCGACGGTGCGCCCGAAGCCGCCCCGCTGGTGGTGGTCCTTGCCGTGGACGTCAGCGGCGATGGCCCCGCCCACCGTGACGTGACGCGTGCCCGGCAGCACCGGCGGGAGCCACCCCTGTGCCGCCACGCGCCGCGCGAGGTCACCGAGCGACACCCCCGCGCCGACGTCGATCGTCGCGTGCTCGTCACTCACGTGGATCGGGCCGATCGCGCGGAGCGCGGTGGCATCGAGGATCGTGCCGCCCTCGATCTGTGCCGCGTCGCCGTAGGAGCGTCCCAGCCCTCGGGAGATGAGGGCCGACGGGGTGGCCTCGGAGTGGGTGGCCTCGGACGGGGCGAGCGCCGACGGCACGTGCGCCTCGTCGGCGGGGCGGGTGACCGCGGCGCGTGCGGGCGAGAGGCGGCCCCAGCCGCGGAACGACTTCGTGCGTCGGCGGCCGGGGATCCTCAGCGGTGGCTCCGGGTGCTACTGCGGCGGCGGCCTACCGGGTCACTGCCAGGTGTAGTTCTCGAACGCCCAGTCGATGAGCGCTCCGGCGGTAGCGTACCGGTTGTTGTCGTTGAGGATGACCGCGTACAGGCGGTGCCCGTTCCGGGTCGCCGAGGCGGAGAGCGTGCGCCCCGCTTCCTCCGTGTACCCGGTCTTTACGCCGTCCGCGCCCTCGATCTGCGTCAGGAACGAGTTCACGTTGCGCATCGTGATCCGCCGCTGGCCGCCGGTCTGCCAGCTCGTTGTGTCGACGATCGTGCGGAACAGGGGGATCTGCGTCATCGCGTACCGCGACATCATCGCGATGTCGTATGCGGACGAGTGGTGCAGCTCGCTGCCCAGGCCATGCGGGTCCGTGAAGTTCGTCTCGGTCAGGCCCAGGCGGTCCATCAGCGTGTTCATCTCGTGGACGAACGCCTCGTCGGATCCAGCCTGGTACCGCGCGATCGCGAGGGCGGCGTCGTTGCCGGAAGGCAACATCAACCCGTAGACCAGGTCGCGCAGCCGGAAGCAGTCGCCGGGGATCACGCCCATCACGCTGGAGCCCGGCATCTGCCGGTAGTCCACGTCGTTCACCGGCACCCAGTTGTCCACCGGGGCGCCCTCCAGCGCGAGGATCGCCGTCGCGATCTTCGTGAGGCTCGCCTGGGGCATCGGCGTGTGTGCGTTGTACTCGTAGAGCACCTGGCCGGACGCCTCGTCGATGACGACGGCAGCCCGAGCGTCGAACGTCGGTGCGGGCGCGGAGCCGGTCTGGATCGGCGCGGCGCCGGTGGCGGCGGGCAGCGGGAGCGCGCGCGTGGTGATCGCGGCGCCCGGTGGGTCGCACACGATCAGCAGCGGCGTCCCCGCGTCCATGATCTCGGGGAGGATGTTGCGCCACTCGTCGTTGACGAAGTCCGGGACGGAGAAGTTGTAGGAGACGAAGCCGCCGTCCGGGCGCGACGCCCACACAGCGGTCAGTACGCAGTCCTCGGCGAGGGCGGTCGTCTCCAGCCCCGCGATCGTGCCGCCACCCCACACCACGAGGCCGAACCCACCGTTCGAGGGCACCTGGCCGGTGATCCCGGGCGAGATCGTGGAGGCCTGGCAGGAGTCCGTGATCGGTGGGCCGGTGTAGGTGCGGAGGAACTCGTCCGCGGCCCACCCGCTCTGGCCTCGCCACTCCACGAGCTGCCAGCGGTAGCCGTCCGCCTCCTGCGTGGCAGGCATGACGAGGACGGTCAGGCCGTCCGGGACACAGGTCAGGCGGTCGGCGGAGAGGCCGGGATTGGCGCGCAGCCGGAGGCAGGAGCCATCCAGGGTGCGTACCTGCGCGGTGGTGCCCGGGGTCAGCGGAGTACCCGTGACCTGGGCCTGGGTGCCCTCCGTCGGCGCGGGCTGCTGCGCAGCAGCAGGCGTCCCGAAGGGGGCGAAGATGGTGAGGACCGTAAGCAGCGCGATGACGGGGGAGGCTGCTCGGCGCGTGACGCGTCCGAACATTCGACAAAGACTCCAGACCCCACCCGCCAGAGTGAGCGTAGCGCCCCGGCGCTACCGCGTCGAAACTGGGCGAAACGCACCACTCCTGCGAGGTTCCGCGCACCTCCGAAGCCCCCGCGCGTCGAGGTCCGCCAGACTCCCCGGTGACCGCCTCCGTGCCCCGCTCCTCCGTACGCTGCCCGTTCCCTCCGTACACTGGATGAGTGACCACGTCGCCACTCGGATCCAGGCTCGGTGCGCCCATCGGCCTCTGCGCCGCGTGCACCCACGCCCAGCGGATCGAGAGCGGACGCGGCTCCGTCTTCCTGCGCTGCGCCCGCCACGACGTGGACGAGCGCTTCCCGAAGTACGCCCGCCTGCCGGTGACCTCGTGCGGCGGGTTCGAACAGAAGGGTGTGTGATGCCCGAGGACGGCCTCCCCCTGATCTGGGTCCAGCCGGAACCTTCGCCTCGGCCTGAGGCCGCTCGCGAGGCGCCAGTTCCGATCCAGCCCCAGGCGACGCAGCCGCAGACCGCGCCGGCGCCCCAGGCTCCGCCACCCCCGCGCGTCCCCGCGACCCGCCAGCCCGACCTCTGGGAGCGCATCGGCGGTCGCGAGGGCCTCGAACGGGTGGTCGACGAGTTCTACGCCCGTGTCGAGGCGGACCCATACCTGCGCCCGATGTTCCCGGAGGACATGGCACCGGGCCGCCTGAAGCAGGCCGAGTTCCTCGAGCAGTGGCTCGGCGGCGAGGCGCGCTACTCGATGAAGTACGGGCACCCCCGTCTGCGCATGCGCCACTTCCCCTTCGTCATCGATCAGCGCGCGGCCGGCCTCTGGCTCCGCTACATGGGCGAGGGCCTCCGCGCCGCTGGTGTCGGCGAGCGCGAGATCGCGGAGATCCTCAACGGCCTTGGCCCCCTCGCGCGTCACATGATCAATGTCGATGACGACGTCCCGCGGGAACCGCTGGGCGACGCGCGGCTCCAGTAAGGCCCCGAGTAGCGCCCTCGTGAGCAACACCCCCTACCGCGACCTCGCCCCCGAGATCACGCGCCAGCGACTCCTCGTCGAGGGCTACTGGACCGTCGAGGTGGACGAGCCGTCCATCCGGCAGCTCCTCCTCGACCTCGCGGCGCACCTCGGACTTCACACGTACGGCGAGCCGGTGGTGTATGCGCCCGCCTCCGGGATGGGCCGCGAGGCGAACGCCGGCTGGGATGCGTTCGTACCGCTGATCGACAGCGGCATCTCCGCCTACTTCTGGTCCGGCCCCCGCTTCTTCTCGCTCGTGCTCTACACCTGCAAGCCGTTCGACGCGGATGCCGCCGTCGCTTTCGTCCGCGACGCCCTCGGCGCCACTGAAGACATGGCTCGCCTCGAGTTCTGAGCCTCACGTTCTGAGGGGGCTCCCCGAGGGGCTCGCCTGCTCACGTGTGGTAGCGTGCCGCGGCCATGGCGGGGATTCCCCAGCGTCCGCTCCGATCTCGCGTGCCCGCGCTCATCCTCGGAGCGGTGGGCCTGTTCGCGTTCGCGTCCTCCGTCGCCGCGCAGACGCCGCTCGTCGCGAACGGAGACTTCGCGGACGGCGTCTCCGGGTGGTCGGGCGTCCGCGCCCAGCTCACGGCTGAGGGCGATGCCGCGCGCGTGACGGCGAAGCAGGCGGGGTGGGTCGCTGCCGAGAGCCAGTGGTGGCACGGCGGGACGGTCACGCCCGGCGCCTCGTATCGCCTCGACCTGGGTGTGCTCGAGAACGACCCGCGGGTGGAGACGCTCACCGCGAGGATCGAGTTCCTCGACGCGCAGGGTGGCAGCGCGGGTGAGTTGGCTGTCCCGCCGGCGGCGATCTCCTCGGACGCGCCGGGGTTCCGGCCACTGACCTTCGAGGCCGTCGCCCCGGCGGGCAGCATGCACGTCCGCGTCGTCGTGGAGGCGAGCGTCGACGCGCCCGGCGCGTCGTTCCTCATCGACGGCGTGACCATCACCCAGGTCGGCGCGGCGCCCGCAGTGACGCCCACCGTGCAGCCGTCCCCCGAGCCGACTCCCACCGCAACGCCGAGGGCCACCGCCACCCCGAGGACGAGCGCGACGCCGGCCCGTACGGCGTCGCCGACCCCGCCAGCGATGCCGATCGGCCCGGTACTGCGCAACGCGTCGTTCGAGGATGGCGATGCCGGGTGGAAAGCCTCGCGCGGGTGGGTGGATGCGGGGCCGGGCGGCTCGCTGCTGCTGCACGCCGATGGCGCCTCCACCGCGTGGATGGAGCAGGCGGTCACGGTCACACCGGGCCGCTGGTACGAGGCCAGCGCGCTCCTCGCACCGGTCGAGGGCGTCCGCGCCGGCTGGGTGCGCGTCGCCTGGTACGCCTCGACCGACGCGAGCGGGAGCCAGATGGCGACCGACGACTCCGAGGTGGTGGGCGGCAACGGCCTCGCGATCGTGGTGGCGTCGGGGACAACGGTGAGCACGGGCGCCGTGCAGGCGCCCGCCGGGGCGAGGAGCGCGAAGGTCCGCGTGCTCGTCCAGCCGTCCAGCGTCTCGGGGGCCGCGCTCGCCGTCGACGACGTGACGTTCGAGGAGACCGCTCCCCCGGCGGCGCCCACCGCGACGCCGACGCCGGTCGCCACGCCGGCGGCGCTCGCGGCCGCGACGCCCCCCGCGACCCCTCCCGCGGGCGGCACTCGCACGGCACCGCCGAGGACGCCCGCGCCCGTTGCGCCCTCGGTCGTCGCGAGCGCCGAGGGCCAGGACGCGCTTCGCATCACCGAGGTCCTCGCGGACGCGGTGCAGCCCGGGCGCGACGCCGAGTACGAGTGGGTGGAACTGACGAACCTCGGCGGGGCTGTGGTGGACCTCGGGGGGATGGTGCTGCGCGACGCAGACGGCGCCACGGCGCTCTCCGCGCTCGCGGTGGCGCCGGGTGCGAGCGTGGTCCTCGCGGGCGCGCTCGCCGAGGTGGACGCGGACGCGCGCCTCGACGGTCCGATCGGCAACGGACTCGGGAACGAAGCCGACCGGCTTGAGCTCGTGGACGCCGCCGGCGTCGTGGTCGACACCGTCGAGTGGGGCAGTGGGACCGACCTCCTGCCCGAGGCCGGCGAGTCAGTGCAGCGCTGGTTCGACGGGAGTGGCGAGATCCTCGGCGCGGGCGTCGGGACACCCTCGCCCGGTGTGCACGCACCGCTCCTGACGCCGTCGACTTCGACGGGAGAGGTGGTGGACGGCCCGCCCGAGGACGACCGCGAGCCGGTCGCGGCCGCCGCCGCGGTCACCGCTGACGGGCCGGACATCACGGCGTGGACGCTGCTGATCGCGGTGGGGTCGGGGGTCCTCGGTGGGGTCGTGTCGCACCGGGCGTGGGGGCGGCGCGGCTGAGCGCGGGGTGCTCCGCACCAGAACACCACCGTTGGTTTCGCCCGTCATTACATTTGTAGGCGTAGACTGCGCGCGCCGAAATCGAGCGCCCTCCTCCCGTGGATCCCGGCTGGGACGCCCTCGGGCGGGCGGCGGTGAGTGATGAGGGGGCAACGATGGACTGGAGCGACAGCGCCGAACAGGCCGCCTTCCGCACCAAGGTGCAGGGCGTCATCGACCAGATGCCGGACCGCTACAAGGCGGGCGAGGGCGACTGGGAGCGCGACCGCAACAACGAGGACGCCGGCCGCCGCGAGGACGCGCGGAAGTGGACGGAGTCCCTCGCGCAGGAGGGCTGGGTCGCCCCGCACTGGCCGAAGGAGTACGGCGGAGCGGGCCTGAGCCCGATGGAGCAGTTCATCTTCAAGATGGAGATGGCCCGCGCGGATGCGCCCTCCGTGGGTGGCCAGGGCGTCTCCCAGCTCGGCCCCACGCTCATCGTGCACGGCACGGAGGAGCAGAAGGCGGAGCACCTGCCCAAGATCCTCTCGGGCGAGGTGGACTGGCGGCAGGGATACTCCGAGCCGGGTGCCGGCTCTGACCTCGCGTCCCTCCAGACGCGCGCCATCCGTGACGGCGACGACTACGTGATCAACGGCCAGAAGATCTGGACGTCGCTCGCCCACCTCGCGGACTGGCTCTACGTGCTCGCCCGGACGGACCCGGACGCCCCGAAGCACCGAGGCATCTCCTTCCTCCTGATGGACAAGCACACGCCGGGCATCTCGATCCGCCCGCTGATCGACATGAGCGGCCGGCACCACTTCAACGAGACGTTCTTCGAGGACGTCCGGGTGCCGGCGAGCAACCGCGTGGGCGACGAGAACCGGGGCTGGTACGTCGGCATGACGCTGCTCGACTTCGAGCGGTCCAACATCACCGGCGCCGTCTCGTCCCGACGCACGCTGGACGACCTGCGTGAGTACCTGAAGACCAGCGAGGGAAAGCAGCGCGCTCCGGGCTACGCCCAGAACCGCCTGAACGTGGCGGACCGCTACATCGAGACGGACGTGATGTTCAACTTCTCGTTCCGCATCATCTCGATGCAGGACCGCGGCCTGATCCCGAACTACGAGGCGTCTGTCTCCAAGCTGTTCAACTCGGAGATGAACCAGAAGATCGCCCTCACCGGGACGCGGGTCTTCGGCCTCTACGGCCAGATCCACGACTCGGCGGACCAGCGCGCGCCGATGAAGTCCAAGCTGACCAACCAGTACCTCGTGAGCGTCTCCTCGACGATCGCCGCCGGTACCTCGGAGATCCAGCGGAACATCATCGCCACCCGCGGCCTCGGCCTACCGCGCGGCTAGCCCGCGACCGCTCGAGGTTCGACAGACGAAGGACCCGCCGCGAGGCGGGTCCTTCTCGTACCGAGGATCACCGGCTCTGCCCTCCCGACGCTTCCGGCTGCGCCCCGACTCCGACCTCCCCCTCACCCCCCCCACCTTCCCGCAGAGAAGGCTCTCGGCGAGGGAGTGCGGGTGCCGGAAGGGCCCTCACCCCCTGCCCCTCTCCCGAAACCGGGAGAGGGGAGTCAGATGGGAGGAGTCCCGGGAAACTCTGTTCCACAGAGAACTTTGCAGCAGCTCAGTGACTGCTATCCTGTCCGAGCCGTGAGGCGCCGGTGAACCCTTCGAATGGTCCGGGGAGTAGTCTGCACAGATGCCAGTCTTCGAGACAGACGCCCTCACGAAGCACTACCCCTCGGTCCGCGCGCTGGACGAGCTCACGCTGGCGATCGAGCCGGGGATCGTGGGGCTGGTCGGCGCGAACGGGGCGGGGAAGAGCACGCTGATCAAGCTGCTCCTGGGCCTCATCCAGCCGACTGATGGCAACGCGAACGTGCTCGGGTTCGACATCCGGACGCAGGGGCTGCAGCTCCGCCAGTACGTCGGCTACATGCCCGAGCACGACTGCCTGCCTCCCGAGGTGAATGCGACCGAGTTCGTCGCGCACATGGCGCAGATCAGCGGCCTGCCGACCAGCGCCTCGCGCGAGCGGGCGTCCGAGGCGCTCCGCCACGCCGGGCTGTTCGAGGCGCGCTACCGCCCGATCGCCGGGTACTCCACGGGCATGAAGCAGCGCGCGAAGCTCGCGCAGGCGCTGGTGCATGACCCGAAGCTCGTGTTCCTCGACGAGCCCACGAACGGCCTCGACCCCGCGGGCCGGGACGACATGCTCGACCTGATCCGCCGCACGGGGCACCAGATGGGGATCACCATCGTCATGGCCACGCACCTGCTCGGCGAGATCGAGCGGACGTGCGACCAGCTCATCGTGATCGATGCGGGGAAGCTCCTCCACTACGGCTCCGTCGCCGACTTCACGGCCGCCACCGAGACGCTGGAGGTC
>JALOAM010000020.1 GCA_023228765.1 Dehalococcoidia bacterium
CCTTCGCGAGATCTACCACCTGGCGTTGAGCATGGCGGAGGAGGTGGGGCGTATCCACCAGGAGCGGCTGCACATGCCGCGCACGGTGGAGGCGAAGTCCTCGCCGTCGGACGCGGTGACCGAGGTGGACCGGGCGTGCGAGGAACTCGTCGTGTCGCGGATCGTCGCGGCGCGGCCGGATGACTCGATCGTGGGCGAGGAGGGGACGAACCGCGTCGGCACCTCGGGGGTGTCGTGGGTGATCGATCCCCTCGATGGGACGGTGAACTACGTCTATCGCCGCGCCGACTTCAGCGTCTCGATCGGTGTCGAGGTGGACGGGGAGCCCTCCGTCGGCGTGGTGTATGACTCGACGCGGGGCGAGATGTTCTCGGCCATCCGAGGCCAAGGCGCGTGGCTGAACGGTGAGCCGATCCGCGTGAGCGAGGTCGCCAACCTCGGCATGGCGCTCACCGGGACGGGGTTCGCCTACGAGGCGGCACAGCGCATCCAGCAGGGCGAGGTGTTCGCGCGCGTGATCGGGCGGGTGCGTGACATCCGCCGAGGCGGCTCCGCGGCCCTCGAGCTGTGCGGGGTGGCCTGCGGCCGGCTGGAGGCGTACTTCGAGATGGGGCCGAACGCCTGGGACGTGACCGCGGGCATCGTGCTCATCCGCGCGGCGGGCGGCTACATCGAGCGTCTCGACCCGCCGGAGGTGCCGCGCCACCTGTGGCTCGCCGCCGGCACCCGCGACGTCTTCGACGACCTCCGCGCACTGGTGGTCGACGCCACACCGACCCAGGAGACGGCGGCCCGGTAGCCGCGCCGCCTCCGAGCGTCCGGTGTACCCTCCGCCGAGCGCCCTCGACGCGTCGAGGTGCTCCAACCGACCA
Source organism: Dehalococcoidia bacterium (assembly GCA_023228765.1). Lineage (GTDB taxonomy): Bacteria > Chloroflexota > Dehalococcoidia > UBA2979 > UBA2979 > W-Chloroflexi-9. Next base: position 873 of record JALOAM010000020.1, read on the forward strand.
CTGACCGAGCCACCGAAGGGCAGGAGCGCATGCTCCAGGCGATGGGACTCAGCTACCCCGCGATCATCGTGCGGGACATGGAGGACTCGATCCGCTTCTACGAGCGCCTCGGGCTGCGTCCGCTGTACGTGGAGCCCAACCGCGACGACCCCGAGTCGATCACGGCGATGCTCTACTGCGGAGGGAACGACACCTTCCTCCAGCTGGTCGGCCCGATGCGCCCCGGCACTGTGAACATCGCTGACGCCTCGCCCGGCATCGGGTCGATGCAGTACCTCTCGTTCACAGTCGCCCTCGACCAGATGTCGCAGATCTGGCACGAGATGTCCTCGTCCGGCGTCCAGGGTTCTGAGCAGATCACCCGTGGCTTCGAGCGCCTCGTGTTCCTCGAAGATCCCAACGGCGTCCTCATCACCCTGACCGCCTGGGGCGTCGAGCCCCCTCGAGGCATGCCGCGCGCCCTCGTGCTGCAGCGCGCCGCGATGCTCCGCGACCAGGGCGACTCGCCCTACATCGAGGACTCCCACATCGAGCAGGCGATCCGCGACGTGGAGGCCGCCCTCCGCGAGGAGTAGCCGTTCCGTGGCGCTCTGACTCCGGCCCCCTCGCCCGTGCAGCGGGAGAGGGCGGGGGTGAGGGTCTGCTCTGGTTGTCTGCCGGACTGCCTCCGGCGCTTCTCCCCTAGCACGGTGTCAGCCTGGTCACGCATCGCCCGTTAGGCCCCTTGCGTTCTGTCCCCTCTCCGGTTCTGACCCCCTCTCCCGGTTTCGGGAGAGGGTTGGGGTGAGGGGCCCTTCCGGATCTGCTTCGCGACCGTCCGAGGGGTATTGGGATGCAGATGTGACCCTCACCCCCGCCCTCTCCCGAAACCGGGAGAGGGGGTCAGAACCGGAGAGGGGACAGAACGCAAGGGAGGCGAAGGGGGGCGCGGCGAGTATCGCCACACCCTTGGGCTACTCGCGCCACTCCACCGGCGCGGCCCCTCGCTTCGGAGCGACCGGCTCTGTCGCCTCCGCGGAGCCGAGGTAGACCAGCGCGACGATGCGGTCGCCCTCCGCGAGGCCGAGGTGGGCGAACGCGGCGGGCGAGGTCGCCATGTTGCCGGTGCTCCACTTCGCGGCGAGTCCCTCGGCCTGCGCGGCGAGGAGGAGGTTCTGCACGGCCGCGCAGGTCGCGCCGTAGTCCTCCAGGTCGCGCTCGGGGTTGTCGGGGGAGCCGTGCTGCGCGACGACGATGAGGACGGGGGCGCGGACGACCTTCGTGCGGAGGGCCTCGATGGCCTTGTCGGAGTCGAGGTTGGGGACGAAGACTTCGCCGAAGCGGGTGCGCGCGTCGTCCTGGAGGACGAAGAAGCGCCACGGCTCCGTGAGGCGGTGGTTCGGCGCCCACGTGGCCGCCTCGATGATCCGTTCGAGGACCTCGCGGGGTGGGGCGTCAGGACCGAAGGTCTTCGCCGAGCGGCGGTGGCGGAGTGCGTCGTAGATCTCCATGCGGCCTCCGAGGGTCGTGTCAGGATGCTGGTGAGCAACGCGTGGTCGTGTTCAGGATGCGTGCCGGCAACGGTAGGATCACAGCCGAAGGAACGTGCACATGCCGACAAACCCCATCAATCCGGACGCTACCGCCCGCGTCGAGATCGAATACTGCGCTCGCTGCGGGTTCCTGCCGCGCGCCGCGTGGCTCGCGCAAGAGCTCCTCAACACGTTCGCCCTCGAACTCCGCGAGCTGGCGCTGGTGCCCGGGCAGGGCGGCATCCTTGAGGTCCGCGTGGACGGCGAGGTCATCTACAACCGCAAGGATGACGAGGGGTTCGTCGACCCTAAGGTGGTGAAGCAGGCGATCCGCGACCGCATCGCGCCGGGCCGTTCGTTGGGCCACTCCGACAAGGGTCGAGCCGACACCGCCGCCGTGGACCAGTAGCCCCACGTCCTGCCGCGCGATCGCTATCCTCGCGCCTCACGAGCGCGCTCGGACAGTCCCGGCGCCGAGGAGGGTGAGCGATGCGACACGACGAGGGCGACTTCACCGGCGAGCGCGGACTCCGCATCTACTGGCAGTGCTGGCTCCCCGACGACGCGCCCCGCGCCATCCTCCTCGTCGCGCACGGCTACGCCGAGCACTCCGGCCGCTACGGCAACCTCGTCGACTACTTCGTGCCGAAGGGGTTCGCGATCTACGCGCTGGACCACCGTGGCCACGGCAAGTCCGAGGGCAACCGTGTCGAGATCCTCGACTACGACGACTACCTCCGCGACCTGAAGACGTTCTACGACCTCGTGCGGCAGCGACAGCAGGAGCCGCTCTTCCTCGTCGGGCACTCGATGGGCGGCGGCATCGCCACGGCCTACGCGATCAAACACCAGGCCGAGCTCGACGGTCTCGTCCTCTCCGGCAGCGGCATCCAGCTCCCCGACCGTCCGAGGATGCAGCGCCCCGCCAACCTCGAACTGGCCGACACGCTGAGCCGCGACCCACAGGTCGCCGAGGACTACCGCAACGACCCGCTCGTCTACCTCGGCGAGCGCCCTCAGACGACGTTGGACGCGATGCGCGGCATCCCCGAGCGCACGGCGGAGGGCGCCCGCACGCTCACCCTCCCGCTTCTCGTGATGGTGGGCGACGCCTCACCCCTCGGCGAGGGCCCTCGCGGCCAGGACCTGCACGACACCGCCGCCAGCGCCGTGAAGCGGATCCACCACTACCCGGACCTCCTCCACGAGATCTTCAACGAGCCCGAGCACCGCGAGGTGATGGCAGACATGGAGCGCTGGCTCGAGGAGCGATTGGCGGAATAGACGCGGAGCACGCTGTCGAGGGACCCTTGTCTCTGGGGCCCTGCGACGGCGTCGCTGGCGGATGGTCACCTCATCCTGTCGTGATGGGTGTGCCCGAGTCGGATTGCCGCTGGGTCAGCGTTCGTGTGCCATCGAGCCGTTCGCGATGCGTTGGGGGACGCCTAATCTCGCCGCGCGGGGACGGCGGAAGACGGTTGGCTCGTTTTCACTTATTTGCTGACGAGTCGGGGAACTTCGACTTCTCTCGGAACGTCGGCGCTTCGCGCTACTTCATCCTGACCGCCGTCACGTTCTTCGACGATCGGTCGACCTGCCGGGACCTCGAAGCACTGCGCTACGACCTCGCGTGGCGTGGGATCGACCATCCAGGCCCCTTCCATGCGACCGAGGACTCGCAGCGGATTCGCGACGAGGTGTTCGCGATACTCGCGCCTCATCGATTCCGCGTGGACGCGCTGATCATGGAGAAGAGCAAGGCGCAGCCACACCTTCGTGCAGAGGAGACGGTCTTCTATCGGTACGCATGGTGGCTGCTGATGCGACATGTCGCTCGAACAATTGCTCGTCCGCCGGACGAGTTGCTGGTGGTCGCCGCATCGATCGGTACCCGAAAGCGTCGTGATGGCTTCCACAGTGCCGTGCGTCGAGTCATGCACCAGGTCCTGCCTGACCTCTCGATGCGGACCGCCGCCTGGCGCGACGACGTCGACACAGGTCTACAGGTCGCGGACTACTGTGCGTGGGCATTGAAGCGGAAGTGGGAGGACGGGGACCTGCGGTCGTATGTCCTCATCGAGGACAAGATCAGGTCGGAGTTTGATGTCTTCCGTGCTGGAACTCGTCACTACTACTGACGAGTGTCGCAGGGCGTGAAGACGGGCCGCCTATCCCCGAGGGGAAGAGCCCAGGGGCTCTTATCGGACGGCCCTATACCTGTTCCCAGTCTATAGCAGGGTGGCCAGCGCAACCACCATGCTCATCTGGCACTCACCCCATCTCAGCCAGTGACGCGCGCAACCCGTCGAGGCGGCCGCGGGCCGTGTCGAGGCGTTCGCGCTCCTTCGCCACGACGGCTTCCGGGGCCTTCGAGGTGAACGACTCGTTGGCGAGCTTGGACTCCTGGCGGGCGACCTCGGCCTCGGCTTCGGCGATCTGCTTCTGGAGGCGCTCGCGTTCCGCGGCGAGGTCGAAGAGGCCGGCCATGGGGAGGACGACCTGGCCGACCGCGAGTACCGAGGTGACGACCCCCTCCGTGGGGGCGTCGGCGGGCGAGGCGACGACGTGCAGCGGACGGACGCGGGCGAGGGCCTCGATCGACGGGGCGAGGGCGCGCGCGGTCTCCTCGGCGTCGCCGCCGACGATGTAGCACTCCACCCAGCGGCCGGCGTCGACGCGCTTCTCGGCGCGGACGTTGCGGATCGCGCGCACGAACTCCTGCACCGCGCCCAGCTGGCGCTCCGCCTCTGCGTCTTTCCTCGACGGCTGCGGGCGCGAGGCGCCCGTCGCGATGTTCGAGGCGACGAGCCGCGCGGCGGTGTCGCCCGGCTGGGCGAGGGCCTCGGACGCTGCGGGCTGGGGGTAGGCGGCGACCATGAGGGCGATCGCGCCGTCCGGGTCCGGGCGGACGGCGTTGAGGCGCTGCCAGATCTCCTCGGTCACAAAGGGCATGAACGGGTGCAGCAGCCGGAGGATCGAGTCGAGGGTGTGGACGAGCACGGGGATCGCCGTGCGGTCTCCCGCGCGGACGCGCACCTTCGACAGCTCGATGTACCAGTCCGCGAACTCGTCCCAGAAGAAGTCGCGCGCCTGGCGCACCGCCTCGGACAGCTCGAACGCGCGCATGAGGCGGTCGATGTCCTCCGTCACCGTGTCGAGGCGGCTGAGGATCCAGCGGTCCTCGATCGCCCCCGTCCCGGGCGCGGGGAGGGTGAGGTCGTCGCCCGGCTCGACCATCTGGAGGACGAAGCGCGAGGCGTTCCACAGCTTGTTGGCGAGGTTGCGGCTGGCCTCCACGCGGTCGTCCGTGATCCGCTGGTCGTTGCCCGGGCTGGTGCCGGAGAGGAGCGCGAAGCGGAGGGCGTCCGTGCCGAACTTCTCCGAGATCGTCAGCGGGTCGACGACGTTGCCCTTCGACTTCGACATCTTCTGGCCGTCCGGCGCACGGACGAGGCCGTGGAGGTAGACCGTCTCGAAGGGGACCTGCCCGTCCATGTTGTAGAGCGAGAGCATCACCATCCGGGCGACCCAGAAGAAGATGATGTCGTACCCGGTCTCCATGACCTGCGTGGGGTAGAACTTCGCCAGTTCCGGCGTCTGTTCCGGCCAGCCAAGCGTGGAGTGCGGCCACAGGCCCGAGGAGAACCAGGTGTCCAGGGTGTCCTCGTCCTGGCGGATCTCCGCGGAGCCACAGTGCTCGCACGTCGTCGGGGTCTGGATGGCGACCGTGACGCCCTCGCAGGCGTCGCAGTACCAGACGGGGATGCGGTGGCCCCACCAGATCTGGCGGGAGATGCACCAGTCGCGGATGTTCTCCATCCAGTGCAGGTAGACGCGCTCGAAGCGTTCCGGGACGAACTTGATCCGCCCGCTGGTCACCGCCTCGATCGAGGGCACCGCGAGGGTCTTCGCGTCCACCCACCACTGCATTGAGATCAGCGGCTCCACGATCGTGCCGCTGCGCTGACAGTGGCCGACCGGGTGGGTGTACGGCTCCTCCTTCTCGAGGCGTCCCGCCTCCTGGAGGTCCTTCACCACCGCCTTGCGCGCCTCGAAGCGGTCCATGTCCTGGTACCGGCCGGACAGCTCGTTCATCGTGCCGTCCGGGTTCATGATCGAGATGATCTCGAGCCCGTGACGCTCGCCGATCTCGAAGTCGACCGGGTCGTGGCCGGGCGTCACCTTGAGGGCGCCTGAGCCGCCCTCGATCTGGACGGCGGCGTCCGCCACGATCGGCACGAGGCGCCCGTTCGTCGGGACGGTCGCGCGCAGGCCGACCAGGTGGCGATAGCGGTCGTCCTCCGGGTTCACGGCGACGGCGGTGTCCGCTGGGATCGTCTCCGGGCGAGTCGTCGCGATGATGATGTCCTCGCCGGTCGGGTTGCCCTCGGCGTCCGCGATCGCGTAACGGACGTGCCAGAACGCGCCGGGCTCGTCCTCGTACTCGACCTCGATGTCGGAGATGGCGGAGCCGCAGTCCACGCACCAGTTGATGAGGCGCTCGGCGCGGTAGATCAGGCCGTCGTCGAACAGGTGCTTGAACGTCGTGCGGACGGAGAGCTCGCGGTCCTCGTCCATCGTGAACGCCTCGCGCGACCAGTCCGCCGAGGCCCCCAGCCGCCGGTGCTGCACGGCGATGCGGCTCCGGCTCTTCCGGACGAACTCCCACGTGCGGTCCAGGAACGCCTCGCGCCCAATGTCGTGCCGCGAGATCCCCTCGCGGGCGAGGTCGCGCTCGATGATCGCGTTCACGGCGATGGCGGCGTGGTCCACGCCCGGCTGCCAGAGGGTGTCGTCGCCCAGCATCCGGTGCCACCGCGTGAGAGAGTCCTCGATCGCGGTGGTGAGGGCGTGCCCCATGTGCAGCTCACCGGTGAGGTTCGGCGGCGGCATGATGATGCAGAACGGTGGCGAGTCCGGCGTCCGCCCGCCCGAGGGCTTGAAGAACCCGCTGCTCTCCCACCACTCGTACAGCGCTTCCTCGACGGCCGAGGGCTCGTACGCGGACGCCATGTCTGCCGGGTTCAGTCCGTCTCGCGTGCTGGTCATGGGAATCCTCGCTCAGTGCGCCCTCAGTGGGGGTCGGGCAACAAAAACGCCCCGGCGTCCGGGGCGTGCGGCAGGTGGTGGCGCGACCTCGCTAGAGGGCGCCCTCCTGCCGCTGGGGTACTACTACGACGGTGGTTGTGGTCATCGATCGGATCGTACTGCGCGGCGAGGTGGGGCGCAGCAGATCCTCTGACCCCCTCCCCCGCGGGGGAGGGTGGGGGTGGCGGACGCCATCTCGGGGCAGCGACGGCGTGCCGGAGACTCGCTGCTCGCTCGTGAGGGGCTCAGTTTGCCTGACTAGTAGCGCTGCCGCGGAGCCTGTACGGTGAGTCGGGGTCTTAGAGGTGTGCGGTCATGTCAGTTTCAAGATCGGACAGCGCGATCCTCATTTCGATCGGTGGGCTCATCGCTGCGGTCGCCGTGGTGGCGGTCTTCTTTGTTCCCTCCAGCGCCGATGCGCGAGCCACTCTCAGTCGTGAGGAGATCCTCGCGACGCTTCCGGAGGACGTTGTCGCGTTCGCCATCGACGTGGGCGGCGCCTACGAGGCCAGCTCTGTGACAGACGATGCGGGACTCGTGAGCGCATTCGAGATCGCCGACGAGCGGGTGCTGTCCGGCGATCCAGCCGTGGTGTTGGGCGGCGAGGTGGACCGCACCCTCCACAGCCTAGTATCGGCGCAGCCTGCGGTGCGGATTGCCTTCGACTACAACCCCGGCTCTGGTTGGGGATCGGTCTCGGTCCGAGGAGCGCAGGCCGGCTATCCGCGTGCCTACAACCATGAAGGCGTCCCGCTGAACATCGAGACGGGCACAGGGCACGGAGGGGCGGGTGCGTCCGTCTCGGTTTCGGGCGATCCGCAAGACGTCGGGACAGTCCTCATCGTGCTCGGTCCGCCTTCTCGCAGCGAGCCGTGCCGACCTGATCGCCAGGCGCTGGGCCAGCCCTGCTAGCGGAGCGGTACCCTCCGGCGCATGACTACCCCCGAGGTCCGCGCCCTGCTGTTCGATGTCTTCGGCACCGTGGTCGACTGGCGCTTGGGCGTCGCGCGGGAGGTGGAGGCGCTCGCCGCGCGTCGAGGGGTCGCCCTCGACGGTGGGGAGTTCGCGGACCGGTGGCGGGCGCGGTACCAGCCGGCGATGGAGGAGGTGCGCGCGGGGCGGCGGGCGTTCGTGCCGCTGGACGTCTTGCACCGCGAGAACCTCGAGGGCGTCGTGAGCGACCTCGGCGTGACGGGGTGGGACGCCAGCGATCTCGACGAGCTGAACCTGGCGTGGCACCGGCTGGATCCGTGGCCGGACAGCGTCGAGGGACTGACGAGGCTGAAGGCGCGGTTCATCATTGGGACGCAGAGCAACGGCAACGTGGCGCTGATGGTGGATATGGCGAAGCGCGCCGGGCTGCCGTGGGACGTGATCCTCGGCGCGGAGGTCACGGGGCATTACAAGCCGAGCCCGCGCTCGTACTCGGAGGCGTGCCGGCTCCTCGGGCTGCTGCCGGAACAGTGCATGCTCGTCGCCGCGCACAACAACGACCTGGTCGCGGCGCGGGAGGCGTGCGGGATGCGCACGGCGTTCATCGCCCGGCCGTTCGAGTACGGCGAGGAACGCGAGGCCGAGCCGACGGCTGAGTACGACTACGCCGCGAGCGACCTCGTCGACCTCGCGGCGCGACTGGGCTGCTAGGCCGGGAGCGCGAGGCCAGGGGACAGCCCATGGAGTTCGGAGTCCACCTGCCCCTGATTTCGCTGCAAGGGGAGCAGCGGACCCTCGCGGACCTCACGGCGTTCACGAGCGCCGCCACCTCGCTCGGGTACACGACGCTCTGTGCGAATGACCACCTCGTGTTCGCTCGGCCGTGGCTGGACGGACCGACGGCCCTCGCGGCGGTGCTGGAGCACAGCGGTTCGATGCAACTGATGACCACAGTGGCGCTCCCGGTGGTGCGAGGTCCGGCGGCGACGGCAAAGACGCTGGGCGCGATCGACCTCCTGTCCGGTGGGCGGCTCACCGTCGGTGTGGGGCCGGGGTCCTCCGCGCGGGACTACGAGCTCGCCGGCGTGGCGTTCGAGGAGCGCTGGAAGCGCCTGGACGACGCCGTGGAGGTCCTCCGCGCCTTCTGGGGCGGCGAGGACCACGACGGCCCGTACTACCGGGCCACGGGGTTCCGGCTGGAGCCGCTACCGAGGCGGGAGAGTGTACCCGCGCGGGCCGGTCCGCCGATCTGGATCGGGAGCTGGGGTTCGCCGGCCGGCCTGCGTCATGTAGCGAGGCTGGCGGATGGGTGGTTGGCCTCCGGCTACAACACCACGCCCGAGGCCTTCGGGAAGGCGTGGGCGGACCTCGGCGAGTTGCTCTTGCAGCGAGGCCGCGACCCGGCGTCCTTCCCCAACGCGATCGCGACGATGTGGACGTACGTCACTGAGGATGCGGTCGAGGCCGACCGCGTCCTGCGCGAGGTGTTGGCGCCGATGCTGAACCGACCCGTCGAGGAGCTCCGGGCGAAGCTCCCCGTCGGCACGCCGGAGGAGTGCGTTGCGAAGCTGGCTGCCTATGCTCGTGCCGGAGCGCAACAGGTCTTCCTCTGGCCGGTACAGGATGAAGTCGAGCAGTTGCGGCGATTCCGGACCGAGGTGTGGCCGCAACTGCTCGAGGTGACGTGAGGCCGCTACATCCTCGGGGCGGCGTCCCCTCCTCCAGCGGTGGGCCCGAAGATCCACTCGCGGACCTTCCATGCACCGGGGAGCACGCCGGAGGCGAGGGCGATCTTCGCGGCGGCGCCGGCGAGGAACGGCTGCACGCCGGCGGCCCACACATGGGACCAGCCGACGAAGTCCGCGAGTCGGACCGCTCCGCAGATGTAGATCGCGACGTTGCCCACCACCATCGCGAGGGCGGTCAGCAGGACGTGGCGATCCCAGCCGCGCTCGCAGAGCCAGCCCGTGACGTAGGCGCCGAGCACGAACCCGACGAGGTAGCCACCGGTCGCGCCGCCGGAGAAGTAGGCCCAGCCGGCGTTGCCGCCGGAAAACACGGGTATCCCGGCGATGCCTTCGACCAGATAGAGGAGCACGGCGGCCCCGCCGAGGCGGGAGCCGAGGGTGGCGCCGACGAGGAGGACGGAGAAGGTCTGCCCGGTGATCGGCACCGGGCCGACGCGGAGTTCCATGTAGGCCTGCGCGGAGAGCGCGACGAACGCGCTGGCGACGATGACCGCGAAGATCGAGGCCACCCACGGGTAGGCAGAGTCCATCGGCGAGATGAGCGGACGGGTCCGCTCCATCCTCATCATCGACATCGGCGCGCGCTCCTTCCGGCGTCCTCGCAGTGCTGAGGGCGCTCCTCGACGATTGGTACGCTTCGATCGATATCCCCTCGCCAGACTAGGGGATATATCCCGCTCCATCGCACTCGTGATAGTCGATAACGTCCGTATGCTCATGCCAGCTCGTGATTCTGATGCCGCTGCGAAGTACCGCCCGGGAACAACAACGGCGGCTGCGGCGTTCTCCTTCCAACGCGCCGAGGACAGCCCTTGGTGCGCTCAATCGCCTGTGAACTTCCCGAGGGGGGCCGATCCGATGCCGTTCGCATCACCTCGTCCGTTCCGATCCCTGATCGTCGTCGGAGCCATCGCGATCGCCGCCCTCGGCGTGGCGTGCTCGGACGATGCCCGTCCGGATGCCGATCCCACGGAGGGCACGACGACCGCGACTGCCACCGCCAGCACCACGGCCGAGGCCACCTCGACGGCCACGACCGCGCCAGGAGTCGACCCGACGCAGGCGGTCCCGGAGGACGACGCCAGCCTGGAGGCGTACTCCGCGCTGGTGGAGGACGTCGCTGCGGCGTTCCCGGACGTCACGCTGATCGAGGACACCGGCTCGTACGCCGTCGGTGACCTCGTGGGGGACGGGCGTCGCGTGCTGGTCTTCGGCTCCGCCGCCGACCTCCCGACGTTCGTCGAGGTCCAGCAGACCCTGCGCGGGATCCTCGAGGACGACGGCTGGACCGAGGACATCGCCTACGCCGCGGACGGCCCCACCGGGACGTTGAGCGTGTGGACGAAGGGCGACGACACCGCGGTCCTGTCGGCCGGCGTGGCGCCGCGTGACCCCTCGGCGTGTCCGCCGGACCAGGTGATCTCCGCGTGCCTGTCCGAACTCGACCCGGCCGACCTGGACGTGCAGGGATCGATCTCGGTCGCGATCCGCGCGGAGTAACGCCGGCTGTCACGCTCGAAGTAGTCTCGTCCCGGCGCCACCTTGCGTGGGCGTCGGGACGGAGCGCCTCGTGAGCATCGCCACCACCCGAGGGCGTCTCGTCGCGCTCTCGATGCTCGCGGTCCTCGCGCTCGCGGCGGCAGCGCTCTTCGCGTGGTGCACGCGCACGCCGCCGGAAGTCCGCGCGAACGAGGCGATCCTCGCGGCGTTCCCGCTCTACCCGGGTGCCGTCGAGGTGGAGCGACATCATTCGGCGTACAACTTCCGCGACGGCGTGACGTTCTACTCGCCCGCACAGGGGTGGAGTACCCGCGTCACGTATCGTGTGCCGCCCGGTACGACGGAGGAAGACGTGCGCGCGTTCTACGAGACGGCGCCGGACCCCTCCTGGAGGCGCGAGACCGAGGTCACGCCCATCCTCGAGCTGTCCGGGGCGACACCTCCGCCGCCGGGCCGCAGCGTGACGGTTACGCCTCCACCGCCGCCGGTGAAGGTCGGTGAAGTCGTGCACCTGTCCTTCTGCCGCGGGGATGCGCGGGTGGGCCTGGACACGCTCAACGTCGAGCAGAACGGCCAGTTCGACCTCGGAGCGGACGCGTCCTACGCGGAGCCGGGATACCGAGGGCCTTGCTGAGGCGCTCGTTGGATTCCGGCGAGATTCGGGGGCGCTGTCCCTCAACGCGTGTATGGGCGACCATACGTACCAGGGAACCGTAGGTTCGTGCAGCGTTTCACGGTTTCATTGACGCTGTGTAGACCTGCTGATAGGTTCCGAAACCGGACGGGATCCGGCTGCTCCGGCGGCCGGTCGCCTATGCCCGCAATGCGTCCTTCGGCAGCAAGGGGCGCTTGATCGAGGAGTCCCGGTGCCCCAGGCAGACGCCCTTTACGTCAATTACGTGCCGGTCCTGCTGGCCACGATCACCGGCTTCATGATGGTCCTCACGGCGATCATCGCTTCCCGGCTCCTCGCTCCCTTCTCGGCCGAGCGAGAAAAGGGCACAACCTACGAATGTGGCATGCTGCCCATCCGGCGCGCGTCCACTAACGTGGGGATGCGCTTCTACCTCTACGCCATCCTCTTCGTCGTGTTCGATGTCGAGGCGGTGTTCATCTTTCCCTGGGCCGTGACCTTCGTCGGGATCGGGCAGTTCGCCTACTGGATGATGGTCATCTTCATCGCCATCCTCGGCCTCGGCCTCGGTTACGCCTGGAAGAAGGGAGCCCTGCAATGGCGGTAACTCCCGACATCGCACCTGTTGCGACGACGGACGCACCGGACATCCCGTCCACCCCGGACGTGGTAGAGCCGGCGACCATCCCGCTCGTCGAACCCACCATCCCCGTCGTCCCCGGCGAGCACCCGAACGAGGCGCCCCGCCTCACCCCGGTGGAGCTCGTGCCCGGCAAGGCGCTGTACAAGCAGGCGCTGCCCGGCGTGATGCAGGTCCCGCTGGACCTCGTGCTGGCGGCGTCGCGCAAGTCCTCGCTGTGGCCGATGACGTTCGGCCTCGCGTGTTGTGCCATCGAGATGATCGGCACGTACATGGCGCACTACGACCTGGACCGCTTCGGCATCGTGCCGTGGCCGTCCCCCCGGCAGTCGGACGTGATGATCGTCGCCGGCACGGTGACCAAGAAGATGGCCCCGGCGGTGAAGCTGCTGTACGAGCAGATGCCGAACCCGAAGTGGGTCATCTCCATGGGCGCCTGCGCCACGAACGGTGGCCCCTACACCCGCTACGACCGCGTCCTCCAGGGCGTGGACAAGGTGATCCCCGTGGACGTGTACGTGCCCGGCTGTCCGCCGCGGCCGGAGGCGCTGATCGACTCGTTCATCGCCCTCCAGGAGATCATCATGGAAGAGCGGAAGACGACCGGCGCATGACGAGCGACCAGACCGATTCGTCGACCCCCGTCGAGGCGCCCGATGACCTCTCCGGAACGATCTGGAGCGAGGTCGACCGTGCGCTGTCCGGCGTCACCGTGCGCCCGGAGCGCGGCGTGATCGACCTCATCGTCCACATCCCGGCGGACGAGGTCATCGGCGGCCTGCGCCGTCTGAAGACGGACGAGACGCTGGACTTCAACTACCTCCGCTGTCTGACCGCGGTCGACCTGGAGGCGGACGGCATGGACGTCGTCTACCACCTCTACTCGACGAACAAGAAGCACAACCTGACCGTGAAGGCCCGGCTGGGCAACGACAACCTGCGGCTGGACACGGCGACCACCGTCTGGAAGGCCGCGAACTGGCTGGAGCGCGAGACGGCGGAGATGTTCGGGATCCGCTTCAACGGACACCCGGACCCGCGCACGCTGCTGATGCCCGAAGACATGACGGACACGTTCCCGCTCCGCAAGTCCCACCCGCTCCAGGAGATCGAGATCCTGCAGGGTGAAGGCATGGGCTACCCCGAGGAGGGCGAGTAATGGTCGCCTCTCGCGAGACCTACGGTACGGAGTTCGAGACCCAGGACCTGCTCCTCAACGTGGGCCCGCAGCACCCCTCCACGCACGGCGTGTTCCGGATGGTGCTGCAGGTCGACGGCGAGGTGGTGAAGGACGTCATCCCGCACATCGGCTACCTGCACCGCGGGGCCGAGAAGCTGTGCGAGACGATGGACTTCCGCCAGGGCATCGGCTTCATGGACCGTACGGAGTACCTGGCCGCGTTCAACGCGGAGCTCTCCTACGTCATGGCGGTGGAGGCCCTCGCTGACATCGAGGTGCCGGAGCGCGCGCAGTGGATCCGCATGATCCTCTGTGAGCTGAACCGGCTGTCCTCCCACTTCATGTTCATGGGCGCCTTCGGCATCGACGTCGGCGTGTTCGCCACGCCGTTCATCTACGCGTGGAAGGAACGCGAGCAGATCCTCGACCTGTTCGAGGAAGTCGCGGGCGACCGCATGATGTACGCGTACTTCCGCCCGGGCGGCCTGGCCTGGGACGTACCGCACAACTTCAAGGCGCGCGTCCGCGAGGTGCTGAAGTCCACGCGCATCGGCATCAACGACTTCGACGGCCTGCTGACGAAGGACGAGATCTTCCGCACGCGCACGCAGGGCGTCGGCGTGATCTCCGCCGAGGAGGCGATCGAGTGGGGCATGAGCGGCCCCTCGATCCGCGCCTCCGGCGTGCCGATGGACGTCCGCAAGGACGAGCCGTACCTGTTCTACGACCAGATCGACTTCAACGTCGCCAGCCGCACGGAGGGCGACGTCTACGCGCGCTACTCCTGCCGGATGGAGGAGATGTGGGAGTCCGTCCGCATCATCGAGCAATGCCTCGAGAAGATGCCGGACTACGGGCCGATCATGCCGGAGAAGATGCCGCGCATGTTGCGCACCCCTCCCGGCGAGGTCTACATCCGCACGGAGGCCCCGCGCGGGGAGTACGGCATCTACATGGTGAGCCAGGGCGGGAACCGCCCGTACCGGCTGAAGGTGCGTTCCGCCTGTCTGTCCAACCTGCAGGCGCTGAAGGACATGTCCGTGAACCAGTACGTGGCTGACGCCATCATCGTGCTGGGCTCGATCGACATCGTGCTGAGTGAGGTTGACCGGTAATGGGTGTGGACCTCTTCGGCTTCAATAACGTGAACCCGTGGCTGGACGCCTTCATCCGGCTTCAGTTGGCCGTGGTGCTGATCACCGTGGTGGTGATGGGCTACACGTACCTGGAGCGGAAGATCGTCGCCCGGTTCAACCAGCGCATCGGTCCGCAGAAGACCGGCCCGTTCGGCCTGCTGCAGGCCGTGGCGGACGCCGTGAAGCTGGTGGGCAAGGAAGACCTGCGCCCGAAGTCCGCGGACCCGTGGACGTTCGAGCTCGGGCCGTTCTTCGTCTTCATCCCGGTGCTGATGACCTTCGTCATCGCGCCGTTCATGGCAGACTGGAACATCCGGCTGCTCGAACTCGGACTGATCTACTTCGTCGCCGTCTCCGGGCTCAGCATCATCGGCTGGATCATGGCCGGCTGGGGCTCGGACAACCGCTACGCGCTCCTGGGCGCGCTCCGCTCGGTCGCCCAGAGCATCTCGTACGAGCTGCCGCTGGTGCTGTGCGTGGTCGCCCTCGCGATGTTCGCGGGCACCTACAACCTGGGGCTCATCGTGGAGCAGCAGGACAAGGTGCCGTTCATCGTGTGGCAGCCGATGACCGCGCTCATCTTCTTCATCGCCGCGCTCGCGGAGCTGAACCGCTCCCCGTTCGACATCCCGGTCGGTGAGTCAGAGGTCGCCGGTGGTCCGTTCATCGAGTACTCCGGCATCCGCTGGTCCATGTTCCAGCTGGCCGAGTACGCCGCGATCTTCGTGATGTCGATTGTCTTCGCTTCAATGTTCCTCGGCGGCTACATCTGGCCGTTCGGGGACCAGGTGGGCGTGGGCCTGCAACTCGTGCTCACGGGAGCCAAGGCCCTGCTCTTCTTCTTCGTGGTGGTCTGGATCCGCGTCTCCGTGCCGCGTCTCCGCATTGACCAGCTGATGGGGTACTCGTGGAAGGTCCTGCTGCCGCTGACGTTGGTGCAGGTCCTGGTCAACGGCCTCGTCCTGGTTAACGGATGGCACGAGGTGGTCCTGCTGGTCGCCGGGCTCATCGGATGCGCGGTGCTGGTCACCGCCACCAGCCGCGCCGTGGAGCGCCGGCCGCGCGTGCCCGCCACGCGAACGGCTCCCGTGATGCAGGGAGAGGCTGCTCGAGTATGAACGGCATTGCCCGCAGCATGCTGACCACGCTGTCCACCTTCATGCGGAAGCCGGTCACCCGGGACTACCCCGTGGTGCACAAGGAACTGCCGAAGACGGACCGCGCGTTCCCGTTGCTCCTCTGGGACCACGAGATCGACGAACCCTTCTGCACCGGCTGTCACGCGTGCGAGCGCGCGTGCCCGGTGGAGTGCATGACCGTCCTGATGAAGGACAACCCCAACCACAAGTCGCTGGGTGGGGACTCGTCCCGCCGCAAGATCATCGACAAGTTCTGGATCGACTACGGGCGCTGCATGCGCTGCAACATCTGCGTCGAGGTCTGCAACTTCGAGGCCATCGCGATGAACAACACCTGGACCGGTCACGAGACGTCCGTCTACGACCGCCGGGATCTCACGATGGACCTGCAGCAGCTGCTGTCGCAGTCGCGCGCCGGCAAGATCAACGAGTGGGTGCCCGTCATCGGGCAGGCGAACGAGGACCCCGCCGCGGTCAAGGCCGAATAGGCCACGTACCGAGGCGTTACTCCCAGCGGGAAGCGCGTAAGTCGCGAACCCGCTAACACATACGAGGCTCGGACGCGCCGGGGGTGACTCCCCGGGGGTCTGGGGTGCTTGCAGCGGGCCGGGCGGAGACGCTCGGCCAGGGTTGTGGAGAGCAGACGGATCAGCGTCGGAGGACCACTACTCCTCCGCGCTGGGCTGACTGAACTGAGGATCCGCGTGTTCGACCGACTACCGCTCCCGTCGCAGTTCGACCGCGTCATCGTCGCAGGCGGCACCGTCGCTGCGATCGTGGCGACGCCGGTGCTCGTCGTACTCCTCGCGCTGTTGTTCTCGGACGTGATCTCCGGTCCGGAGTTCGTGTTCTACCTCGCGGCCATCGTCGTGGTGTCCGGGGCGCTGGGCGCCGTGCTGATGGATAACGTGGTCCACGCGGCGCTCTGCCTGGTGGCGACGCTCCTCGGCGTCGCCGGGATCTACCTGCTGCTGATGACCGAGTTCATCGCGCTGGTGCAGGTGCTGGTCTACGGCGGCGGCGTGGTGATCCTGCTGCTGTTCGCGCTGATGATGACCAACGCCGCGGAGGATCCGATCGTCACGGACGGCTCGCAGAAGCCCTTCGGGTTCCTCGTCGCGGCGATCATGGGCAGCCTCTTCGTGGCAGCACTGCTGGACGCGCAGTGGGGCGACCCCACCGCGAACGTGGTGCCGTTCGTCGACTTCGGCACTCGCATCTTCCGTGACTTCTCCGTCCCGGTGATCGTGGTGGCGGTCCTCCTGGACATCGCCCTCACCGGTGCGTTCATCAACGCCCGACGCGCCGAAGAGGCGCCCCGCGAGCGCGCCGAGGCGGAGCGCGCTGGGGAGGCCCGCTCGTGATCCCGATCGAGAACTTCCTCGTCCTCTCCGCGATCCTGTTTGCCATCGGCTTCTACGGGGTGTTAGCCCGCCGCAACGCCATCCTGATCCTGATGGCCGTCGAGCTGATGCTCGCGGGCGTGTCGATCAACTTCATCGCCTTCGCGACGTACCTCGATGCCGACGCCTTCAGCGGGCTGGTCTTCGCGCTGTTCGTGATTGCCGTCGCCGCGGCCGAGGTCGGCCTGGCACTGGGTGTGGTGCTGCGGCTCTTCCGCGAGCGCCGTACCGCCAACGTGGACGAGGCCGACAGCCTCAAGTGGTAATGGGCTGGCCGGACGCGCTGTGGCGCGACGGTCGGGCGTACTAAGGGGAGGGCCCGTATGGGCATGGAACAGGCATGGGTGCTGCCGGCGATCCCGGCGACGCTCTTCGTGCTGATCGCCCTGTTCAACGGCCTCATGCCTCGGCGGGGCGACTTCCTCGCCGTGCTGGGCATGCTCACCGTCGTCGCCCTCGTGTTCGTCCTGATGGCGGACTTCATGCAGGCGTTCAACCACGGCCACTACGAGCCGCAGGGGACCAACGTCTACGCCTTCGACTGGGTCAACATCGGCCAGGGCTTCTTCATCATCGAGTTCTCGACGTATGTCGACGCGATCACCATGGTCATGCTGCCCGTGGTCACCATCGTCGCGCTGATGGTGCTCATCTACTCCACGGGCTACATGAAGGGTGAGGCGCGGTACGGGTGGTACTTCGCGGTGCTGTCGCTCTTCGTGGCGGCCATGCTCACGCTGGTGCTCTCCGGCAACCTCATCCAGCTCTACCTGGCCTGGGAGGGCGTGGGCCTCGCCTCCTACCTCCTCATCGGCTTCTACTGGGAGCGCCAGTCGGCCGCCGAGGCCGCGAAGAAGGCGTTCGTCACCACCCGTATCGGCGACGTCGGCCTGCTCATCGGCATCATCATGCTGTGGCGGGCGACCGGGACGTTCGACATCCAGGAGATCATCGCCGCCGCCACGTCCGGCCAGATCGGCGAGACCTACCTGACCGTCGCGATGATCATGCTGTTCGGCGGCGCCATCGGTAAGTCTGCGCAGTTCCCCCTCCACGTCTGGCTGCCCGACGCCATGGAGGGCCCGACCCCCGTCTCCGCCCTCATCCACGCCGCGACGATGGTCGTGGCCGGCGTCTACCTCGTCGCGCGGTTCTCGCCCGTCTACGCCGAGGTCCTCATCGCTCGCGACGTCGTCCTCTACATCGGCCTGTTCACCGCCTTCATGGCCGCGACGCAGGGCCTGGTGTCGAACGACATCAAGCGCGTGCTGGCCTACTCCACGGTGTCGCAGCTCGGGTTCATGTTCGTCGCGCTCGGTGTGGGCGCGGTGGGCGCGGCCATGTTCCACCTGTTCACCCACGCCTTCTTCAAGGCGCTGCTCTTCCTCGGTTCCGGCTCCGTGATCCACGCGACCCACCACCAGGAGGTGGAGGGCCTCGGCGGACTGCGGAAGAAGATGCCCATCACCACCGTGACGTTCATCATCGGGAGCCTCGCGCTGTCGGGTATCCCGATCTTCGCGGGCTTCTTCTCGAAGGACGAGATCCTCCACTTCCTGGAGGCAGACGGCCCCGTGTGGGCGTACCCGGTGCTCGCCGGCACGGCCATGCTGACGGCCATCTACACCACGCGCGTCGTGATGCTGACCTTCTTCGGCGAGCCGAAGGACCAGCACGCCTTCGACCACGCGCACGAGTCACCGCCGTCGATGGCCGGCCCGCTGGTCTTCCTCGCGCTCCTCGCGACGATCGCCGGGTTCTTCGTCTTCGACCAGGTGGGCGAGGCGCTCGGATTCGCCGGCGGCATCGGCTACCTCGTCTTCATCGACCACCCGCACGAGTTCACCTCGATCGACTGGGTGTTCGCCGGCACGGCCGCGGCGATGTCCGTCATCGGCGTCATCATCGGCTGGGCCTACTGGCACGGTGACGCCGAGCGCGCACGCCGCGCCCGAGGCTGGGCGCCGGACCTGCACGCCTTCCTCGTCAACCGCTGGTACATGGACCACATGTACCAGGCGATCATCAACCGGGGGATCCTCGGCCTCGCGGGTGCGGTGGCCTGGTTCGACAAGCGCATCGTGAACGAGACGGGCGTCGACGGCGGCGCGCAGACGTTCGGGTACTTCGGCTACCGGCTGAAGTTCCTCCACACCGGCAAGATCCCGAACTACGCCCTCGGCATGGCTGTCGGCATCGTGGCGCTGACGCTCGTCGCCATCGGTGGATAGAGAAGGCAGGGACTGGGACCGATGACCGAATCTGACGGCTACGTCCTGCTCGCACTCTTCCTGGTGCCCCTGGGCACCTCCGCGCTGCTGATGGCGGTGCCCTCGCGCGAGCGTGCCCTGATCATGGGCCTCACGGGGCTCTCGAGCCTCGCGATGTTCGCGATGGCCGTCTACACCTTCGTCTCCTACTCCTTCGTCGACGGCTCGCAGTTCGAGGGCGTGCTCGCCTTCGACTGGATGCAGAACGTCGGGTTCCTCGGTGAGAACGGCATCCAGCTGAAGGTCGGGATCGACGGCATCACGGCCTCGCTCGTGCTGCTCACCGGCATCGTCGTGGTCCCGGGCACGTGGGTGTCCTGGAAGGTCCAGAACCGGATGAAGGACTTCTTCATCCTGCTGTACCTGGTGACCGCCGGTGTGTTCGGCGTGTTCGTCCTGCTGGACCTCTTCTTCTGGTTCCTCGCCTACGAGGTCGCGCTGCTGCCGATGTACCAGCTCATCGCCGTGTGGGGCTCCACCCGCAAGGAGTACGGCGGCATGAAGCTGATGATGATGCTGATGGCCGGGTCCATCTTCATCTTCACGGCGATCTTCGCCCTGTTCACCGAGGTTGGCGCGGGCACCTTCGACATGGAGGTCCTGCTGAACGCGGAGAAGAGCCGCGACTTCCAGCTGGTGATGTTCCCGCTAGTCGCCATCGGCTGCGGCGTCCTGGGAGCGATGTTCCCGTTCCACTCCTGGTCGCCGGACGGCCACGCCTCCGCGCCCACGGCGGTCTCCATGCTCCACGCGGGCGTGCTGATGAAGGTCGGCGCGTTCGGTGTCCTGCGCCTCGGCTTCCAGATGATGCCGGAGGGTGGCGAGTTCTGGGGTCCCGCGCTCGTGGTCCTCGGCATCACGGCTGCCCTCTACGGCGCGATCTCCGCGCTGCGGCAGTCGGACATGAAGCTCCTCATGGGCTTCTCCTCCGTCTCGCACATGGGCTACGTGTTCGTGGGCCTCGGCGTCTACAACTCGATCGGATGGACGGGTGCCGTCCTCCAGATGACTGCGCACGGCCTGATGACGGCCCTCTTCTTCCTCCTCATCGGTGGCCTGTACGACCAGTCGCACAACCGCGACCTGCCGAACTTCTCCGGCATGGCAAAGCAGATGCCGATCTGGACGATGCTCTTCCTGTTCGCCGCGCTCGCCTCGCTCGGCCTGCCGGGCCTCAGCGGGTTCATCGCCGAACTGCATATCTTCATCGGCGCGTTCCGCGCGTACCCCATCGTCGGCGGCCTGGCCGTGCTGACGGCCGCGATCACCACCACGTACCTCATGAGGGCGATGGCGCAGTCGTTCTTCGGCGAGATGAACCCGCGGTGGAACCACCTGCACGAGATCACCATGATGGAACGGGCGGGCGCCACCATGCTCGCGATCTCGATCCTCACGCTCGGCCTCTGGCCGTCGCCCTGGATCGACCGCATCGGCCCCTCCATCGTCCAGATTGCGAACCTGTAGGCATCTCCACCCTTCGAGGGCTGGCGACGCCTCGGCGTAGGAACGCGGCAGTAGGAGCAGCGCAGTGACCGACATCCTCGGCAACCCGCTCAATATGCAGTACGAACTGCTGCTGCCCGAGATCATCCTCGCGTTGACGGCGTTGGCCGTCGTCTTCGTGGATGCGTTCAAGCGCGAGTTCAACGTCGGCTACCGGGCGCTCCCGTTCCTCTCGCTAATCGGCCTCGGCGGTGCCGCGGTCGCGACGGTCCTGCTCATGAACGACCAGGGCGACTTCGCGCGCCTGGTCGAGGTGGACGACTTCACGACGTTCTTCCGCCTGCTCTTCATCAGCACCACGGCGGTCGTGATCCTCGGCTCGTGGGAGTACATCGAGGAGCACGTCAACCACGTCGGCGAGTTCTTCGGCCTGCTGCTGCTCTCCACCATCGGTGCGATCTACATGGCCGCCGCGCGCGACCTCCTGACCGCATACCTCGCCATCGAGGTGCTCTCGTTCAGCCTCTACGTGATGGTGTCGATGGCGCGGAACGACCCGCGTTCGGGCGAGGCCGTCCTGAAGTACATCCTCCTCGGTGGCGTTGCCTCGGCGATGCTGCTGTACGGCCTGAGCCTGCTCTACGGCGTCGCCGGCTCGACGCAGTACTCCGAGATCGGCGAGGCGCTGACCGGCGGCTCCGGCGACATGGAGCTGGCGCTGCTGCTCGGCTTCGTGATGATCGTGAGCGGCCTCGCGTTCAAGGCCTCCGCCGCCCCGTTCCACATGTGGGCCCCCGACGCGTACGAGGGCGCCCCGTGGCCCGTGACCGCGTACATCGCCACGACCTCGAAGGCGGCGACGTTCGCGCTGTTCCTCCGCTGGTTCGCGGGTCCGCTGCTACCGGCCGTGGACGACTGGGCATGGATGCTGGCGTCGCTGGCGGTGGTAACGATGGTGATCGGCAACCTCGTCGCCCTCCAGCAGCACAACCTGAAGCGCCTGCTCGCGTACTCCTCGATCGCGCAGGTCGGGTACCTGCTGATGGCCGTGGCTGCGCTGTCCACCGACAAGGGCTCGGAGACGGCGGGTGCGCTGCTCGTGCACCTCGGCGGTTACCTGATCACGAACCTCGTGGTGTTCATCGCCATCATTCACTTCTACAACCGGGAGCAGAAGGAAGAGATCACGGACCTGAAGGGTCTGGCGCAGTCCAACCCCTACCTGGCGCTGGTGACCACTGCCGGCCTGTTCTCTCTCGCCGGGATGCCGCTGCTGGCGGGCTTCTTCACGAAGTTCATCCTGTTCCAGGCGGTGGCTGACGCGGGGTACCTCTGGCTGGTGGTCGTGGCCGTCGTGGCCTCCACGGTCTCCCTCTACTACTACCTCGTGGTCATCAAGCAGATGTACCTGTACGAGCCGCTGGCCGAGGGCCGCTGGCGCATCACGCCGACCGGTTACCTGGTGACCGGTGCGCTGTTCGTGGTCATGGTCGTCCTCGGCCTGTGGGGTACTCCCCTGTACGAGGTGGCCGACGCGGCGGCGAAGGCCCTGTTCATCTCCGCCTAGTCACTCTCGACGTCACACGAACGAAGCCCGGCCTGCTGGCCGGGCTTCGTCGTCTGTGCCATGCGGGCGGTGCGCGCCGCGCGAGCGCCGGGGAGGGCGGCGTGACGCGAGCAGGCGATTAGCGCCTGGCGTAGTCCCAGGTGGCGATCTTCTGAGGCCTCAGGCGCAGGTAGTACCGGTCCTCGGCGACCGAGGTCGGGAGGTCGGCCTCGGCGACGCCACGCTTGCGAGCACCGGCCTGTGCGAGGCGCACGCGCTCGTCGTAGTCCTCGATCATCTCCGCGGTGCCCTGCAGGACGGCACCCTTGAGGTCCGCCATACTCGAGCCGCTGTCGACGACGAAGCAGATCTTCGGGTTGCGTCGCACGTTCGCGAGTCGCTGGCCGCTGAGGTTGATGAGCACGCTGTCATCCTCGACTAGGAAGCTCAGCGGGACCGCGTGAGGAAAGCCATCCGGTCCGATGGTGGCGAGCCGGCCCCATCGAGGCCCGCTCGCGAGCCACTCAAAGACTTCTGCTCGGTCAGTCGTCATCAATCCTCCTGGCGGGTCAGGCGAGCTCGCGCGGCGTGTTTGCCGCGGCTCGCACAGTAATCTTTACATCGTAAGGCGACAAGGGCAGCCGACGACGGATCGGGCCGTGCCGGTGACGTTGCGGGGGTGGAACGGTAGCTTGAGGGGTGTGAACCAGACGCCCTCCGTACCGGTGTTGGCCCTCGGGCTGTTCGTGCTCACGTACGTCGGGGTGGGGGTGATCCTCGGTGCACCGACGCCGGTCGAGCAGGAGGTCGCCGGGGTCAGCGGCGACATCGTCCGAGGCGACGCCGGCGCGCTGCGCGACTATCTTGAGGGGTTCGGGGCGTGGGCGGCGGTCGCGTCCATCGCGGTGATGGTGGTGCAGGCGGCATTCCTGCCGATCCCGGGTTTCGTCATCGTGTTCGCGAACGGGCTCGCGTTCGGCCTCGTCGGTGGGGTGGTGGTGAGCCTCGCCGGGTACGCGATCTCCGCCAGTCTCTGCTTCGGGGTCGCGCGCTTCCTCGGGCGGCGGCGGGTGGAATGGCTGGCGACCCGGCTGGGGCTGGACACGCTCGACCGCTGGATTTCGAGGTATGGCGTGGGCGCGGTGTTCGCGCTGCGCCTCATGCCCGGCTTCGCCTTCGACGGTGTGTCCTACGCAGCCGGCCTCACCGGCGTGCGCTATCCACGGTTCCTGCTCGCGTCGGTCCTGGGCTCGGCGCCGCAGACGCTCCTCTTCGTCTTCCTCGGCGAGCGCGCGAGTGACCACCTCTGGCTCATCGTGATCCTCGGAATGACCGTCGCCATCCTCGGCACCGCGGCTGCCATCGCCTTTAGTCGCCGCCACCGCGTCGAGGGCGTCGTCGCGTAAGCCGCTCGCACGCCGTGGCGATCCGATGTCGCCCTCTTCGTTTCCGGCCCCCTCGCCCGCGAAGCGGGAGAGGGTTGGGGTGAGGGCGCCCGGGTCTGCCCTCGGAGTGTGGACACGAAGAAGCCCGGCGTTGCCGCCGGGCTCCTCGAGTCGTGCGGACCGCAGCCTACGGGAGGCGGACGGTGCCGGTGCCCGGGGTCGTGACGCTGCCGTCAGCCTTCCGGGTGCCGACCTCGAAGTCGACGAGCTTCTCGCCGTTCTCCTCGCGCTTGCCGGTCACCTTCGCGAAGACGGTGATGGGCTCCCGGGCGATGTCCATCGCTCGGTAAGCGACATCCCATTCCTTCACCCAGCCGTCGCGGCCGGCGATCTGGTCCAGGATCTTGCCGACCCACATGCCCTTCAGGGCGCCGTGGACAATGATGTCCGGCAGCTTGTTGTTGCTGGCGAACTTGTCGTCGTAGTGGATCTGGTAGAAGTCGCCGGAAGCGGCGGCCCAGATCACGAGCCGCTGCGAATCCGTCGCCTCCTCCAGGGTGAACTCCTGGCCTTCCGAGACGCCGTCAAAGGTCTGAGCGCTGATCGCCATCGATGTGTTTCCCTTCAGACCTAGTAGGACAGGCTGGTGCCGCGGGTCTTCGCCACGACCTTGCCGTCCGACTGACGCTTGTAGGCGGTCTCCGTCTTGCGGACCATCAGCTGGCCGTACGCCTTCGACGGGAGGATCTCCACGCTGGTCAGCGTGGTCACAGCCTCCAGGACGTCGCCTGCGTAGACGTGCTCCAGCGGCTCGACGGCGGTGCCACCGTTGAGGTTGCGCGTGAACGGGGACTTGAAGAAGTCCGCGCGACGGGCCGGGCCGTTCGGGTTCCACACCGGCATGCCGAGGTAGCCCGGCGGCGCGATGATCGACTTGTGGCCGGCCTTCTTGGCCTCCTCGTCGTCGAAGTAGATGCCGTCCTCGTAGCCCACGGCGCGGCAGAACGTGCGGATGCCCAGGCTGGTCACCTCGTACGTCGTCGGCTCGCCGGACTTGCCGATCGCGGCCTTCATCTCGTCCGTCAGTTCCATCACTTCGTCGGCCAAGTGCGCCTCCCTCGCTTGCAGGTGCGATGACAGAGGACACCCCTCGCGCCGCACCTCCCCCCGACGTGGGGGACTGGATGCGCGGAGCGGTGCCGCGGCGAGTCGATGCACCGGCGGTCTGTGCCGTCATCGAGCCGCTCGAGGCCCTCGAACGGGCCGCCTGGGCGCCTTGATTGGACGGACACGACGCCTGGCACTCGGGCCCCGTCGCCGCGCGGAAGCATACCGCGACTGGGCAATGCCGCGCTCTGGCGCGGCCCTGTTCCGGCTTTCCCGGACGCTGCCCCCTCGGACCCTCGTCCCACACGAGGTAGCACGGACGTGCTACCGTCCGCACATGGTTGTACTACTGAGCGTGATCGGCGTTGTTGCCGTCGTACTGGTCCTGCTGCTGCTTACCGGGTTCTACACGGTGGGCCAGCAGTCGTTCGCGATCGTGGAGCGGTTCGGGAAGTTCCTGAAGATCGCCTCGCCGGGCCTCAACTGGCGCGTCCCGCTCGTGGACCGCGTGGTGACGCGGGTCAGCGTGCGCGTCCGGGAACTCATCGTGCAGATCAACACGAAGACGAAGGACAACGTCTTCGTAGACCTGGAACTGGCGGTGCAGTACCGCGTCCTGAACAAGGACGACGCATGGAACGCCTGGTACACGCTGACGGACCACGAGCAGCAGATGGAGTCCTTCATCTACGACACCGTCCGCGCGAAGGTGCCGACGATGGAGCTGGACCAGGTCTTCGAGAACAAGGACGACATCGCGGACGATGTGAAGGCGACGCTCGCGGAGAAGATGCGCGAGTACGGCTACACCATCGTCCAGTCGCTGGTGAACGACGTGCGTCCCGCCGCCAACGTCGCCGTCGCGATGAACGAGATCGTCGCGCAGGAGCGTCTCCGCCAGGCCGCCGAGCACCGCGCCAACGCCGAGTACATCACCGTGGTGAAGGCCGCCGAGGCCGACGCAGAGTCCAAGCGACTCTCCGGCGAGGGCATCGCCAACCAGCGGAAGGCGATCGTGCAGGGCTACCAGGAGTCCGTCGCCGCCCTGCAGCAGTCCACGGGCGTCGATGCCCGCGAGATCATGTCGGTGGTGCTGATGACGCAGTACTTCGACGCGCTGCGCGACATGGCCGCGGGTGGCCGCAACTCCGTGATCTTCGCGAACCACGCGCCGGGCGAGATCGCCAACGTCCAGCAGCAGTTCATGGACGCGATCATCGCCGCGCAGTCCGTGGGCGCGCAGCCTCCGGGCTACCAGGCCTCGACTCCCCGGCGGCCGTAGCGCCGAGGGGCGCCCGAGGAACCGCGCGCGGGGTCGGCGCGTCCTACCGAGAGGAGGCCGCCGTGATCCGACGCCCCACCCTCGTCGCGCTCACTCTCGTCCTCGTGGCAGCGGTCGCCCTCGCTGCCGCACCGTCCGAGGTGAGCGCGTGCTCGCCTTCACCTATCGAGCCCGACGAGCGGATCGCCGCGTTCTCAGAGGTGTCCACGGCTGTCGTTGTCGCCGAAGTCCGCCAGGAGGAAGTCCTTGAAGCGGGGCTGCCGTTCGCGCGGGCTCACGTGGCAGTCGCTGCCGCATTCAGCGGTGAGCCAGGAGAGGCGCTGACGATCGAGCAACTCGGTCAGCCCCTCGAATGCATGAGCGGGCCGCGCATGGAGGAAGGAGAGCAGTTCCTCTTCTTCCTCACCGACGAACCCAGCATAGGAGCGCGGAATCTCGATCCGGGGTGGCGGCTCGCGGCGCTCGGTCAGGGCATCTATGTCCTCGACGGTGGCGAGGCGTTCTACTACGGGCAGCTCAACGACCCGCGTCAGCGCGAGCCTGTCGGCAGCGCCGAGGATCTGATCCGCGAGGTCGCCGCCCACCTCGACTCCGACCCCGTCGAGGTGGACCGCGCGCTCGCGTTCGTGAATGGCGACCGGAGCTTCCTGACCATCGAGCCCAGCGATCAGGAGAGCAACCCGGTCACGGTCTGGGGCTCGATCGCCGTCGGAGTGCTGGCCGTCGCCATCCTCGGAGGGTGGTGGCTGCGAGGGCGGCGGAGTCGCCCGTGGCGCTAGAGGGGCGGGGGTGGCTCGGTCGTGCCGCGCACCCGCGCGAGGAGCACCGGTCCGCCGAGTCCGGCCGCGCCCACGAGCATGGGCGGCACGGTGTTCACCACGTGCACGAGGAGCGCATACGCGACGGCGACCTCGGAGCTCACACCGGCGACGAGCAGGGGGGCAGCCGCGGCGGCGTGGAATATCCCGATGCCTCCCGGCGTCGCCGGCGCGAGCATCGAGAGGTTCGTGGAGAGGGTCACCACCGTCGCGAGGATGATCGGGTCGACCCGCGACGCCGGCGCGCCGAGGGCGTCGAGGATCGCCCAGTGCATGAGGAACGTGGTGACCCACGCTCCTGCGGTGCTGACGCCGAGCCAGGCGAGCTGCCTCGGTGGCTGGCGCACGATGGCGAGCGCGTCCACGCGCAGGGATTGCAATCGCGTAACAACCAGGTTCCGGATCGCCCTCCAGCGGACGCGTGCGGCCACTCCGAGGATAACGAATCCGCCCACAAAGACCCCGGCGAGGAGCAGTAGAGAGCCGTTTCCGGGGGCTGTGAGGCCGTCCATGACTGCCTGGCGGCCCGTTGCCTGGAAAAACGCCGGCAAGACCACGATCGCTACGGCTACTAAGGCCAGACCGTCGATGATCCGCTCAGCCACCAGTACCAGAAGCGCCTGCTGGAGCGTGGCCGCCTTCCTGACCGATGGCGATAGCACGCGAGCGCCATCGCCGACACGGAATGGCAAGAGGTTGTTCAGTAGAATAGAGACGTGGAAGATCCGAAGAGCCTCGAGTCGGCTCACCTCCTGCGGCGCGGGCAGCATCGCCCGCCAGCGCAGCCCTTTCAGGGCGAGTGAGACGGCCAGGAAGACGAGGCCGAGGAGAAGCGTCGGCGGATGAGCACGCTCCAGCAACGGCCATACCGACCCTGGATCGGCAGCGCGCCACAGCCACACGAGGCTGGCGACGGCGAGCGCGACCGCGGCCAGGGATCGGGCACTCCCGGGCACGCTCCAGCGAGTCCGTGGAGCCTGCGTACGCTCGCGCGGTACGTGAGCCTCGGCGTGCTCGCGTTCGTCCTGCTCGCCGGGTACTGGAAGCCGCATCCGCTCCCCAGCCTCGCCCTGCCGGCGGTGGCACTGGTGTGGTGGTGGCCGGTGATCCGGTCCCGCCAGACCGAACGCTGGCTCTTCTTCTACGTCGCTGGAATCTACCTCTACACCGTACTGCGCGCCTTCGCTGACGACCTCGGCATGACGGTGCGCGCGGAATACGTCATCTCCATCGACCGTGGGATGTTCCTGGGCAATGTGCCTACGGAGCAGCTCCAGCGCGCGTTCTTCACCCCGTGGCGCATCGACGCGATCGACCTCGCCGCCGTGGCGACGCACTGGTCCTTCTTCGTGGTGCCGCACGGGCTCTTCGCGTTCCTGTGGCTACGCCGCCGCTCGCTGGCCCCGGCGTACGCCGCCGCGATGCTGATCACGCTGTACCTGGGCCTGCTCCTGTTCTGGCTCGCTCCCACCGTCCCGCCCTGGCTGGCCGGCTACCAGGGCGATCTGCGTTCCACCTACCGAGT
>JALOAM010000200.1 GCA_023228765.1 Dehalococcoidia bacterium
ACCTCGCGAAGGTCGGCCACCGGTTCCTCGAGGTACTGGTCGAACTCGGCATGACCCCGAAGGCGCGGGCGGCCGTGCTCAAGGGCGAGAAGGCCCCGGTGAAGTCACCACTGGACGAGCTGCGCGAGCGGCGGGAACGGAAGCAGGGGGCCAGTTGAGATGCACTTCAACCACTGCTGGCACTACTTCACGGTCGAGGTCGATGAGCCGGAGCATGGTCCGTACGTCCCCGTTGAATCCGCTCATCGGCGTCCGCCTCCACCTCCGCCTCTCCGCTACGAGAGTCGCGACCAGTGTTGCCACTGCGGGAAGGTGAGGGTTCGGTGACGACGACAGCGGTGGTCATGGGCAGCACCACGCCGCGGATCTCGACGCCGCCGCTGGTGACGGGGCCGGCCGGTCCGTGCGGCTGCGGCTGCTCGCTCACGCGCGAGACCTCCTACGGCTTCGACGTCGAGGACTTCGCGCGTGACGTGCTGAAGCGCCCCCTCGACCCGTGGCAGCGGTGGCTCGTCATCCACGCCGGCGAGTTGCTGCCGGACGGACGGCC
The DNA here is from genome assembly GCA_023228765.1 of Dehalococcoidia bacterium. Lineage (GTDB taxonomy): Bacteria > Chloroflexota > Dehalococcoidia > UBA2979 > UBA2979 > W-Chloroflexi-9. The sequence goes on from JALOAM010000200.1 coordinate 551, forward strand.
GCGCTTCCGTCGCGTCCTCGTGCTGGTGGCGCGGCAGAATGGCAAGACCGAGCTCCTGGTCATCCTGGCGCTGTTCTGGCTGTACGTGGAGCGAGTGCGCCTGGTGCTCGGCACCTCGACGAACCTCGACTACGCGAAGGAGTCCTGGGAGAAGGCCGTGACGTTGGCCGAGGACCTACCCGCCCTCGCAGCGGAGATCGCGAAGGATGGGATCCGCCGCGCGAACGGCGAGCAGACGCTCTCCACGGTCTGGCGGGGCCGGTACAAGATTGCTGCGTCGAACCGCAAGGGCGGGCGGTCGCTCACCATCAACCGCCTCGTCATGGACGAGTTGCGGGAGCACCACGACTGGAGCGCGTACAACGCTGCGAAGCCCGCCACGAACGCCGTGCCAGACGCGCAGATCTGGATGCTTTCGAACGCCGGCGACGAGCGCAGCACCGTGCTCAACTCCCTCCGCGACCAGGCGATCGAGGGCCTCGACGAGAGCCTCGGCATCTTCGAGTGGTCCTCGCCCGACCCGATGGAGGCCGACGACCCCGAAGCGCTCGCCATGGCGAATCCCAGCCTCGGTCGCCGGATGATGATCGAGAACCTCCTCGGCGAGGCGCGGGCAGCGAAGGCTGCCGGGGGGGAGCAGCTCGCCTCGTTCCTGACCGAGGTCCATTGCCGGCGTGTCGACCTGCTGAACCCGGCGATTGACCTGCAGGAGTGGGAACGCTGCCAGGACGACGTCGGGCTCGACAACCTGCGGGACCGGGTCGCCCTGTGCTTCGACGTGTCGCTGGACGAGCTGCACGCCACGCTCTACGCCGCGGCGGTCGACGGCGATCGGGTGCGCATCGACCCGGTCGCGGCGTGGGAGGGGCGCACTGCCATCAGCGACATGAGCGCTGCGCTCCCCGGGCTCGTCGAGCAGGTGAAGCCGAAGGCGCTGGGATGGTTCCCCTATGGTCCGGCCGCCGTGGCTGCCGCGGCGATGTCGGAGCGGCCCGGCTGGCCTCCGCGCGGGGTGGACGTCGAGGCCATCAGCGGGAATGTCGCGGCGGTGTGCATGGGGTTCGCGGAGCAGGTGCGGTCTCACGCGCTCGCCCACACGGGCGACCCACTCCTCGACACCCACGTCAGGGCGGCCGAGAAGCTCTACCACGGTGACGGCTGGCGGTTCACCCGCAAGGGTGCCGGTCAGGTGGACGCGGTCTACGCCGCGGCGGGGGCCGTCCACCTCGCCCGCACGGTGCACGCGGCCGCGCCGTCTGCCTACGAGTCCCGCGGACTGAGGAGGGTCTAGGTGAACCGCTCGATGCTGGCGCTGCTGCTGGTGAATGCCTGCGCAACCACGGCCCTCCTCGCCCTAGCGGCGCTGGCGGTGCTGTTCGGATGGGGGGCGTTCGCCCTCGCGGCTGTCGCCTGCGGGCTCGCGGGGCTCGTGGCCTCGGAGGTTGCTTCGTGATGGCCGCGAAGGCGCGTCGCGAGGCGCTGGCGGTGAGGCACGACGACGGATCCACGGGCTGCAGCAACTGCGGCTACCGGTTCGCGTTCGACGTGTCCATCACACCGGCCGGGAACGACCCGCGGCTCAAGTGCCGGTGCGGAGCATGGGTGCGCTTGGAACGAACCGCTAAGGTGCGTTGACGCCTCCTCGGTTGAGCCCTTAGGCTGTCGCCACAAGGGCGCGTTGCGCCCGTCGCTCACGCGACTGCCACGCTGGCTCCAGGCGAGCCACACGCGCGGTCCACTACCCAGGTGGATGCGCGTGTGCCTACGGCGACCCCGTCCCGATACCGTCACCGACCCGCGAGCTGCCGGGAGCACTCAGTGCCCGGCCTGATCTCGCGCATGGTCGGCGCGCCGCGCAACCTCGAGATCTCCGAGATCACCACGTCCGGCGACCTGGCCGAGCGCCTCCGCCGTGGCGAGAAGACCTGGGCGGGCCTCGACCTCACGGTGCAGCGTGCGCTGACCGTGGGGCCGGTGTTCGCCGCCGTGCGCGTCATCGCCGAGGACATCGCGAAGCTGCCGTTCGTGGTCTACCGCCGCGACGGCGATGGGCCGAAGGAGCGTGCGCGGGACACCGAGTTCTGGCGGCTCATCCACGACCGCCCCAACACGTTCATGACCTCGCAGCAGTTCCGCGAGTACATGACCGCTCAGGCGATGCTGCTCGGCAACGCCTACGCGCTCAAGGTCACGGTCCGAGGCCAGATCCGCGAGCTGCTGCCGCTCCTGCCGAGCCAGGTGCGCGTCGAGCAACTGCCGGACTTCCAGGTCATCTACCACGTCACGATGGGCGACGGCTCGGTGGAGCGGATGACCTCGCGAGAGGTGTTCCACCTGCCCGGCTATCGGCTGGAGATGACTGGTGGCGCGGGCATCTTCAAGTACGCGCGCCAGACCATCGCGCACACCCTCGCCGTCGAGCAGTTCGGCGCCACCTATTTCGGCAATGGTGCGAAGCCGTCCGCCGTGTTCAAACACCCCGAGACGCTGTCGGACGAGGCATACGAGCGCCTGAAGACCGACCTGCGGAGCGACTTCTCGGGGGACCAGGCCAACGCCACGATGCTCCTCGAGGAGGGGCTCGACTACGCGCCAACCAGTCTCACCAACGAGGAGTCGCAGTTCACCGACACGCGCATCTTCCTCGTCGAGGAGTGCGCGCGGTGGGCCCGCGTGGCGCCGCACAAGATCTCGCACCTGTACCGCTCGACGTTCAGCAACATCGAGCACCAGGCGATCGAGCACGTCACCGACACGCTGATGCCGTGGGCGCAGCGGTGGGAGGACGTCTACAACCTCGGTGTCATCAACGACCCCACCCTCTACGCGGAGCTGCTCTTCGACGCGCTTCTGCGCGGTGACACCAAGAGCCAGTACGAGGCCCTCCGCATTGCCACCGGTCGCCCGTGGCTCAAGGGCGACGAGGCGCGCCGAGCACTAAACCTCGAGCCGCTCGGCGGCGACATGGACGAGGTGGTCCTGCCCAACAACGCCGGCAACGAGGGCGGAAACCCTCGCAGCGAGGAGCGTGGGGCATGAACCGGTCGCGCTGGCTCACCAACCTCGGCACGGTACGTCACGGGCGCACGGAGTTCCGCGTCGAGAACGCGGCTGACGACGAGGCGGACATCTACCTGTACTCGCCGATCGGCGGCTGGTTTGGCGTTACCGCTGACGAGTTCGTCCGCGACCTCCGCGAGATCGACGCGAGCCGGATCAACCTTCACATCAACTCGCCGGGCGGCGAGGTGTTTGACGGCATCGCCATCCACAACGCCCTCGTGAACCACGACGCAGACGTGACGGTGTACGTGGACGGGCTGGCTGCGTCGGCTGCCTCGTTCATCGCCATGGCGGGTGACCGCGTCGTCATGGCGAAGCACGCCACCATGATGATCCACGACCCGTGGGGCATCACGCTCGGCGACTCTCGCGACCACCGGAAGCAGGCGGACCTGCTCGACCGGCTGGGCGACACCATCGCCGACATCTACCTCGATCGGGCTGGTGGCACGCGCGAGCACTGGCGTGACCTGATGCTCGAAGAGACCTGGTACTCCGACCGCGAGGCCGTAGATGCCGGGCTCGCCGACGAGGTCGCTGGCGACGCCGAGGCGGAGGACCGCTTCGACCTGTCGATGTTCGACTTCCGCAACACCCCTGACCACCTCAAGACACCCCGCTCCCAGGCGGAGCGTGAACCCACCAAGCGTGAGGCGGAGAAGGCCCTGCGGGATGCGGGCCTGTCTGCGTCGCAGGCGAAGGCTGTCCTCGCGGGCGGGTGGGATGCGAACGACGACGGCGCTCGGGACGAGTCGCTGAAGGAGCTCGCCGCATTCATCAACGGACTCACCGAAGGAGCACGAGCATGAGCGACGCCGTCGCCGAACTGAAGACCGCGTTCGAGCTGTTCAAGCAGCAGAACGACGCGCGGCTCGAGGAGCTGAAGGGCGGCATGCCGTCCGCCGAGACCATCGCGAACGCCGAGCGCGCGAACGCCGCGATCACCGACCTGCAGACCAAGCTCGACGCTGCCGTCAAGGAGCAGGCCGAGACCAAGATGCTGGTCGACGAGCTGGAGACCCGCGCGAACCGCCCGCAGGCTGGCGGGCGCAACGGCGCCCTGAAGCTCCGCGACGAGCAGGTGGAGCGGTACGCCGGGTTCCAGAGCATGGTCCAGAACAAGGACATCGACCCGGCGCATGTCGACCTCGACTTCATTGGCTCGTACATCGACGCCTTCGCCGACTGGATGAAGCGAGGCTCGCGGGCGAGCAGCGACAGTGTCCGACTGCTCAACGAGATGTCGGTCGGCTCCGACCCCGGCGGTGGCTACTGGGTCGACCCGGACACTTCGGGTCGGCTCGTCGAGTTCATCCGCGAGACGACCCCGATGCGGCGCCTCGCGTCGGT
>JALOAM010000021.1 GCA_023228765.1 Dehalococcoidia bacterium
GCTCCCGGCGAGTGCCGGTGGGGGACCGCCTCGGTCATCAGACGGAGACGAGGCTAAGACAGATCACAAGAGAGGGTGGAGGCTCATGACCAAGCCATCAGTACCGACAACGCGACCAGCTCGACCTCCGGCTCCTCCCGGACGCGTCGCGGAAACAGCGCGAGATCTTCGCGAGCGTTCCGGTGCGTATCATCGCTACCTGCTCCGAGAGATGCTCGTCACCGGCGGTGAGTAGCATCGCCGCCGGCCGCTACGCCCAGGCAGCGTTCGACGTTGCCCTCGGCGAGGGCAACGTCGACGCGTGGCTCGCTGCGATCGACGAACTGGGTGCACTCACTTCCGAGAAGCGCTTCGTGCGCGCGCTATCCCAGGTCGATGAGGCACGGTTCGAGGCGGTCGTCGCCGCGGTTTTCCCTCAGCGGTCCCGCACCCAGATGAACTTCTTCCGGCTGCTCTGGCAGAAGCGGCGTCTCAGCCTCGGCCCGTCCATTGCTCGGCGCTTCGCGGGCCTCGTCGAGGCGCATCGGGGGATCCTGCGAGCAGAGATCACAACTGCAGAGGTGCTGGACGAAGACCAGGAAGCGCGCATTGTCGCCCAGCTCTCGGCACAGACTGGCAGGCACATCCGACCGGAGTTCCTAGTCAACGGTACGCTGCTCGGCGGAGCGATCATTCAAATCGGGGACCGGAAGATCGACGGTTCCATGAAGGCTAAGTTCCGCGACCTCCGCTCGGAACTGTCGGCGGTGCCGTAACGGCAACGGCGCCGGAGCGCAGCTGAACTATTGCGCGGAGCTCCGGCGGACAGCTTAGCCGCAAGAACGCCAGGGCCTCGTCCGAGCGTCAGCCGTGTCGCCGCCGCGCCAACCGCGCTCAGAACTCTCCGAGGAGAGCAAGGGCATTCACGGACCCGCAGTGCTGGCGGCTCCAAGTGAGGATGCGCGCCGCCGCAATTATCAGGCCGTGCCTATCCCGGTCATCACTTGGACGAACACGGTTATGTCTGTTGTCCACTATGCAGCCGACGTGCGTCCTGTCCCTACGAGCCGAAGTCGTGCCAGGTCCGGCTCCGGATCACCTCTAAGGCTTCTGAACTCCAGCCGAGCACGTCCCGCAGGAACACGGCGGGGAGCATGATCTTCACTTCGCGGCTGAACGGTTCCGCCACTGCACCGGGATCGGTGAAGTCCCGATCACTCGTGACAAAGAGGTCGACGCGGGTGGCGAGTAGGGCGAGAGCAATCGGAACGTCGGCTCGTGGCGCACGAGGTCAGGTGCGTCCTCCACCGCCTCGCGTGAGGGCATCGAGACGACTTCGCCGGGCATTGGGTCAGCAGGTAGTCGAGCGCTGTCTGCTGATCGCTGAGATGCCGCCGGGCCTCTTCGACCACTTGCTCCGGCAGCACGAGGTCGAAGTGCCGGGCCAGCGCTGCACGGAGGACGTCGTGCGGCATCGCGGCCAGACGATGCCGGCGATCAGGACGTTCGTATCGAGGGCGACGCGAAGCCTAGGCTGCGCCATAGCGCTCGCGGTAAAGCGCTTCGCGCGTCAGCCGAACCGCCTCAACGATCTCCTCGTCTGAGGGGCTTGAGGAATGCTCGTCGTCGGCTGCTTCGGCCGCGAGGCGACTGAACTTGGCCTCGCGTTCCGTCGCTAGCAACCGTTCGACGCGCTCCAGGTCCTCTGCGCGGATCATGGCGACGAAGGGGTGGCCCTGCTTCTCCACGATGATCGGTCCCTGGTGTACTTCACTCGGTCGATGAGTTCCGCGAAGCGGGCGCGGGCGTCACGTGCTGAGATTCGTTCGCTCATGCGCGTCCTCCACGTGATGTACACAGTTACACCTTGGGACTGCCACGAGCCGCGACAGGGGTCATGAGGATCGCCATGCGAGGCCGAAGGTGTGTGGCGGCCACGCGGTAGGAATCAGCAGCTTAGGCAACTGGAGATGTTGGAGACTGAACCTCCCCCGTCTCCACCATCTCCAATTAGTAAGGTCCTCAGCCATTTCCGGCGGGACCGAGAGAACCTTCGGGTCATCAGCGATGTCGAGCGCGTGCTCGATCAGCAGCCTGAACTCGGGCGTCGGCTTGAGCGCCGCGATCCGCTTCGACTCAATGTCCAGGTACACGCGTTCGACCAGCGGCGAGACCAACCGCCGCCGCTGCTCCGTATCAGCCCGCTCCCACAGCACTGACATGTCCGCGAAGTAGCTCGCGGTTTCCTCATACGAGGGGCCGGTGGGTATCGCGGCGTGTTGGACTCGCTCGTCGATCTCCGCGATACGCGCTTCATACTCGGTGTCGCTCAGGCCTCGCGAGTTGTTAGGTTGTGGCCGAGTCGGTGTTGTCCGGTAGCCGGTCGACCAGAACATGGGCTAGCGCCTCTCCGTCGCGCGGAATGCCCTGCCGCGGCCGCGATCCTGTAGCGGCAGATATTCCCGGACCTTCGCATAAGCGGGGGGACAGCTCGGGCGGCAGTATGTACCCGTATTAGCGACTGCGGAGTATCTGTTGCTGGGGACGCCCATGCTCCGGACATACACCTCGGAGCCAGAGCCGGACATTTTCGGACATGTTCGTCACGGGCCTTGGTGCGTGTCCGGATTCGCCCCGACTGTGATCTACCGTGCGGGTCATCCTCCACCCGCAAGTCGCGAGGAGATCGACATGGCGACTGACGATATGAACAGGGGCCTCCCAGGCGCGCTGGTGCTGATCGGTGGCGGCGACTACGAGCAGTCCGAGCAGGTGGACCGTTACGTGCTCGAACTCGCGGGCGGGCCTGACGCACCGGTCGCCTTCCTGCCGACTGCGCGCCCTTCGAAGCGGATGGGTGCGAAGTTCGTCGAGTACTACGAGTCGCTGGGCGCGCGGCATGTCCAGGTCGCACCTGTGTACGAGCCAGAGGATGCGCAGAGCGAAGAGAACGCACGACTGCTGCGGGAGGCTCGCCTCATCTACATCGGCTGGGGTAGTGACATCCGCATCCAGGAGGTGATCACGGGCACGCCGGTTCACGCTGCGATTGAAGAGGCGTGGCGGAACGGCGCCGTCCTCGCGGGGACAAGTGCCGGGGCTCGTGCCGCTGGGGAATGGGCAATCTCCCCGGCAAACGGACCCGTGGGGCTCCGCGGGGGGCTGGACTCCGGCCCCCTACGCGCCTCGGATGGGCTCCCACTAGACCAGAAGACCGTCCTGCAGATCCGGCCCGGCTTTAACTGGTTGCCTGGATGCGGCGTCGACGCCCACCTCGCCGAGTGGAATCGCTACGGGCATCTGTTCTTGCTGGGTGCCGTGCGGCCGGACGTGACCTGGATCGGCCTGGATGAACGCACAGCCCTGATCGTCTTCCCAGACGGCGACGCTGAGGTGGTCGGGCCGGCGAATGTGCTGGTAGCACGGCGCTCAACGTCCATACAGGTGCAACCACCCGAGCCTCACCGGGCCCTCGAGGCTCGCGGACTGCGGCTGGACGTACTCGCTCACGGGAGCCGGACCACCATTCACGAACTGCTACAGCCGTACGACTGACAGCAGCGTGCGGGGTGTTGTGGGGCGGGACACAGCGGCGCTCGCCTGTGGAGGGAGCGCTCTCGGAGCGTAATTGATGTCGTTCATGGCGAGTCGTGGCATGACGGTGATACGAGATCGAGGTACACGCCGATGGCACGCCTCACCCTGAGGCGCCCGCGTTTCTTCTACGGCTGGAGGATTGTGCTCGCCGCCGGCGTTGCGATGTTCGTCTCATCTGCTTTCGGTCGCGTGCTCCAGTCCCGTGGTCCTTCGGCCGATAACCGAGGAGTTCGGGTGGACGCGCTCTGAGTTCACGTTCGCCAACACCGCGGCCTCGATTCTTGCCGCCTTCTCCGGCCTGCTGGTCGGCCCCGGGAAGCGCATGAGTGCCGAACTCGCTCTACCAGGCGCTGGAATGTGCGCTGGACGTGACGGGCGAACGCGATCGCGCTCTCCGTGTGGATGGTGTGGCCACGATCCGGGTGCTGGCGCGGCCGGCGCCGGTCGCTCTTGACATGCTTCAGCGCTGGGGCCAGCCTGAGACGAGCCTTGGGGCGGCTGTTCGCTGTGGTCGACAGGAGCCGTCATGAGTCCGTCCGTCCCCTCCACCATTGGTGCGACCTACGTCGAGCCGTCCTCCGAGACTGCGCTCGAGCCCGGCCTGAAGCTCGGCGATCTCTTCCAGCGCAACATGACCCAGCAGTACGTCCTGCAGCGCCTCTCCGAGCGGGCCTGGTGGGTGCAGGCGTTCAACTACGGGACGGTCTTCTACGTCGGCGAGGAGGGCGTACTCCTCTTCGACGAGCTCGAGGGCGTCTACGACAACATCACTGCGGCGGTCGCTTCCGTTACGGACAAGCCGATCACGGCGGTGGTCTATCCGCACTACCACGCCGACCACATCGGCGACATCGGCAAGTACGTCGAGGCCGCCGAGGCAGGTGGACGCTCGCTCCGGATCGTCGCGAGTGAGAAGACCCGGCAGGCGATGGAGCTCAGCGGCAGCGGCTTCCCCCGTCCCACGGAGGTGGTGGACTGGCCGCGCGGGAGCTTCGCGTTCGACGGCCTCACGGTCGAGTTGCACGGGTTCGAGTGGGCGGCGCACACGGACGACCACTCGGCCTGGCTGCTCACGCAGGAGCGGATCATCCACTCGCCTGACCTGATCAACCCGGACCAGCCGCCGTTCTGGAAGTTCGCCGGCAATGAGCGCTTCCACTGGCACGAGCAGAATCTCCGGCAGATCTACGACCTCGAGTGGGACCACCTGTCCGGGAGCCACGGCAATATCGGTACGCGCGAAGACATCGACTTCGAGTTGGCGTTCGTGGCCGACCTAAAGGCGGCCGTGGGAGACGCGATCGCGGCCAACCCGTTCATGAACTTCGTCGACGCCTCCGCGAGCGCGCACACCGGGTTCCTCGCGAACTGGAGCGCGACGATCACGCAGGCGGCCACGGATGCCCTCCGGCCGAAGTACGGGGAGTTGTATGGCTTCGAGGAAGCCACGCTCCCGAACGCGGAGATGGTCACCTGGACCGTCTTCGAGTACCGCTGATGATCGGGCAAACGACAGCGTCCCGCGAAGTCCAGGCCGCGGTCGTCCGCAAAGCGGGCTCGTTCGAACTCGGGACGGTGCTCATGGAGCCACCTCGGCCGGACGAGGTCCTCGTGCGGATCGTGGCGACGGGCCTCTGCCATACCGACCTCGTCGTCCGCGACCAGGTGTACCCGGTGCCGTTGCCGGTGGTGCTCGGCCACGAGGGAGCCGGCATCGTGGAGGCGGTGGGGAGCGCCGTCACCAAGGTGGCGCCGGGCGATCACGTCGCGCTGAGCTTCATGCACTGCGGGCAGTGCCGTCCGTGCCTCGACGGGTCACCGGCCAGCTGTACCAACTTCAACGTCCGGAACTTCTCGGGCATGCGTCCGGATGGCTCGCATGCCCTCTTCCTTCCGGACGGCGACGCCACGCTGCACGACCGGTTCTTCGGGCAGTCCTCGTTCGCCACCTATGCCATCGCGCAGGAGTCGAACACCGTGAAGGTCCGCGAGGATGCGCCGCTCGAGTTGCTCGGGCCGCTCGGGTGTGGCATCCAGACCGGGGCCGGCACGGTCCTCCGCGCGCTGGGTGGGTGCGGGCGCGAGCTTCGTCGTGATGGGCGCGGGGGCGGTCGGCCTCAGCGCCGTCATGGCAGCGCGCGTGGCGGGCGCGACCACGATCATCGCCGTGGACGTGGTCCCTGCCCGGCTCGATCTGGCACGCGAACTCGGCGCGACGCACGCGTTCAACGGTGCCGAGGTCGACGCCGTCACCGAGGTCCGACGCGTGACAGGAGGCGGCGCGGACTACGCCCTCGACACGACCGGGCTACCGGCGCTCATCCAGCAGGCCGTCGAGGCGCTGCGTCAGCGGGGTTCGGCAGCGATCCTCGGAGCCTCGCGCCCGGACGCCGTGATCCAGCTTCCCGCGAACGACTTGATGCAGAGCTGCAAGACTCTCATGGGTGTGGTCGAGGGCGACAGCGTCCCGGATGTGTTCGTGCCTCAGCTGCTCGACCTGTACATGCAGGGTCGGTTTCCGTTCGACCGCCTCGTCCAGTTCTACGACTTCGACCAGATCAACCAGGCCGCCGCCGACGCCGAGTCAGGCGCGGTGGTCAAGCCGGTCATCCGCATCGGCTGAGGTCGGGCCGGCCGCCGCCCGGACTCCGGAGGCGCGGGGTATGGTCGAGGCAGCACGACGCGCCGGTTTGCCATCGGACGACAGGGGTGGAACACGTGACCTCAGGTAGGGATGCAGGGTCGTCGTCGCCGATGCCGGTGGTGTTCGCGGGACACGGCAACCCGATGAACGCCCTCAACCGCGAGAGCCTCCTGGCCCGAAGCTGGCGACAAGTCGCCGAGGGCATGCCGCGGCCGAGGGCGATCGTGGCCGTCTCGGCGCACTGGTACATCCGCGGGACGAAGGTCACCGCGATGGAGACGCCGCGGACGATCTATGACTTCGGAGGCTTCCCGGAGGAGCTCTACGAGATCAAGTATCCGGCCCCCGGTGACCCGGCATTGGCGTCCCACCTCGTCGGGCTGCTCGCGCCGACGAGCGTTGAGCTCGACCAGGAGTGGGGCCTGGACCACGGGACGTGGTCTGTCCTGACGCATATGTACCCCGCGCCGACATCCCCGTCGTGCAGCTGAGCATCGACCGCAACCAGCCCGCTTCGTTCCACTACGACCTCGCCCAGCGGCTCTCGCCCCTGCGCGATGACGGCGTCCTGATCCTCGGGAGCGGGAACCTCGTCCACAACCTGCATGCGTACTCGTGGGGTGATCACTCGGGGACCGCCTACCCGTGGGCGATCGAGTTCGAGACCCGGGTGAAGGACCTCCTCGCTGCGCACGAGCACGGCCCGCTCATCGCCTACGAGACGATGGGCGAGGCGGCGTTGCAGTCGGTACCCACGCCCGACCACTACCTGCCGTTCATCTACGCGATCGCGCTCTGCCGCGGTGGCGAGGAGCTCTCGTATCCCGTGGAAGGGTTCGACGGGGGTTCGATCTCAATGCTGACGATGCGGATCGGGTAGCGATCAGCGGCTTGCGGAACCGAAGGACGTGAGTCAGGGCGAGCACTGACGCCTTCGAGGACGCGGAAGCGGCGTTCCGTGTCGCACCAGGGATCGCCGACACTGATCGTGATTCCCGTGGTTGCACCGGTACGGTCCGATCAGGAGTGCTGCGACGTGTCACACTTCCCCACCGACTCGATCTTCTATGCGCGCCTCGCGATCGTTGCGACGGTCAGCTTCCTGGTGCTTCTCGTCGGACTCCACGTCCTCCAGCGCGAGTTCGATCCTCGGACCCGCTATGTGAGCGAGTACGTCCTGGGACCCTACGGGGCGGTGATGTCGGTCGCGTTCTACACGCTCGCACTCGCTGCGGGTGCGCTAGCCATCGCCTTCTTCCTCGAGGGACGGGTTCCTCGTGCGCCGGTTGGACTCGCGCTGAGCGTGTGGGCTGGCGGGCTGGTCATGGCGGGCATCTGGCCGACCGATCCGGGGGGAACGATTGAACTGACGCGGGAGGGGACATTGCACAACACCGGTGCGCGGCTCGCGTTCCTCGGCGCCAGCGCTGCTGCGGCACTCCTTCCGGTGCAGCTCATGCTGACCGGATCGACCCGGTGGCTCCTCCCGATAGCGATCGGCACCGGCCTCCTCGTTGTCGGGTCGTTCGCACTCCTCCGCTATTCGCCGGCCTGGCTGGGACCCGGAGCAACACAGCGCCTTCTGATCTCCGGCATCCTGCTATTCCACGTGGCGGCGGCGATGTCCGTGCTCGACAGGTCCTCCTACGGGGTCGGCACCTGACCCGAGACGAATCACCAGCCCACGCGGACTCCGATGCACGGCGAACGGTACGGCGCAGGACGGCCGCTCGCAGATCCTCTACGCCCTCGGGTTCGAGCCCAGCCCGTACATCGAGAGTCTCGGCGAGGGCTACTTCCAGGAGATCTCGCTGGAGCAGATCCGTCTGGGAGCTCGGGCGTTCCGGATGGGCGGAATGCACGAGATCCCAGCCTCACGGCCGGGACCCCTCCGGGCGCGGGCCGAGCGCCCGCGCGCTCACCCGCGTCAGGGCCTCGTTGCGCTAGGCGCGCATGGCAGCCGCGGTCTGCCCGATGCCGGCGATGCCGCGTCCCAACTTGCTGGCCGGCGCGGCCGGGATCGACGCCTGCACCAGCCGGAGGAACTGCGCGGGGTGGACTGGCTTGATCGCCATCAGGTGGACGCCGAGGTCCTCGGGGGTCGGGAGCACGCCGGCGACCTGGTCTGCCAGCAGGAACACCCGCTCACGTCCCACCTGCGCGGCCAGCTGTCGCAGCGCGGCCTGCTCCGTGGGGCCGACGCACTCGGCGTCGACGAGCACCGCGTCCGCCCTGCCGTGGTCCGAGCCGCCCGTCGCGATGGACGATGCACGAGAGACGTTCCAGCCGGCACGCTGGGCCACTCCGGCGAGGACGTGGGCCTGGACGGGGTCGTTGCTGATGATGGTCAGGTGCATCGGTGCCTCCTCAGGACACCCGTAGGATGCCAATCGGCCTCTTACCAACCTCACACCGGATCGGCCTGAACTGACCCGACCGGCGCGAGTTTACGGATTCTTCACCGCTCTGCGACCCCCAAGCACCGCTGAGGCCCCAGATTGAGCATCGAGAGCCTCTCGTGTGCTCAGGGTTCACCCGCAGTTCAGCACCTCTGAACCCGACGCCCACTCGTGACCATCACCACAGCGGCGGTTATGTCTTGCCGCGCCCTCCCCTCGATCTCTGTGACGTCCAGATTCGTGTTCAACCAAATGGTTGACGACAGGCGTTGTTGAGCGGTACGGTGCGCCGTGTTCAACCGAATGGTTGATCACGAGGGGAGGCGGGATGGCCGCGGTCGATCAGCTCTCACGAGTGTTCTCGGCACTGGCTGATCCCACCCGGAGGGACATGGTCGCTCGTCTGACGGTGGCTGATGCAACCGTCAACGAGTTGGCCGAGCCCTACGACGTGTCCGTCCAGGCCGTGTCCAAGCACCTCCGCGTGCTCGAGGACGCGGGGCTGGTGAGCCGCCGCCGGGATGCACAACGTCGCCCCGTCCACCTCGAGGTCGAGGTGTTCGACCTCATGACCACCTGGATCGAGCGGTATCGCCGCCGGGCCGAGGAGCGCTACCGACGCCTCGACGCCCTGTTGGAGAGCTTGCCCGACGAACCCGAAGGAGACATCGAGTGAACGAGGCCGAGGTGATCGTCGACGACAAGCTGCCCATGGTCCGGATCATCCGGGAGTTCGATGCCCCGCCGGCGAAGGTCTTCCGTGCCCATGTCGATCCGGAGCTGTTCGTCAAGTGGAACTGGGACGACAGCTACGAGGTGCGGTTCGACCACTTCGACTGCCGCACGGGCGGTTCGTATCGCATCACGATGTCCGGGCCCGAGATGACGGGGAGCGTGCACGGCTCGTTCCACGATGTCATCGCGAACGAGCTGATCGTGCAGACCTTCGCGCCCGACGCCTTCCCCGAGTGCGTGGTGCTCGAACGACATCGGTTCGAGGACCTCGGCAACGGACGCACGAGGTTGACGGCGCAGTCGCTCGTCGAGAGTTTCGAGTACCGCGACGTGTTTCTGGACGCCGGCATGGTCGAGGGCTACGCGCGCCTCGACCAGCTGCTCGCCGAGATCTAGTGCGAGCCCGTCTCGATCAGGTGGGGAGATCCGCGCGGATCTCGGTGGCGAAGGTGTCGAGGGCGTTCATGGTGTCTCGGAAGAGGCTCGTGGCGTAGGTGACGCGGCGCGCGCCGGCCTCGTGCGCGGCGCGGAGGGAGAGCGGGCCTCCTCGGCGGACGGTGACGTTGATGACGTCACAGGCGTCCACCATGGCGCGAATCGCGGCGGGGTCGCTGAGGATGATCGGGTACACGGAGTCGGCGCCGGCGGCGCGGTAGAGGCGGCCGCGACGGGTGCCCTCGGCGACCTGGGACTCCAGGTCGCCCTCGCGGCGGATGAAGACGTCGACGCGCGCGTTGAGGAAGAGGTCGACGCCGAGGGCATGAGCCGCAGCCTTCACGGCGGCGATGTGCTCTGCCTGCTGCTCGGCCGGAACGAGGCCGGTATTGCCGTGGTGGTCGGTGTCCTCGAGGTTGAGGCCGACCGCGCCGGCCTCAATGACGCGGCGCGCGATCTCGTCCGGGGCGAGGCCGTATCCAGCCTCGAGGTCCACGGTGACGGGGAGGGCTGGCACGGCCCGGGTGATGCGGGCGGTCGCACTGAGCATCTCCTCGACGGGGGCCTGCTCGTGGTCCGCGTAGCCGAGGCTGATGGCGACGCCGCCGCTGGTGGTGGCGATGGCGGGGAAGCCCGCCGCCTCGAACCGTTGGGCGCTGGCGGCGTCCCATGCGTTCGCCATCACCAGCATTCCGGGGCCGGCGTGGAGCGCGCGGAACGCCGCGGCCTTCGCGACGAGCTGGTCGAGGTCAGACATCCCGGTGTCCTTCCTAGCGGCTGAGGGCGAAGCCCTCGTAGCCGGCGGTGGCGATGGCGTCGCATTTCTTGCGGTAGATGCCGACGCCCGCGACGTAGGGCATGAACACGCGCGGCTTGCCCTCGATGTTCGCGCCCATGTACCAGGACTTGGCCTGGGGGTAGAGCGTGCGCTCGCCCAGATCGCGGCAGTGCTCGACCCAGCGCCCTTGCGCCTCGGGCGTCGCCTCCACGGTACCGAGGTCGCGCTCGCGGAGGTACTCGAGGCAGTCAGAGATGAAGTCGACGTGCTGCTCGATGGAGATCAGCATGTTGCTGAGGACGGAGGGGCTGCCGGGGCCGGTGATGGTGAAGAGGTTGGGGAACCCGGCCACCTGCAGGCCGAGGTAGGAGCGAGGCCCGTCACGCCACTCGTCGCGGAGCGAGACGCCCTCGCGGCCACGGATGTCCATCGCGAGGAGGGCGCCCGTCATCGCGTCGAAGCCCGTGGCGAAGACGATGGCGTCGAACTCGTACTCCTCGGCGGCGGTGCGGAGCCCGGCGGGCGTGATCGTCTCGATCGGGTGCTCGCGGATGTTGACCAGTGAGACCGTCGGGCGGTTGAACGTGTCGTAGTAGCCGGTGTCCACGCACAGCCGCTTCGTGCCGAGGGGGAAGTCCTGCGCGGCGAGGAGCGCGGCGGTCTCCGGGTCCTGCACGATGCTGAAGATCTTGCGCCGCACGAATTCAGCGGCGGTGTCGTTGGCGGCCTGGTCGACGAGGATGTCGCCGAACGCGCCCATGTACATGAGCCCGCCCATGTCCCAGAACGCCTGGTAGCGCTCGTCGCGCGCGCCGTCGTCCACCTCGAGGGCGCGCGGGGCCGCGGAGGGGCCACCCGAGCGGGCGGGGATGAAGTACTCGGCCTCGCGGCGAAGTCGCTGGAACGCGTCCTTGTTGCGGTCGCGTTCGTCCTGCGTGAGTTCGCGGTTGTGCGCGGGGATGGCGAAGTTCGGCGTCCGCTGGAAGACCGTGAGCAAGGCGGCCTGCTCCGCGATCAGCGGGATGGACTGGATGCCCGAGGAGCCCGTGCCCACGACGGCGACGCGCAGGCCGGTGAAGTCGACGCCCTCGTGCGGCCATTCGCCCGTGTGGTACCAGTCGCCCTCGAAGTCCTCGAGGCCGGGGTAGGATGGCATCCGCGGGACGGAGAGGCAGCCCGTGGCCATGATGCAGTAGCGGGCGGAGAAGCGGTCGCCCTGGTCCGTCTGCACGTCCCACCGGCCGGTGTCGTCCTGGTAGTGGGCGGAGGTGACCCGGGTGTTGAACTGCATGTCGCTGCGGAGGCCGAAGCGGTCAGTGACGAACTGGGCGTAGCGCAGCAACTCGGGCTGGGCGGCGTAGCGCTCGCTCCAGTTCCACTCGCGCTGGATCTCGTCCGCGAACGAGTACTGGTACGCGAGGCTCTCGATGTCGCAGCGGGCGCCGGGGTAGCGGTTCCAGTACCAGGTCCCGCCGACGTCCGACCCGGCCTCGACGACGTGCGCCGTCATGCCGAGCTCGCGCATGCGATAGAGCATGTAGATGCCCGCGAAGCCGGCACCCACGATGAGCGCGTCGATGTCCCTCGTTGCGTCCTGATCTGCCATGCGACCACCCATCCCCGTGACCCCATCCTCCCGGGGTCCGAACGGACGGTGATGATAGCAATCATGATGTAGTGCCGAGGACGGTTGGGCGGCGCGGGCGCCCCTCGGGCCATGTCGACGCGCTGGAGGCAGAGGACTACGGTCTCCCTGAGGTGGGAAGGCGAATCCACCATGCCCTGCTGCATCATCCTTCGTTCGCATCCAGGATCGCGCCGGTGTGTCGTCGTCCGTGAGCTTGGTCCTCCTCCGTGACCTCCTCGATCAGCAGTCACCGTGCGCCCTGAGGGCGAAGCAAGAAGGATCGTGAGATGCGTCTGAACTGGTCGGAGACACTGCCGGAGGCTGGGCCCGCGATGCGCGCCGTGAGCAAGATCGCGCATTCCAGCACGCTGGAGCCGTTCCTGCTTGAACTGGTGAACATCCGCGCCTCGCAGATCAACGGGTGTGCCCACTGCCTGGACATGCACACGAAGGATGCGAGCGCGATGGGCGAAACCGATCAGCGCATGCACCTGGTAGCCGTCTGGCGGGAGAGCCCGGTCTACTCGCCACGCGAGCGGGCCGCGCTGGCCTGGACGGAGGCGCTGACACTCCTCCCGGAGACGGGTGCTCCGGACGATGTCTACGAGGAGATCGCGGACGTATTCACCCCGCAGGAGCAGGTGGCGCTGACGATCGCGATCACCACGATCAACACGTGGAACCGGCTGGCCGTGGGCTTCCGCAGCTCCGTCGGTGACTACGTCTCTCGACGGAGCAAGATCGCGTAGTCGCGCCCTCCGCGGGCTCTACGAGTGAGCGCGGGACGGATGGGGCTGCTAGGCCGGCGGCCCCATCCGCGCCAGCGTGGCCATCTGCTCATCGAGCACCTGGAGGACCTCCGGCGCGATGAGCGCCCGTGCCGGGATGAAGAGGTCCTCTTCCTCCTCGGCGAAGTGTCCGAGCAAGATCCGTTCGAGGCGCATGGCACGCTCGCGGAGGTCCGCGAGCACCTCCGGCGTCAGCGCTTCGGTCATCCGAGACACGTCCGCGATGAACGCGTCGCGTTCGACCTCGACCTCGTTGCGATGGGCGTCGAGGGCAGCCATCGTGCGGTCGATCAGGTCCTGGCGAGCACGGATCTCGTCGTGCTGCGCCACCATGTGCACCAGCAGATCCTCCATGTGGTCCGCGAGGTCACGCATCGCCGGGAAGAGGACCTCCTCCTCCTTCGCGATGTGGAGCGTGAGGTCGTGCGCGAGGAACTGCTGGAGGTCGCGGGCGACCTGGACGACGCGTGCGGCGCTCTGTGGACTCGCGCTACGGAGGTCCGTCCCGTCTAACGTGTCGCGGGCATCGGCGATCACCTGCGCGGTGTGTTCGTGTTCGCGTAGGAGGCTCGCGAGGGGCTCGGGCATCTCCTCCGGCGTGGGCAGTCGGTTCAGTGGCTCCATGGATCACTCCTGCACGTCACTCTACGGGGCCATCCTCCCGACTCGGCGTCGCAGCACGAGGCCGCAGAGCCGGGAACGAGAGCAGCACGCCGAGTGCCAGGGCGATGCCGCCGGTGATGAAGGCGGTCCGGTCCATGAAGAAGGCGAGGAGGAGCGTCCCGCCGATGCCCGTTGCGGCGGTCCAGGGGACGCCTCCCCAGCTGCCGGGGATGCGGAACGGACGGTCCGCCTCGGGGCGGGCACGGCGCAGCCAGATGACCGCGGCGTTCACCACGAGGAACTGCCCGAAGACCGCGAAGTTCGTCACCTGCGCGACGTAGCCGATGTCCCCCGTGAACACGAACGCGATCGCGAGGCCCGCGAGGCCGAGTGTCGCGATCCACGGGGTCTGCCTCGGCGAGAGCCGGCCCAGCCCTGCCGGGAGCAGCCCTCGGCGCGACATCCCGTAGGTCACCCTCGATCCCGTCGCGAGGAGCAGGAGCACGGTGTTGAACGTGGCGAACAGTGCCACCGTGGACAGCGCGTCCGCGAGCCGGTCGTCGCCGGCCACGCGCGCGACGAGCGCCAGCGGTGCCTCCGCCACCGCGAGTTCCTCCCAGTCGACCACCGAGACGGCGGTGGCCGCGACGAGGACGTAGATTGCAGACGTGACGCCGATGGCGATGACCAGCGCCCGAGGGATCGTGCGCGTGGGGTGCCGCGTCTCCTCCGAGAGCGAGACGATCTCCTCGAAGCCCTCGTACGCGAAGAAGACAAGCGCGGCGGCCGCCAGCACGCCGGCCGCGCCTCGTGGTACCTCGAACGACGGCATGGCGAGGTCGGGCAGTCCCACCGCGATCACGATCACGAGCCCGGCGACCTCGAGGAGGGCGAAGACGACGGCGAGCATCACGGTCTCACGGACGCCGATGTAGACGATCGCCGAGGTGAGGACGATCAGGCCGACGCCGATCCAGCGCGGATCGCCACCCAGCAGGTCGCTCGCGTACCCCGCGAATCCGAGGGCGACCGCGGCGGCGCCGACGACGTTGACCGTCACGTCGAGCCAGCCGGTGACGAATCCTGTCCGCGGACCGAAGGCCTCTTCGGCGTAGGCGGCGCTGGCGCCGGCCTCGGGGTACATCGCGGCGAGCTCGGCGAATGACAGCCCGGTGAAGGCCGCGAGCAGTCCCGCGATCAGGAACGCCATCCAGGTGGCATCGCCCGCCTCGCCTGCCGCTTCGCCGACGAGGACGTAGATGCCGGCGCCGAGGACGACACCAACGCCGGACACGGTCACCGACCACAGCCCGAGCGATCGCCGCAGGTGCTGGCCCTCGGCGGGGTCGATGGGCGACTGGTTCACGTGATCTCGTCTCGCCGGAGGAGTTCGTCGACCAGCGCGCCCAGGCCCGGTTCACTGACCTCGGCGAACTCGTACCGCGCACGGACGATCGGCTGTGGCACCTCGATGAGCGCGCCGAGGTCGATCGGCGTGCCGGAGACCACGATGTCCACGGGTGCGGCGGCGATGCTGCGCTGGAGCGCGGCGAGCTGGTCAGCGCCGTATCCGAGCGCGGGCAGCACATGGGCGATGTGCGGGTAGTCCGCGAGCGCGTCACGGATCGCGGGATCGAGGTACGGAGCCGGGTCGATGACCTCGGCGCCTGCGTCGACGGCTGCGACGTAGCCCGCGCCGTAGGCCATGCCGCCGTGCGTCAGCGTGGGGCCGTCGTCGACGACGAGGACGCGCTTGCCTCGGACGGCGTCGGGGTCGTCCAGGACGACGGGCGAGGCCGCCCGCACGATCGTGGCGCTCGGGTTGAGTGCACGCGCCTCGGCTTCGGCCTCGGCGATCTGGCTCTGGGAGGCGGCGTTGGTCTTCGCGATCACAACCACGTCGGCCATGCGTAGCGTCGCCTCGCCGGGGTGGAACGCGTCCGCGTCGCCCGGCCTCAGCGCGTCCGTGAGCACGATGTGGAGGTCCGGCCGGACGAACGGGAAGTCGTTGTTCCCGCCGTCCCAGATGATCGCGTCGGCTTCCTCCTCGGCCCGCGCGAGGATCTCGGCGTAGTCCACGCCGGCGTAGACGACGGACCCGGACGCGATGTGCGGCTCGTACTCCTCGCGCTCCTCGATCGTGCAGTCGGCAACATCGAGGTCGGCGGGCGTGGCGAAACGCTGTACGCGCTGGCGTTCGAGGTCGCCGTAGGGCATGGGATGTCGGAGGGCGGCGACCCGCAGGCCTCGGTCGCGCAGGCGCCGGCTGAGCCACCGTGACGTCTGGGACTTCCCCGTCCCCGTGCGCGTGGCGCTGACGGCGATCACCGGTACGGATGCGCTGAGCATGGTGGAGTCCGGCCCGAGGAGCGTGAAGTCCGCGCCGGCGCCGAGCGCCCGCGAGGCGGCGTGCATCACCGTCTCGTGCCGCACGTCGCTGTAGGCGAACACGACTTCGTCGACGCGCTCTCGTTCGCAGATCGCTTCGAGTGCGGACTCGTCCTCGATCGGGATGCCCTCGGGGTAGCGTTCGCCGGCGAGCGAGGGCGGGTAGCGGCGGTCGGCGATGCCGGGGATCTGCGTCGCCGTGAAGGCGACGACGCGCGTGGAGGTGGCCTCGCGGTAGACGACGTTGAAGTTGTGGAAGTCACGTCCGGCGGCGCCCATGATCAGCACGCGGCGCTCGGTGTTCGTGTCGGGCATCTCAGAGCCTCCTGGGGATCGCTGGCCCTCCAGCGGCGTGGCGCGGGTGTAGCACCGCTGCGATCCCACCGCCGAGGGCCATGCCGACTCCGAGGACTACCGTAGCCAGAACGAGCGCTCCGGCAGCGCGGACGAGCCTAGCGGTTCTCCTTCGCGTGCAGGAGCAGCACCGGGACGCCGTCGAGGTGACGCAGGACGTGGTCGGCGACGGAGCCGAGCACCGTGCGGCGGAAGCCCGAGCGTCCGTGGGTGCCCATCAGCACAACGTCGTGGTTGCCTTCCTCCACCGTGCGGACGATCCGGTCGCCGGGTAGTCCGGTCAGCACTGCTGTCTGAACGTGACGCAGGCCGGCCGCTTCGAGAACTCGACGGGCCTCCTGGAGGTGCTGCTCGGCTGCTTCCCGTTGTCCTCGCACGATGGAGTCGGCGATCTCCGGGTCGTATGCGGCGCCCATCCCGAACTCGAAGCCGGCGGGCGTGGTGCGGGCGAAGACCTGGGAGACGTCGTCGATGACTTCGACCACGAGGACCAGGCCGTCCGAGTCGACTACCTGCGAGACATGCTCGAGGACCGCGGACGCGACGTTCGATCCGTCGGTGGCGACCAGCGCGTTGCGATACATCCCCTGCCTCCTCGCATCAACACGAATGCTTCATGCAGCATGTTCGCGTCGCGCCCGCGATCATGGCACGGGCGGACGGACCCGCGTCGACGGGACCTTGGTCCTGCCCGTCCTTGCTGTGGCCAACGGGCCGAGGGCTACCGCTTCGGGTGGCCGTGCTCCTGGCGGTAGGACGCGTCCACGTGTTGCTGGTTGCCGAGCGGGTCCGAGGAGGATACCGCCGACCCTGGCGGCGGGTCGTGCGGTTCGCCTGGCGCGACGTGGAACATCTCCTCCGCCACGGGCGACCTCCGCCCCGGCAGGAACGGGAATGCCCGGGTCGCGAGGTTGGCGCGGCGGATGACGCCACCCACTACCCATGCGAGGGCAGCTCCACCGATCAGCCACTTCAGCGTGCGCATCGCTTGCCTCCACTCAACGTGCGGTGTCCGTCGTCGACAGCGGTCAGGCGGTGGCGCCTCGCTTCCTCGTCGCCCGCTCCTCGGCGCGTGGGGTGGGCTGGATCCAGACGCGGCGGGCGGCCGGGTAGCCCATCGTCACGACCGACTCGGCGAGGGCGACTTCGACGACGCCGAGCGGGCGCTGGTGCCGCTCGACCTGCACGATGGCGCCCGGACGCATGCCCACGTCGTCGAAGAAGCGCAGGAGGTCTTCGTCTTCCTCGAAGACGCGTTCGACCGTGGCCGGCTCGCCGGCGTCGAGGTCTGCGAGCGTCTGGCGCGACATGGTGGTGGTGGTGGAGACCCCGGGGATGGGGTAGCCGAACGGCGAGAGCTGTGGATCGCCGAGGTGAGCGCGGACCAGGGGCTCCGTGATCTCCGAGAGGGCGTGCTCCAGCAGGTGTGCTTCCTCGTAGGCGCGCCACCACTCGAGGCCGAGCGTGTCGACGAGCAGGCACTCGGCGAGGCGGTGGCGGCGGATCATCTCCTCGGCGCGGGTGAACCCCTGCCCCGTGAGCGTGATCCGCTTCTGCGAGTCGATCTCGATCAGCTGGTCGCGCTGCAGGCGGCGCAGCATCCCCGAGATTGAGGGCTGCGTGACCTCCAGCCGCTCCGCGAGACGCGCGGCAATGACCTCCGACTGCTCGTCGTGGTGGATGCGATAGATCGCGGTCAGGGCGTCGTCCGACGCCACGTTCGTCACCTGGGCTGGCATGTGGTCGACCCCTACTCCCCCGATGGGCTTCGAAGCGTGGAGACCTGGCAGCAGTTCGATGATGTCCAGTAACGCTGCTTGCGGCTAGCGACGGGCCTTTCCGGCAGCCGGCTTTCGGCGGGTTGCCGGCCGGGGCGGCGCGCTGCCTCCACGTACGCCCTCGCGAGGTGTCGGGATCGCGTGGCCAGAGGGGACGTTGTACGCCCCTTCCTCGATCGCGGCATCGACGGCCGCGAGGTCCCGGAACGTCGTGATGCGCAACTCGTTCGCAAGGGCGCCCTGCGCTCGCGTCCACGGCTCATGCATCGGGCACGCGTCCGTCCAGTCACACGGGCCCCCGCGGAGCATGCAGGAGGTGCCCTCCAGCGCGCCCTCGGCTGCCTC
This sequence comes from Dehalococcoidia bacterium, assembly GCA_023228765.1. Classification (GTDB taxonomy): domain Bacteria; phylum Chloroflexota; class Dehalococcoidia; order UBA2979; family UBA2979; genus W-Chloroflexi-9. Next base: position 18,451 of record JALOAM010000021.1, read on the forward strand.
GACGACGTCGAACAGGGAGACCTCGGCGGGGTCGCGTGCGAGCGCATACCCACCGTCCGGGCCCGCCATCGCGACGAGCAACCGGTGCCGCACGAGGTTCGCGAGGATCTGCGGGAGGTAGCGCTCCGGGATGTCCATCTCGGCCGCGATCTCTCGAGACTTGCGGCGCCCATTCCCGTAGTGACGGGCCAGGTTCAGGACCGCACGCACGGAGTAGTCGCCCTTCCTTCCCAGAGTTACTTGCATCTCGACTCCTTAACGATGAGTGAGTCGCTGATAGTTGGAGGATACGAAGGTCCCCTGACCGCGTCCACCGTAGGGCGCGGAGTCCCGCCCGCGCTGCGACCTTCGTCCCTGTCCAGCGTGACGTGTCCGGGCGGACGATGGCCCTGTTGGCGGTCGTACTGTCGCGATTGGAAGAAGCCATGAAGATCGAACAACGCACCATCGCGGACATCCTGCTGCGATGGCCGGAGGCCACCGCTGTCCTGGAAGCCCGCGGGCTCGACACCTGCTGCGGCGGCATCCACACGCTGGAGGAAGCCGCGGACGCGCACACCATCCCGGTCGGCGACGTCGTGGAGGCGCTGCGTGCCGTGGGCGTCGTGGAGGAGTCCGAGGACGGCGCGGTGCCGGTCCTGGACGTACGCGCGCTGCCGCACGGTGAACGCCATCCTCGGATCTTCGGGCTGTTCCGGTCGCTGCCGGTCGGTGGCGCGTTCCTCCTGGTCAACGACCACGACCCGAAGCCGCTCTACTACCAGTTCCAGGCCGAACTGCCGGGCCACGTGAGCTGGGAACCGCAGGAGGAGGGCCCAGAGCGCTGGGTCGTCCGCATCGGCCGGAACGCCTGAGCCTCGCGCCCGGTCCGATGCCAGAAGGGGCGGCCAAGCGGCCGCCCCTTCTGCGTGCGCGGGCAGCATCACGTGCGCGTGGTCCGCGGACATCACGCGTCCTGCTTCCGGAAGATTGCCGCGGCGGCGGTCAGCGGCACGCCCGCCCACGCGAGGAGCGCGACGCCGAGGATGACCGCGCTGAGCGCGGGGCCGAACTCGACGTAGAGGTACGCCCCCAGCGGCCCGAGGACGTGGAGGTCCGGCTCCAGGCTGAGGACCGCGAGGATGCGCACGGTCTCCACGGGGTTCAGCAACGTGCTGACCAGCAGCATCTCCCCGGACGATGCGACCGACAGCGCGAAGCCGATCGCGACGAGGTTGTAGAACAGCACGAGCGCGAACCAGGTCAGCACCGCGATCGCGAGCGCCTTCGAGCGGCCCTCGGAGAGCACTGAGATCAGCATGCCGATGCTGAGCATGGCGCTGGCCAGCGCCCCCGAGAGCACCACGAACAGCAGGTAGTGGCCGAAGTCCGTGACCGGGCTGACGAGCGCGACCAACAGGCCCGCCGCTCCGAAGCCCAGCACCACCGCCGCCCACACCGCGACGGTGAGGCCGAGGTACTTCCCGATCAGCAGGTCGGCGGACGAGAGCGGCTGGGAGAGCAACGTCCCCAGCGTCCCTCGGTCACGCTCGCCGGCGATCGCGCTCGCGCCGAGGATCAACGCGAGCAGCGGGACGAGCAGCAGGCACAGGTTGATGAGGCTCGCCGTGGTGCGGTTGAACCCCTGCGCACCCACGCTCCCCTGCTCTTGCACCACGGCGAGCGCGAGGGCGACGAGGGCGAACGTGAGCGCGAACGCGACCAGCCAGCGGCTGCGCACGGCGTCGCGCAGCTCCTTCCCAAAGATGGCCATGGTGGCGGTCATGACTGGCCTCCCGTCCCATCCGTGCTTGCAGTGGTCGCTTCCTCGACCCGGAAGTCGAGGATCACGATCCCGTTCTCGAGCAGCGTCTCGAACACCTTGGTCTTGCCATCGGTCGGGCAGGTGACTGAGATCCACTCGCCGCTGCGGGCGACCTCGTGGCCGGCGGCGTGCTGGATCAGCGGGATGGCGTCGTCCGTGTGCCCGTTCAGCCGCAGGAACAGGCGGCTCCGGACAGCGTTGGACACAACGAAGTCCGCCGAGGGGCCGTGGAACGTCACCCGGCCACGGTCCAGGACGAGCACCTCGTCCGCGGTCGCGGGGACGTCCTCCAGCCAGTGAGTGGAGAGCAGGACGGACTTGCCGCGCGCCCGCTGCGCCCGGATGAAGTCGCGCAGCTCCAGGCGTGCCGCCACGTCGAGGCCGGTCCCCGGCTCGTCGAGGACGTAGAGCGCCGGGTCGCCGAGCTGGGCGACGGCCAGGCCGAGCCGCTGGCGCATGCCTCCGGACAGCGCGCCCACCAGCTTCTCGGCGTGCTCACCAAGGCCGACGTGCTCGACGGCCTCGCGCGCGGCTTCCTCGGGCGCCCCTCGGAGCCGCGCGTAGAAGATCGCGGTCTCGCGCACGCTGAGGTCCTGGTGGAACGCCGGGTTCTGCGCGAGGTACCCGATCCGCCGTCGCGCTCCTCGGCCGTCGCGGGCGACGTCGATGCCGTCGACCAGGATCTGCCCGTCGAACCGCATGAGTCCGACGATGCTCTTGATCAGCGTCGACTTCCCCGCTCCGTTGGCACCCACCACCGCGAGGACACGACCGGCGTCGAGGTCGAACGTCGCGCCGTTGAGCGCCAGCGTGCTCCCGTACCGCTTCGTGACGGCTCGTGCGGACAGCATGTCACCACCCCGTTCCAGGTCGTCGCCGGCCGGCCAGGAAGACGGTCCCAGCGCCGAGGGCCAGCGCAGCACTCGCGAGGGCCGGTATGACGGCGGCCCCGGCGGCCGCCGCGGGATCCGTGAAGTCCACGATGGGGGACATCAGCGGGTACTCGTCCACCACGCGCGGTTCGACGCGGTAGACCGGGAACCACCGAGCGGCGAGCTCCAGCGCGGCGCGGGCTGGTGTGAAGGCGTACGCGCGCAGCGCGTCGTTCCGGCGCAGGAGGTCGTCGTAGGCGCCCTCGTAGCGGTACGAGAGGTCACCGATGCCGTCGCCGTCCGCGTCGAAGCCCTGGTATTCGTCCCAGTAGTTGCCGCGTCCGTCCACGGACCAGGCGTTGCGGTGCTCCAGGCTCCCGCCCTGTGTCTCCACCTGCTGCAGGTTGCCGATGAAGCTGTTCTCGACGAACTCGGCGTCCGCGGTGCTGAACAGCTCGAGCGCGACCTGGTTGCCCGCGATCAGATTGCGGTGGACGCGGAGGAATGCGCCCGGGGCGCGCGGCGCACCCTCCATCGTGATCCCGAGGCGGTTGTCGCGGATGTGGTTGCCGCGGATCTCGATATCGTCCATGTCCTTCAGCAGCAGTCCGTACCCCGAGGCGGGCGAGCGGCTGCCACTGAACTCGTTGTCGATCACCTGCATTCCGCGGGAGTACATCAGGCTCGCGCCCGCGACGTTGTCCCGGAAGGTGTTTCCTTCCACGACGAGGTCGGCGGCGTACATCGTGTGGAGCCCGTAGCGCAGGTCCACGACGGTGTTGCCCTGGACGCGGGTGTCCTCCGCGAAGCCGAGGAAGATGCCGTCCTTCGCCTCGTGGAGCGTGTTCCCGCTGATGAGGTTGTCCGTGCTGTACCAGAGGTAGATCGCGTGTCCTCGGCGCTCCGGGGATAGGTCGGTCACGCTGCTCACGTCGTTGCCGCGCACCACGTGGCCGTTGCTGGTGTGCAGCGAGATGCCGTAGAGGACGTCCTCCAGGCGGTTGTCCTCGATCGTGGCCCGGTCGGCGAGGACGCGGATGCCGGTGGGCTCCTCCGAGACGCTGCGGCCCGAGTGACGGACGGTGAACCCACGCACCGTGACGCCCTCGGCGGTGACGCGCACGACGTCTCCGCTCCCGTCCCCGTCGAGGATCGCCCCGCCCTGGCCGTCGAGCACGACCGACTTGTCGATGACGACCGACCCGTGGTGGACGCCCGCCGGCACGACGATGGTGTCCCCCGGTGCCGCCGAGGCGATGGCGTCGGCGATCGAGAACGGCTCCTCTGCCGCCATCGCCGATCCTCGTGGGAGCGCGAGGGCGACCGAGGTGGCGAGGACGACGCCCAGCACGGCGGCGGTCGTCGTGCCGGTGTTCGCCCAGCTCTCACGCACGAAGCGGACGGCGGAGGGGCCGAAGGCGAGCAGGAGTCCGGCGGCGATGAGCAGCCACGATCCCACCGAGATCATCGTGTCCGTGTGGAAGTTGATGACGGTGGTGGAGCCCAGCACCTTCGGCGTGAACGGGTCGAGCCGGAACGGCGCGCTGGGGTCCAGGTCGTGCCCGTAGCGGTAGAGCCACCACTGGAGGTCCACCAGCAGGCCCAGCGGAATCGACCAGACCGCCGCGGCGAGCAGCAACTGCCACCGGCGCCGCCTCGCGAGCACCGCCCCGGCGAGGAGCGCGATGGTGAGGCCGGCGATGATGAACGGGAACAGGCGCAGCTCGAACAGCGTGTCCGGGTCGATCGGCTTGATGCCCACGTAGTGGTTGAGCGCATTGACCTCGGACAGGTCGCCGTCCAGCCGCGTGCCGTATGCGTCCAGCCTCAGGCCGGCCGGGTACTGCGGGGCGCGGAGCTTCATCTGCCACAGCGGGAGGAACGCCGCCGCCACGACGGCGAGCGCCGCGATGACCGCGCATGCCGCCCAGAGCCGGTCGATCCTCGGAGCGTCAGGGACGCTGGAGGTGTCCGGGGCTTCCGGGTGATCCGACCGGTCCGGCTCGTGCCGCTCCCTGGTCTCCTGCCGCGACGCCGCCATGGGGCGTGACCGTGTGGCCGTCATGAGTGGTGGTCCTCTCGAAGCTCGCCGGGCAGGTCGTGCCAGCGGTGAAGCCGGCCGGTGACCTCCTCTGCGATCTGGTCCGCGCCGAGGCGCGTGGCGCTCGCGGCGAGTCCGTACGCCATCGGGCTGCGGATGCCGTCCGAGCGCACGTAGAAGGCGTCTTCCGCGGCGATCCAGTCGCCGGTCTCGTACTCGGTCACAAAGAAGCGGGCGCTCGCGGACGGCGGAGCAGTCTCGATCGCCCCGACCATGCAGCCGATGTCGTCGAAGTGCGCTTCGTCGCCCGAGTCGATCCAGGCAGCGACGAAGCGGACGTCGTCGATCAACATGCCGCAGTGGGCGCAGGACTCCTGGCCGAACCGCACGCTGGGGAGCCGGTCCGCCTCGGAGTCCTCGCCGTCCAGCAGGGCGGGCGCGGCCACGAACGCCAGCCCCAGTGCGCCGGCCGTGCCGGCCCCGATCAGAAACTGCCTGCGAGTCACCATCGTCGTGGCCTTCCGGTCCGCACCGGCGAGGCCGTCCTCGCCGGTGCGTTGGTCCTCTACGAGACGAGGATCCAGCCCTGCATCTCCAGGTGGAGCGCGGAGCAGAACTCGGTGCAGTACATCGCGAAGGCGCCCTCAACGTCGGCGACGAAGTCGATACGGGTGTACTCACCCGGGTCGAGGCTGGCGCTGATGTTGTAGCGAGGGATCGCGAACCCGTGGGTCGCGTCCGGCGTCGACTCGATGTTGGTCAGGTGCAACGTGACGTGGTCGCCCTTGTTCAGCCGCAGCACGTCCGGCTTGAACTGCGAGCGGGTCAGCGACATGAAGACGTCGACCTGGTCGCCGTTGCGCTCGATGCGCTCTTCGCCCTGCACCACCGCGTTGGAGTCCGGCTCCATCGTGGTGGGGTTCGTGCCGGGCGGGTACACGTGCCACGCGTTGATGCGGTCGGCGCGGATGGCCTGCACGTAGTGAGGCTCCGCCATCCCGATCGGCGTGTCCGACAGCACCTCCATCGCCTCGCCGTCGAGGTCGACGAGCTGGAAGTTCTGCGGGTTCAGCGTGCCCACCGCCGAGTGACGGTCGATCGACCACTTGTTCAGCGCCACCAGGTACTTGCCCTGCGGCTTGGTGGTGTCGCCTTCCATCGTGACGAGGTGGCCGATGTTGTAGTGGACCGGCACCTTGTCCACGAGCTGGAAGGCCTGGTCGCCCTCGAAGTACGGCGCGCCCAGCGAGAACTTCGCGACCGCGCTCTCGATGAACAGGCTGATGTAGCCGTGCCCCTCGGCGTCGAACTGCGTGTGCAGCGGGCCCGCGCCCACCTCGACACGGCCGGCGACGACCGAGTCGAAGTTGATGATCGGGACTCCGAACTGGTCGTGGTCCTCGAAGTCCTCCGCGTCCACCGCGGCCTGGAACTGCTCGAACGAGTAGATCGTGACGTGCGGATCCAGCTTGCCGCCGACGCACAGGTAGTTGCCGTCCGGGCTCACGTCCACGCCGTGCGGGCTCCGCGGCTCCGGGACCAGGTAGAGGATGCCCTCCTCCACCGCGACATCGAGGGGGATGACCCGCATCCCGTTGATCACGGTGGAGCGCGACTGGACGACCTGCTCGGCCTTCTTCCAGTTGATCGCGTGCATGTAGTCGTAGTCGCCGGCGGACGCGCCCACCTCGATCGGCGGGTTGCCCTCCATGTTGCCGCCCCACGACATCTCGCTGTTGTACGAGTTGATGAACACCCAGCCGTCGGAGACGAGCTTGCCCGCGTCCGCCAGGTCCTGGGTGTACGGCGGCAGCTCCACCTGGAAGCTCCGCGCGACATCGAACTTCCCCGTCGTCGGGTCGATCGCGAGGAACGTCGAGTACCCGCGGTACGAGTCCGCGAAGTTCTCCAGCGAGGTCGCGACATCCGCCCCGGCGATGAGCGTCGGGGTCTTCGTCGAGATGTGGACGTACTCGCTGTTCGGCGTGACGAACACGCCGCCGTGGGAGGACAGCAGGTTCGGGATGTCGTAGATCTGCTTGGTCTTGAAGTCGCGCAGGTCCACCATCGCGATGCGCCCGTTGGCGCGGTCGTTGATGTACACCCAGCGGCCGTCGTACTCACCGTTGGTCTCGCTGATCGCCGGGTGGTGCGTGTCCGCCCAGGTCAGCGTGGGCTGCGCCGGCGAGACCGGGCCGCCCTCGGCGGTGGTGCCCGCACGGATGATGTCGCCGGAGTCGGTGCCGAAGCCCCAGCCCTGCCACGACTCCGGTGTGAAGACGCCGATGACCTTCTTGATCTTCATGGACGGCACGCCCATGACCAGCATCTGGCCCGAGTGGCCGCCGGACGCCAGGATGTAGAACTCGTCCAGCTCCGGCTTCCCCGGAGGCACCACGGTCTTAACCGCCTGGACGACCTCGGCCGGGGTCAGGCCTCGCGCCTCCGCGATGCTGCCGACGTCGCCGCTGAGGGCGCCCCCACCACCGCCGCCGCCGTCGCCATCACCGGCGACGACCTTCCCGAGGACGCCACCGACTACGAGCCCCGCGGCCCCGCTGGCCGACCCGGCGATGAACTCCCGCCTGCTCACAGCCATCTCACACGCTCCTCTGCCTTCGCGGAGGCAACTCGCGTTGCTCGTCCGCTACTCGACAATGATTTCGCCCACCATCCCCGGGAGGTGGAGGTCGCACTGGAACACGTAGGTCCCAGCGGTCGAGAACTTGACGTCGAACGTGCTCTCGTCCCCCGGGTTGATCAGGGGATCACTCCGGAAGTCCGTGCCTTCCGTGTCGGCGCTCAGGACGTGCACGTTGTGGATCGCGACGCCCTCGTTCTTCGCCTCGATCGTGACGGTCTCGCCGACCTTCATCCGGATCTCAGCCGGCTCGAAGAAGTTGTCCTTGAGGATCAGCTCAACCTCGCGCGCCTCGCCGTCCGGCTCCGTGGCCGCCGCCTGGGTAGTGGTGGCGGCAGCTCCGCCGCCCCCGCTGGGCTCGTCCGCCTCGTCGCCGCCGCCACAGGCGACGGTCATCGCCGCGAGGACGGTCGCGGACAGCAGCGCGATCCATTTCGTACTCGACCGGTGCATGGCTTCCCTCTTCTCAGTCCATCTCTCCGTCTGTGGCAGTGACAATGAGCTATCTGCCAAACGTTAAGTGAGAGACTACATGTCAGTAGACTGCGAACGAGGGACGAAAGTCCCGACTGCACACGGGACCACGTCACCAGTTCCGCGGCGCGCCGTGGGGCTTCTCGTGGGGCCTCCCGGTGCGCCTCCGGAGGTGTCTGTGCGGGTGTCCGGTATCGTTGAGCGTGCAAGGAGGTCGCCGTGGTGACTCACTCGATGAAGGTCGGGATGGCGGCGGTCAGCGTCGCCATCGGAGTGGCGATGCTGGCGCTGCTCGTCCTGCGCCCCGGGACGGTGGAGGGGCAGGAGGCCGGCGAACTCACCGGCGAGCGGCCCGCTCGAGGTGGCGTCGCGCTGATGATGTGGACCGGCGGCAGCCTGGAGTTGCTTCGGGACGCCGCGTCCGGCATGACCTCGGTCTGGGTGACCTCGGACGGGGCGTTCGTCGGCTACCACCCGGGGAACCCGGACTTCGTGAACGCACGGTTCCGGGAGCTGTTCCCCGGCGGCCAGGTGCCCGCCCAGCCGATGGTCGTGATCGTGCCCGCGGGGGCGTACGCGGACGACTCCTCGGTGGTGCCGTACGCCTCGGTCGTCCCGGACTGGATCGAGGGGCTCGACGCACACTCGGAGAGCCTGCTCGCGGATCCCTACAACTACTTCGCGAGCTGGCCGGTGATCGAGGGCTACGCGCTCCTCGGTGATGAGGCCCATGCCACCGTCGAGGCGACGCGGGCCGCCTTCGCGGAGCAGGTCGGCGACCCCGTGCCGGGTTCGCCGATCATCCAGGAGCTGAACATCAGCTTCGAGTTCATCGTCGCGTCCGGCTCCGTCATCGGCGTGCGCTTCGACCAGTTCGAGTTCTTCGGCGCGGGTGGCGCGAACCTCGCGACGACGCTCTGGATCGACACGGCCGCCAATGAGCGGGTGCACGCGACGGCCCTGCTCGATGGCGACGCCGCGCTGCAGCAGGTGGTGGAGATCGTCCGCGAGGCGCTCCATCGTGACCGTCCGGACCTGTCGCTCCCCGGGGCGATCGAGGACGGCACGGCGCCCACCGAGGAGAACTACGACTCGATCGGATTCACGCCACAGGGCGACCTGCTGATCGAGTTCGACGAGTACCAGGTGGGACCGGGCTCCTCGGGGTCGCCGCGCGTGGTGATCCCGGCGGCGATCGCGGAGCCGCTGCTCTCACCCCTCGGGCGGCTCGCACGCGCCGAGGTGGTCGCGTCGAGCGAGACGCTGACGCTCCCCACGCCGGCGCCGACTCCCACGCCGACACCGGACCCGGGGGTGGCCCTGCCGCCGGGCACCGGCGTGGACTGCGACCAGGTCGCCTGCGTCGCGCTGACCTTCGACGACGGCCCGGCGCGGCCCACCACCCGCCTGCTGGACATGCTGAAGGCACGGGGGGCGCACGCAACGTTCTTCGTGGTCGGCTCGAACGTCCCCTACGGTCCGGAGCTCCTCGTGCGGATGGTCGCCGAGGGGCACGAGGTGGGGAACCACACCCTGAACCACCGCGATCTGACGAAGCTGGGCGGCGCGGAGTTGCGCGAACAGGTGGACGAGTCCAGCGACGCGATCCAGGGCGCGACCGGCCAGCGGCCTCAGCTGCTCCGTCCGCCTTACGGAGCCGTCAACGACGCCGTCTCCGCGGCCGTGGGGATGCCTCTGATCCTGTGGTCAGTGGACCCACGCGACTGGGCCGACCATGACCCGGCGCTGGTGGCGCAGCGCGTTGCCGCCGATGCGAAGCGCGGCTCGATCATCCTGCTGCACGACATCCACGAGACCACCGTGGACGCCGTCCCCGCCATCCTGGATGACCTCGCGCGGCGCGGGCTCACGCCCGTCACCGTCTCGGAACTGCTGGGCGACGACCTCGTCGCGGGGCGCGTCTACCGACAGCAGTAGCAGCTCACTTCAGCCGCGCGAGGGCGATCGCCTGCGCGGTGTCCTCGCCCGGTGCGCTTCGCACCTCGATGTGGTCGACCCACTTCACGCTCGTGTAGCAGTCCGCCCCTGGCACCAGCAGGCGTACCGGCCCGCCGTGCTCGCGCGCGAGCGGATCGCCCCCGAGGTCGGTCGCCAGGAGGGCCCGCTCCGCGTCCGCCCTCGAGAGTGGCGT
>JALOAM010000201.1 GCA_023228765.1 Dehalococcoidia bacterium
GATCGGCCCGATGACCTGGGACGCCCCGGCGTACCGGCTGTCCTCGACGCCCGCGTACCCGCAGCGCCCCGCACCGCTCCTCGGCGAGCACAACGAGTACGTCTACCGCGACCTGCTCGGCTACACGCAGGAGGAGTTCGTGGAGTTGATGGTCTCGGGCGCGACAGACTGACCGGGGGCGACGCCCCTTCGAGGACGCGCTACCGGTTCTTCGCCTGCTCCGCGCGGGCGGCGCGGACCGCCTCGGCCTCCGGGCTCACGCTCGCGAAGCGATACATGAGTTCCTCGTACGCCAGCTCGACGTGACGCGGGAGCGTGGGGCCGTCCTTCAGCAGGCGCTTCGTGAGCTGTGCGGCAAGCGGCGGTTGTGCCGCGATCTCCCGCGCGAGGGCCTGCGCCTGCTCCGCGAACGTCCCCGCCTCGAACACCTCGTCCACGAGGCCGATGCGGAGAGCGTCCTCCACGCTGAGGTGCTGGCCTTCGAGCAGGAACTTGAGGGCGCGTCCGTACCCCACGCGACGTACGAGGGTCTGAGCGAGGCCGTTGTCCGCCGTGAGCGCGATCTTGATGAACGCGGGCGCGAAGGAGGCCTCGCTGGAGGCGACGATGATGTCGCACGATGCCGCGAGGCCGATACCCCCGCCCGCCGCAACGCCGTTCACCGCGGCGATCGTCGGCTTGTCGGTGCGGTCGAGCGGCAGGTGCCACCCGAAGCGGAGGCGGGCGTGGTCGCGCAGGCGCTGCGGCTCCGCGGGCTCTTGCCCGCCGCCGAGGTCGCTCCCCGCGCAGAACCCGCGCCCCGCCCCGGTGATCACCAGCACCCGCAGGTCGTCGTCCTCGTCGAACTCCTCGACGGCGGCCTGGACCGCGAGGCGGAGCGGGATAGTGAGCGCATTGAGGCGGTCCGGGCGGTTGAGGGTGAGCGTGCGGACGCCCTCGGCGTCGTCGATCAGCAGCACTGGTTCCTCGGTCATCGCCCCACCCTCCATCTGCGCGTGCGCGTGTCGCGACGCTACTACGATTCTTCGCGACGAGGCGGGAGCGGGCGGATTCGGAGCAGACCCTGACCCCAGCCCTCTCCCGCTTTGCGAGCGAGGGGGTCGGAGGCAGAGGCGGATCGCGAGAGACAGGGAGCGGGAATGACTGAGGAGCTACGGGCGGCGGTTGAGCGGGTGTTTCCTTCGGTCCGGGCGGACCTCGAAGGGCTGGTGCGCATTCCCTCGGTGAGCGCGGACCCGGAGCGCGAGGCCACCCTGCGCGAGTGCGCCGAGCGGGTGCGTGCGCTCCTCGAGGGGTGCGGGCTCGGCGCCGAGCTACTCGAGGTGCCCGGGGCGCCGCCGGTCGTCCTCGCGTCGCGCGGCGCGCCCGAGGGCGCGCCGACCGTGCTGCTCTACGCGCACTACGACGTGCAGCCGGCGGGCGACCTCGGAGGGTGGAGCGGCGACCCGTTCGAGCCGGTGGAGCAAGCGGGGCGGCTCCACGGGCGCGGGGCGTCGGACGACAAGTCCGGGATCGCGACGCACCTCGGCGCACTGCGAGCGATCGCCGAGACCGGCGAAGACCTCGGCGTCGGCGTGACCGTGGTCGTGGAGGGTGAGGAAGAGCTCGGCTCGCCCCACGCGGACGCGCTCCTCGAACGGTACGGGGAGCGGCTGCGGGCGGACGCGATCGTGATCGCGGACTCGGAGCACTGGGCCGTGGGGCACCCGGCGATGACCACCTCGCTCCGCGGTCTCGTGGACGCGGTCGTCGAGGTGCGGACGCTGGAGGCCGGCGTCCACAGCGGGCAGTTCGGCGGCGCCGTGCCGGACGCGATCAGCGCCCTCGCTCGCCTCATCGCCACCCTGCACGACGAGCGCGGCAACTGCGCTATCGAAGGCCTCATGCAGGCCGCTCCGCCCGAGGTGGACGTCGAGGAGGCGGAGCTGCGCCGGAGCGCCGGGATGCTCGACGGCGTCGAGGTGGTCGGTGACGCCTCGATCGCCGCGCGGCTGTGGATGCGGCCCGCCGTCTCCGTGCTCGCCCTCGACGCGCCGAGGTTGAGCGAGGCAATCAACCAGATCGTGCCGGTCGCCCGCGCGAAGGTGAGTCTGCGTCTCGCCCCCGGCGAGGACCCAGCGCGGGCGATGGACGCCCTCGTGCGGCACCTGGAGGGCCACGCGCCATGGGGTGCTCGCGTGACCGTGACGCGGGGGTCCACTGCGCCGCCATTTGCCCTCATGGAGCGCGGGGACGCATTCCGGGCATTCGCGGACGGGATGGCGGAGGCGTGGGGACGCCCTCCAGCGGAGATCGGCGTGGGCGGCTCGATCCCCCTCGTCGCGATGCTCGCGGAGCGCTTCCCGGAGGCCGCGATCCTTATCACCGGCGTGGGCGACCCCACCTCGCGCATCCACGGACCGGATGAGAGCCAGGACCTGGGCGAACTCCAGCGCTCGATCCTCGCGGAGGCGTTGGCCCTCCAGCAGCTGGGACGCAGCTAGGCGGCGATGCTTCTGCTCGGCATCACCTCGCCCTCAAGACTTGCGTGGTTGGATAACATCCGTGGTCGAAGGGCGGCCCGTGAGGCAGGTCAGCGCGGAGCGTCTCCCTGGCGCGTCACCGGACGGGACCAGAGGAGCCAGTAACGAAGGAGCGAGGCATGGCTGAGCAGAAGATGTGCATGGTGTGTAACAAGGCCTTCGACGACGCCAACGGCATGAAGTGGAACCACGACGGCAAGTGGTACATGTTCGACGACATGGGCTGCCGCAACCGCTTCATCGCCAACCCCGCGAAGTACCTGGAGGCGACGGCGACGAGCTAGCCGGCGCCCCGCCCTACCGAGGGCAAACACGACGAGAGAGCGGCGGCCTGTGGCCGCCGCTCTCTCGTTCAGCGTTCCGTGAACCAGGCCGCAAGATCCTCGACGCTACAGGTCGCGCTCGACGCGGGTCGGGGGGTGGGCGAAGGTGAGCAGCGCGCCGCCGATGAGGCTGAGCGCGGCGATGCCGAGGAAGGCGCCGTTGTAGTCCCCGATGTGGTCGAAGTAGACCGCGATGAGCAGCGGCGCGCTCGCGCTGATGCTGAGGGCCACCGGTAGCCCGGCGCTCCTCACGGCTCCCAGGTATCGGCGCCCGAAGAACGAGGCCCAGACGACCTCCTGCAGCGGGATGAACCCGCTCCACCCGCACCCGAGGAGCGCGAACGAGAACACGATCAGCGGGAAGGTGTCCGCGCGCACGCTGATCACGATCAGGAGCAGCGCGACCGCGTTCAGCACGAACCCGATGAGCGAGATCTTCTGGATGTCCGCCTTGTCCATGAAGTAGCCCCACGCCGGCTTGAGCAGCAGCGCGGGGATGGAGGTCACGGTGATCATCGCGGCGGCCGTGTTCTTCGAGAACCCGGCGTCCTCCATGAACGGGATGGTGTGGATCAGCAGCGCGCCGATCGAGATCGTGCCGAGGCCGAACGAGATGGCGACGATGTAGAACGCGGGGAGGCGGACCGCCTCGGCGCGGGTCAGGGACGAGGCGAAGTCGAAGGCCGCGGCGCGCCCGCCACCCTGTGCGATCTGCTCCGCGCTCTTCCCGTCCGGGTGCAGGCCGTGGTCCTCCGGCGCCCGTCGCATCGCGAACGAGAGCGGGACGATCACGATCGCGGCGCAGACCGCGAGGATCCTCCACGAGTCGCGCCAGCCGAACGCCTCCACGAGGTAGGCGGAGAACGGCGTGATCGCGATGCCGGCGAAGGAGACGCCCATCGAGGCAAAGCCGACCATGCGGCCTCGGCGTTCCACGAACCACTTCGAGATCGTCACGTTGACGACGAGGTTGCCGATCATCGCGGCGCCGATGGTGAGGATGAGGCCGTTCAGCAGCAGCCACTGCCACAGCTCCTGCACCGATCCGAGGGCGAACATCGCGGCTGTCATCACGACGATGCCGCCGCGCATCAGCCACTTGCCGCCGTGCTGGTCCACCAGGCCGCCGATGAACACGCCGGTGAACGCCATGATGAACTGGCCAATAGTGCGCGCGAAGGTGAACTCCGTGCGAGACCAGTCCAGCTCCTCCGTCATCGGCGTCAGGAACGAGCCGATCACGTAGTTCTGCGCACCGACCGAGACAAACTGCGCGATGAATGCCGCCACCACCAGCCAGTACCCGTAGTACCAGCCGCGGATCCCGCCCTTCTGGGGCGTCCCCGGCTCGAGCGGCGCCGAGGGCGGAAGGTGTGAGGAGTCGGCAGCCGACGAGGTGTCGGGCTCCGCTGCGGCATCGACCACGAGATCCTCCTGCCCTACCGCCCTCAGCAGACCGAGGTGCGGTGGGACCGCAGACTAGCGCGATAACGCATGTTGGAGGAGCGACTCGCTACGATCGAGTAAGCAAATTTGCGAGTGGCGCCGCTCAGCGGGCACCGCAGGTCATCCGCCTCGAAGGCGGCACAAGGACGGCCGACGGCGGCGGCGGCGCGGACACGGGAACGCTAGTCTCCCGAGCTGCTCTCCGAGTCGGAATCAGACTCCGCGTCCGGCCCGAGGTCCTGCCAGTTCTGGTTGGCGATGTAGATCGCCTTCAGGTACTCGAGGAGCGCGGCCGGGTCGCTCATCGTCAGCGCACCGGCCGGCGGCACGACCTTGTCGATATCGCGATGCTCCACGACGGCGGCGAACTTCCCATCGACGTTCTCGGGCGCGATGTCCGTGCCCCACGGGTTCTTGGCCGCTTCGAAGGCAGGATCGTCGGTCCCAGAGAGGATGTCGTTCAGCCAGGCACCCACCGCGGGGCCGCCCGTTCCGACGAACAACATCTCATCGAACTTGCGCTTCGTGGCGATCATCAGGCCGAACCCGATCAGGTTCAGGCCCCGGTCGTTGTCCAG
>JALOAM010000022.1 GCA_023228765.1 Dehalococcoidia bacterium
GCCGGGCTGGAGACCACCACCGAGGGCAGCAGCGTGTACGTGCGCGCCAACGGCGTCGAGCCGTACGACCTCGTCCGGGACGCCGTCGTGGACCTCGGCCTCGGGCTCGTCCGCATCCAGCAGCGACGCCACACGCTGGAGGACCTGTTCCGAATCGAGGCGTCCGAGGAACGTGCCGAGGTGGCCTCGTGACGAGCACGGAACGCGGCTCACAGCACGTCCAGACCTCCAACGAAGCGAGCTCGATCTACGACCTCGGCTATCGCCGGTACGAGGGCGAGCGGCTCGGCCGGAGCCAGGCGGTGCGCGCGCTGTACCGGGAGAGCCTGCGCGCCGCGTTCGGCCTCGGGCGGAGCTGGAGCGCGAAGGTCGGCCCCGCGATCCTCATCTTCTTCGCGCTGATCCCGGCGCTGATCCAGCTCGCGATCGGCGCGCTCGTCCCCGTCGACGAGATCGAGTTCATCTCGCACGACGACTACTACAGCGATATCAAGTTCATCATGGCCCTCTACGTCGGCGTGGTCGCGCCCGACCTCGTGGGCCGCGACCAGCGCAACCGCTCGCTCACCCTGTACTTCACGAGGGCGATCACTCGCTTCGACTACGCGTTCGCGAAGCTGCTCGCGATGACCACGGCGATGCTCGCGATCACGCTGGTGCCGCAGTTGCTGCTGCTTATCGGGAACGCGCTGGCCAGCGACGAGTTCGGGACGTTCCTGTCCGAGAACTGGGACCAGGTCTTCCCGATCTTCGGGACCGCTTTTGCAGGATCGTGGCTGTTGGCCTCGATCGGGACGCTGATCGCGGCGCAGACCCCGCAGCGCGCCTTCGCGACCGTGGGGATCATCGTGGCGTTCCTGCTGCCGCTGGCGATCGCCGCGGTGCTGGTGCAGGAGATCCACGCGTCGTGGGCGGACCTCGCGGTCTTCCTCAGCCCCATGGACCTGCTGGACGGCATCACCTACTGGATGTTCCGGACGGACCCCGCGCCCGAGGACATCATCGCCATGGCGGGATACGCGCTGCACTGGAGCGCCCTCGCAGGGCTCGTCGTGGCCCTCGGCGCGACCGGTCTCCTCCTGCGCCGCTACGCGAGGATCCAGGCATGACCACCGAGACGAGCACGACGGACCGCACGCCGGAGGCGACGAGTCGCCCGAACGGCGCCGCGCCGGTCATCGGCCTCGCCGAGGTGTCGAAGTGGTACGGCAACGTCGTCGCCGTGAACGACGTCTCGTTCGATATCGGCCCCGGCATCACGGGCCTCCTCGGGCCGAACGGGGCCGGGAAGTCCACGCTGTTGCACATGATGGGCGGCCTGCTCCGCGCTTCCTCCGGCGCCGTCAGCATCCTCGGCGAGCCGGCGGCCGGGAACCCGGAGGTCTACCGGAAGCTCGGTATCGTCCTCGAGCGGGAGGCGGTGTACGGGAGCCTCTCCGGCTGGGACTTCGTCCGCATGAACGCCAAGCTCCACGGCCTTGCCGATCCCGACGCCGCGACGCGCCGGGCGATCGAGCAGGTGGACATGGGTCACGCCCAGGACCGCCTGACCGGGGGCTACTCGAAGGGCATGAAGCAGCGGATCAAGATCGCCGCCGCCATCGTCCACGACCCGCAGGTGTTGATCCTCGACGAGCCGTTCAACGGCGCGGACCCGCGCCAGCGGCTGCACATGATCGACATGCTCCGCGCGATGGCGCGCGCCGGCCGCACCGTCGTCTTCTCCAGCCACATCCTCGAGGAGATGGAGCGCCTCGGCGACCGCGTCCTCGTGATCGTCTCGGGACGCCTCGCGGCGTCAGGGGACTTCCGGGCGATCCGCCGCCTGATGGTGGACCGCCCGCACACCTTCCTCGTCGATTCCACGGACAACCGTCGCTTCGCGCAGGCCCTCGTGGGCGATGCCGCGGTCACCGGCGTGGAGCTGGAGGGCGACCGTCTGATGGTCCGCACCAACGACTACACCCGGTTCACCCTCGAAGCGCCGAGGATCGCGCAGGGTGCCGGGATCACCGTGCGAGAGCTGGCGCCGAGCGACGAGTCGCTCGAGAGCGTGTTCGAGTACCTGGTCGCCGGGGTGCGTGGCGGGGCGGGGGAGGCCTCGTGATCCCGCTGATCGCCGGGGTCACCCTCCGCCAGGTCGGGCGTCAGCGTCGGATGACGATGCTCATCCTGCTCGGCCTGGTGCCGGTGCTGATCTCCCTGCTGTTCCGCCTGACCGTGGAACCGATCGGCAATGACTACATCCAGTTCAGCACGGGCATCCTCGCCACGTTCGTGGTGCCACTCGTGCTCCCACTCACCGCCCTCCTCATCGGCACGTCGGTCCTCGGACAGGACATCGAGGAAGGGACGGTCGCGTACCTGCTGGCGAAGCCGCTGGCGCGGTGGAAGGTGATCGTGGCGAAGGTCATCGCGGGCTGGTGCCTGACCTACGCGGTCGTGCTGCTCTCGATCGTCGGCTCGGGTGGCATCGTCCTCTTCGGGGAGGATGCCATCTCGATGGTCCCCGCGTTCGTGATCGCCTCAGCCGGTGGCTCGCTCGCCTACATCGTGGTGTTCGTCGCGCTGAGCCTGCGGTTCAGCCGCTCGCTGATCATCGGCCTCGCGTACGTCTTCGTGTGGGAGGCGCTCCTCGCCCAGTTCATCTCCGGCGTGCGCTTCCTCAGCGTCAGCGCCTACACCGTGGGCATCGCGGACGGCCTCACCGATGTCGAGATGGAGATCCTGGACGGCACGCTCGCCTTCGCCCCGGCGATCATCCTCCTGGTGGTCCTCGTCGCGGTCGGCACCTGGTACTCCGTCCGGGCCCTCACCCGCTACCAGATCGCGGAGCGCGTCTAGCACCTACAGAGGTCCTGGGACGCCCTCCGACTCCCTCGGTCTCCGGCCCCCTCGCCCGGCTCGGTGGGAGAGGGGAGGGGTGAGGAGCCCTCGACGTCGGGACTTGAAGCCCCTGACGTGCGCGTTAGAATTGCGCCGAACTCACTCGTGTCTTGCAACGACAGCCTGATGAAGGCGGAGGGAAACCCATGGACTGGAGCGACAACGCCGAGCAGGCCGCGTTCCGCGCCAAGGTCGCTGACGTCATCACGACGAAGCTGCCCGGCCGGTACCGCGACGGCGAGAGCGACGAGGAAGGCGCCGGCTGGGAAGCCGACCGCATTTCCGAGAACCCGGATGCGCAGCAGGCCGCGAAGGACTGGGCAGGCGCCCTGGCCGAGCACGGCTGGGTGGCGCCCCACTGGCCGAAGGAATACGGCGGAGCCGGCCTGACCCCCATGGAGCAGTTCATCTTTAAGATGGAGATGGCGAAGGCCGCCGCGCCCACCGTGGGCGGCCAGGGTGTCTCCCAGCTCGGCCCCACGCTCATCGTGCACGGCACGCCGGAGCAGAAGGAAGAGCACCTCACCAAGATCCTGGACGGCAGCGCCAACTGGCGACAGGGGTACTCGGAGCCGGGTGCCGGCTCTGACCTGGCGTCGCTGCAGACGCGCGCCATCCGCGATGGTGACGAGTATGTCCTCAACGGGCAGAAGATCTGGACCTCCGGCGCGCAGTACGCGGACCACCTCTACGTGCTCGCCCGCACTGACCCGGACGCCCCGAAGCACCGAGGCATCTCCTTCCTGCTGATGAAGAAGGACCTGCCGGGCATCTCGATCCGCCCCCTGATCGACCTCTCCGGCCGCCACGTCTTCAACGAGACGTTCTTCGAGGACGTCCGCGTCCCGGTGAAGGACCGCGTCGGCGAGGAGAACCGGGGCTGGTACGTCGGGATGACGCTGCTCGACTTCGAGCGGTCCAACATCACCGGCGCTGTCTCCGCCCGCCGCGCGCTGGACAACCTGCGTAGCTACCTGAAGACGGACGAGGGCCAGAAGCGCTCACCCGGGATCGCGGCCAACCGCCTGAACATCGTGGACCGCTACGTCGAGTCCGAGGTGATGTTCAACTTCTCGTTCCGCATCATCTCGATGCAGGAGCGCGGCCTGATCCCGAACCACGAGGCGTCGGTCTCGAAGCTCTTCAACTCCGAGATGTCGCAGAAGATCGCGTTGACCGGCACCCGCGTGTTCGGCCTCTACGCGCAGATCTACGACCGCAAGGACGACCGCGCGCCGATGAAGTCCAACATGACCCGTGCGTACCAGCAGAGCGTCTCCGCGACGATCGCCGCCGGTACGTCCGAGATCCAGCGGAACATCATCGCCACCCGCGGCCTGGGCCTCCCCCGCGGGTAGGGCGTCCCCGCGGACAGCCCTCGAGTGTCACGCTCCCACGACGAGGCCCGGCATTTGCCGGGCCTCGTCTGCTGTCGTGGGTTGACGCGCTGCGGAGGATGCCGCACGCTGTACGGACACGATCCGTACGAGGTGTCATATGGTCGCGAACAAGCCACGCTCCGCCCGCATCGAACTCCGCACGACGGAGGACGCGAAGGAACTACTCCTCCGTGCCGCCTCGGAGAGTGGCTCGGACCTCACCTCGTTCATCCTCAACTCGGCGCTCACGTCGGCGCGCGAGGTCGTGGAGAGCGTCGAACGGATCGAACTGAGCCGTCGGGATGCGATCCGCGTACTGGAACTGCTCGAGAACCCCGGGGATCCGCCACCTGCATTGATCGAGAGCGCCCGTCGCCTCAGGGAGCGTCGTGTTCGAGTGGACTGAGGAAGCGCTCAAGTCGCATCACGACACCTCGACCTTCGAATCCGGAAACGACGAGATCAACCTCTACCTCCGGCGGTTTGCCTTCCGGAACCACCGGCGGAACATCTCCAAGACCTTTGTGGCCTGCCTGCGCACCGATCCCCAGGTAGTGGTCGGGTACTACACGCTCGTGCCCGCCGAACTTTCGCTGGACGATCTCCCGGGCCGAATGAGGCCGGGCCTGCCTCGCTATCCCGTGGGTGCGTATCGTCTCGCCCGGCTTGGTGTGACTCGGGCACTACAGGGTCAGGGCCTTGGTCGAGACCTGGTCACGGCTGCCGGGCTCCGAGCCCTTGAGATCGCCGACCAGATTGGCGGTGTCCTGATGATCGTCGATGCGATGTCGGAGGATCTCGCGGACTGGTACCAGCGGACGTTCAAGATGGAGCCGCTCGGCGATCGCCCGCTCACGCTCGCTGTGAACCTCCGAACCTTCCAGCAGGCGGACGACGCGTAGCCTTCCCTGCATCTCGAACCCGCCGAGGGGGCACGGTAGGATGGAGGGTGACCGGGAAGGGCCACCGCCATGCCTCACACCGTCCTCATGGCTGAACCGCGCGGGTTCTGCGCCGGCGTCGTGCGAGCCATCGACGTGCTCGACCAGATCCTGGACCGCGAGCAGGGGCCGGTCTACGCGTTCCACGAGATCGTGCACAACCGCTACGTGGTGGATCGCTTCCGGGAGCGCGGCGCGGTCTTCGTCGACACGATCGAGGAGATCCCGGAGGGCTCGCGCGTCGTGTTCTCCGCGCACGGCGTGTCGCCGCAGGTGGTTGCCGCCGCGCGCGAGCGCAGCTTGAAGATCGTCGACGCCACCTGTCCGCTGGTCACGAAGGTGCACCTGGAGACCAAGAAGGCGGCCAAGGACGGGTTCGACATCCTGCTCGTGGGCCACGAGGGTCACGACGAGGTGGAGGGCACGAAGGGCGAGGCGCCGGATCGCACCAAGGTGGTGGACCGCCCTGCCGACGTGCAGGCGCTCGGTAGCCTCGATCGGCCGGTGTTCGTCGTCACCCAGACGACGCTCTCCGTGGACGACACCCGCGCGACGATCGACGCGATCCGCGAGCGCTTCCCCGAGGCCGAGATCCGCAACGACATCTGCTACGCGACCACGAACCGCCAGGCTGCGGTGCGCGAGATCGCCAGCCGCGCCGACCTCGTGATCGTCGTCGGGTCGGCGAACTCCTCGAACTCCGTCCGCCTCGCCGAGGTCGCGAAGACGATGGGCACGCCTGCCTACCGCGTCGACGGCATCGAGGAGATCGACCCCGCCTGGTACGAGGGCGTCGGGGTGGTCGGCCTGACTGCCGGCGCCTCTGTCCCCGACGAACTCCTCGAACCGATCATCGAGGACCTCAAGGCCCGCGGGGTCACCTCCGTCGAGCCGGTGATCGTCGCCACGGAGACGCTCGAGTTCCGTATGCCGCAGGAGCTGGCGAGCAGCTGATGGCGTACGGCTACTTCGGCACCATGCGCGTCCAGCCCGGGAAGCGCGAGGACGTCCTCGCGATCCTCCTCGAGTCGTCCGAGGGCGTCCGTGCCGCTGGATGCCACGCCTACCTCGTCGGCGAGGGCGATGACCCGGACGTCATCTGCGTCTCCGAGCTCTGGGAGAGCAAGGAGGCCCACGACGCCTCGCTCCAGATCCCCGAGACGCGAGACGCGATCGCCCGCGCCATGCCGATGCTCACCGGCGAGTTCGTCGGCTACGAGATGACCGTCCGAGGTGGGCTCGGCGCACCATAGGAGACCTTCGAGCCCTGCCCTCGCAGCCCTCTCCCTCCGCCTCTGACCCCCTCGCCCGCGACGCGGGAGAAGGTTGGGATGAGGGCCTCTGACCCCCCTCGCCCGCGAAGCGGGAGAGGGTTGGGGTGAGGGTCTGCTCCGCCCGCTGCCCTCTGTTTCCGCCTCCGCCCCAAGTCACCCCCACCTCGGACGTTGGAGCGCATCGGGGTACGATCCCGAACGCGGTGGAACTCCGGAAGGTGACGGTCCATGAACGACGAACTCCTCGCGCGGCTGTACGAGAACCTCGACCCCGACCACGAGTGCACGCCCTACAAGGGTGGGTGCAACATGCCGCACTACCGCTACAACCTGAGCGCCCCCGCCTGGATCGAGAACTGGCCGGACTACTCCGCCGGCCGCGAGAAGGCGGAGCAGGCCCGCGCCATCCGCGACTGGGGCGTCGAGGAGTAATCCGCCGCCCGAGGCACTCCGCGAGAGTGCCGGAAGAGGAGGCCCGCATGGCCTTCTACACCGTCATCGATGATTCACCCGTCGGGCCGCTGTTCCTCGGCGGCTCGGCGGCCGGCATCCACCGGCTCACCTTCCTCGAGTCTGAGGAGTCGCCGCTCCGCACGATCTACACGCTCGACGCCTCCATCGCCGCCCTCGAACGCGACGCCGGTGAGCCCTGCGAACGCGACGAGGCCGCCGCCGCAGAAGCCGTCCGGCAGGTACGCGAGTATTTCGAGGGCGCTCGCACCGTGTTCGATCTACCGCTCGCGCCGCGCGGGACGGCGTTCCAGCTCGCGGTGTGGGACGAACTGACGCGTATCTCCATCGGAGAGACGCGCTCCTACGGCGCGGTGGCGTCGGCGCTGAGCTCCGAGGTGGTCGGGGCGGTTGCTGGATCCGCGGCGGCCCGCTGGAGGCTGCCGCGGGCCGTGGGGATGGCGACGGGGCGGAACCCCATCGCCATCGTCGTGCCGTGCCACCGCGTGGTCGGCGCGGACGGCTCGCTCACCGGGTACGGCGGCGGCCTGGACCGCAAGCGGTGGCTCCTCAGCCACGAGGCATCCTCGATGCCGCTCTTTGCCTCCGTGGCCTCCGGGGGCCCTTGGCGCTAACCCACGCGTATCGCCTCGGAGGTCCCGTCCGCGCGACCGGCCACGGTGGGCTCCTCTTCGTCCACCAGCGCGCCCAGATCGCGCTCCCGTAGTTCGGGGTCGCGCCAGGTGACCCACCCCACGAGGCCCACGCAGGCGATACCACCCGCGACGAGCGCGGCGGGCGCGCCGATCGCTGCGGCCAGCGCGCCACTGAGCGTGTACCCCAGCGGCGGGCCACCTCCGGCGAGCATGCTGCGGAACGCCTCGACGCGGCCGCGGAGGGCATCGGGCGAGACGGCGAGGATCACGGTGTTGCGCGGGATCATCTGGATCGCGTTCGTTGCGCCGAGGACCGCGCCGCCCGCGAGGGCCAGCCAGAACCACGGTGCGAGGGCGAGCATCATCAGCCCAACGCAGTACCCCAGCACGCCTCCCACGGTGTACCAGCCCTTGTGCGGCATGTCGCCCAGCGACAGGATCGCTGCCGCGCCGATCACCGCGCCCACGCCCGGTGCGCCGGAGAGCAGGCCGTACCCGGTGGCGCCCACTCCGAGCAGCTCCGAGAACACCGGCAGCAGCGCGCGGTAGGAGCCGAGCACGGTCGCGCCGAGGTCCAACAGCAGCAGCGAGATGATCACCTGCCGCTTGCGGACGAAGGCGAGCCCTTCGAGGAAGGACTGCCACGGGCTGTCCGTGGTCGCGGCCGGCTGCGCCCCCGGCGTACGGATGCCCACGATCACGACCATCGCGGCGAGGTAGACGAGCCCGTTGAGCGCGTACGTCGGCCCGAGCCCGACGAGGTCGATCGCGAGCCCTCCGAGGGCGGGGCCGACGATCTGCGACGTCTGCCCGATCGTCGCGTTGAGCGCGACCGCGTTTACGAGGTTCTCGCGCGGCACCAGCGCGGGGATCAGGGCCGTGCGGGCCGGGGAGGTCACCGCGCTGAACGCGCTGTTCAGGATCGTGATCGCGTACAGGTGCCACACGGCAACGCTGTCCGTGAACGTGAGCACGCCCAGCACCACGACGATGACGCCGTTGGCCGCCTGCCCCGCCTGGATCAGCCTCACGCGGTTGAACCGGTCCGCGATCACCCCACCCATCAGCGACAGGATCATGTGCGGGGCCGCCCTCGCGAGGCCCGTGAGGCCGAGGAGGAGGGCGCTGCCGGTGAGCTCGTACACCTGCCAGAACACCGCCACCTGGATCAGCTGCAGGCCGATCGAGGTCAGCAGCAGCGACGCGGAGAAGCGCCGGTAGTCCGGGAAGCTGAGGGCGACCATGGCCTCGCGCAGGCCACGGGGACGGCCGCTCCGTCGGGAACGCTGGGCCATCGGGCGGTGGCTCCTCCCGCTGAGGAGCGGAGTGTACGGCCCGCGGGGCTATCCTCAATGACAGTGCTCGCGATCGCAACGATCGTCGGTGGATACCGTCAGGGGAGAACCGTGAGCTCGATCACCCGCAGCACTGGAGCGCCCTCCCAGCCGTCGCAGCCTTCCCCGTGGCTCTTCCGCCTCGACCGGAACTTCCGCCTCTTCGGGAAGCTGACGCTCGCGCTCCTGCTCGCCACCGCTGGCCTGATCGCCGCGGACATCGAGGCATGGCGTGGCGTCTTCGCGCTCGCGCACCTCGCGGCGCTGGTCGCGCTCGCCCCGCTCGGGGTCGGGCTCATCGTGCGTGCGTTCCGGGAGGAGGGCAGCCTCGGCGCCGTCGTCCGGCGCTACCGCTTCGTCGCGGCACTGCTCGGCGTGGTCCTCGTGACGGTGGTGCTGTCCCTCGCGAACTTCGAGGGTGGCAGCCGCATCCTGCGCCGGACGGCGAACCTCACCACGGTCGCGATCGCCCTCGTGCTGGTGTGGCGCTACCTCGGCTGGGCCCGGCCGCACCTGTCGCGCCGCTAGGCGCGCTTCTGGGCGGAACCAGCGTCAGGCGCCGTTGTTCCACCGCTCCACGAGGGGCAACAGCTCCGTCAGGTCGCGAATGCTGGCGTCCGGTTGCACCTCGAACGCGGGGACGTGCTCGTTCGGGCGGTGCACCGCGCGCATTCCGACGCGCTGCGCGCCGAAGATGTCGTCGAACAGCCGGTCGCCGACGTACACCACGCGCGACGCATCCCTCGCCCCCACCGACGCGAGGGCGGCCTCGAACGCCGAGGGATGCGGCTTCGTGAACTCGAGATCGCTCGTGTAGACGCGCGCGTCGAGAAGATGCGCGAGCCCGTCGCGCTCCAGCATGCGCTCGTGGAAGTCGGCGGGCCAGTGGGTGTTGGAGAGCAGCCCCGTGCGGATGCCTCGGCGCTGCAGCTCGGCGAGGACCGGCGCGGCCTCCGGGAAGTGCTCGATGTGTGGCACCCAGGACTCCAGGTAGTGGGCCGCGGCCTCCTCCACGATCGCGTCCGCCACGTCCACGCCGAGGGCCACCGACGCCCGGTCCACCAGCTGCCGGAACGTGAACGCCCGGTGGTCCTGGTCCATCTGCGCCCATGCGTCGAGTTCCACCTGCGCGAGGTGTGCGGCCAGGTCGTCCTCGCTCTGTGCCATGTGCGGCGCGAGATGCCTCGCCGCCAGCCGCCAGACCTCGTGAAACTCGACGAGCGCCCAGTGCGAGAGCGTGCCGCCCCAGTCAAAGATCACCACATCAACGGCCACGCGCGCTCCCCTCGCTCCAGACGTATGAGGGTAGTCGAGGCGCGACCTCTGACCTCGCACCGCTGTCATCACGACCTCCCCCCGCCTCCGGCCCCCTCGCCCGCGAAGCGGGCGAGGGGGCCGGAGGCGGAGGCAGCGTGGGGGAGCAGGCGAAGCTGCGGGAGGAGGACGGCGGCAGTCGGGAGAGCTACTCGAGCTCCTCGCGGAACGCCTCGATCGTGCGGCGGAGGCCCTCGGTGAGGTCGACCTGGGGGGTCCACCCCCACACCGCCTCCGCCTTGCGGGCGTCCAGCGCGCTCCGAGGGATGTCGCCGGGCCGAGGCGGACCGATGACCGGCTCGATCTCGTAGCCCGTCTCGCGCGCCATCGCGCGGAACAGGTCCATCGTGGAGGTCTCGATACCTGTGCCGACGACGCACAGCTCACCGGTCTCGGCCATGGCGGCGCGGACCATCGCGTCCACCACGTCACTCACGTAGACGTAGTCGCGGGTGTCGGTGCCGGGGGCGAAGACGGTGACCTCGTCGCCTCGGAGCATGCGCCTGGCGAAGATGGCGACCACGCCGGCCTCGCCGTGCGGGTCCTGCCACGGGCCGTAGATGTTGGACGGCCGCACCGAGGCGAATGACATGCCGGTCTCGTGCTGGATGAGCTGGAGGTAGATCTCGGCAGCGGCCTTCGATGCGCCGTAGAACGACTGTGGCGCCGGCAGCGTCCCGTCCGGCGTGGGCACCACGGGCGCCTCGCCGAACATCGCCCCGCCCGACGAGGTGTTCACGAACCGCCGAGCGCCGGCGGCCGCGGCGTGGCGCGCCATGGCCACGGTGCCGAGCACATTGGTCTCGATGTCCAGCCGTGGCTCGCGCATCGACACGGAGACGGACACCTGTGCGGCGAGGTGGAAGACCACCTCCGGCCGCACCTCGTGCATCACGCGCTCGACGAGGTCCTCGTCGAGGATGCTGCCTCGGATGTCTCGCCACGCGCCGGGCGGGATGTCCTCGGGCAGTGGCCGGCGCGGCTCGGCGAGGTCGAACCCGGTGACCTCGTGCCCATGCTGCAGCAACCACCGCACGAGGTGGCTGCCGACGAACCCGGAGGATCCACTGACCAGTACGCGCATCGCCGTCGAGGGTAACGGGCCGCCCTCGGACAGGCGATGGGCCGCGGTTGACGAGTGGTGGGGTGTGCCATCCTCGACGCGAGTCACGGTGTGGACCTCGCGGGCATTCCGAACGCCGATGAGATTAGGGCAGCCCTCCGCCGTTTGGGTGCGCTCATCGAAGCACAGGTGGGCACCCCCGCCTGAGCGAACCCTCCCGCGTGCGGTGCTTCGACGTGACCCCTAGTACGATCGAGGCATGGGAGCGGGACTCGAAGATCTCTTCGGTAACCAGCCGCCCGGGGAGCCGGACGAGAGCCAGGGTGAGCTGCGGCGCGCCCTTGTCGTTGCGGCGCATCCGGATGACGCGGACTTCGGGGCGGCCGGCACCTCGCACCTCCTCGCGCAGGCGGGGTGGGAGGTGCGCTACCTCGTGGTCACGGATGGCTCGAAGGGGACCGATGACCCCACGTTCGAGCCGGCGCGGCTGATCGCGACGCGCCGCGAGGAACAACGCGAGGCCGCGCGTGTCCTCGGCGTGGCGGACGTGCGCTTCCTCGACTTCGTCGATGGCGAGCTGCGCTACACCGGCGGGAGCGACCGCGAGGTCCTCGGCGCGATCACGCGCGAGATCCGCGACTTCCGGCCGTACGCGGTCTACACGCACGACCCCGAGCCGGTGATCATCCAGAACGCGTTCGTGAACCACTCCGACCACCGCGCGACCGGCCTCGCGACCGTGGACGCGGTCTACCCCACGGCGCGCGACCGCCTCAACTTCCCCGAACACCTCGCCGAGGGCTTCGAGCCGCACAAGGTGCGCGAGCTGTACCTGTGGGGGGTGAACGAGCCCAACTTCTCCGTGGACATCACCGACATCATCGAGACGAAGATCGAGGCGCTCCTCGCGCACGCGAGCCAGTTCCCCGCGGAGGGCTTCGCCGAGGAAGCGCGGACGTTCTGGCGCGACGAGGACGGCCGCTCCCGCGAGCAGTTCCGGCGCATCGTGATGTGGGGCTGAGGTGAGGCCACTCCCATGAGTCCGCTGCCGCTCCCCGAGCCCGCCCGCTTCTGCCCGCGCTGCGGCACCCCGCTCGAGGGCGCGCCGACCCCCGCCTGCCCCCGCGACGGCTACCGCTGGTTCCCCGATCCGAAGGTCGCCGTCGGCGTGCTCGTGCAGGATCCCCGCAGCGCCGAGGGCGATGGCGCGCGCCTGCTCCTCGTACGGCGGAACCATGAACCGGCGACGGGCGCATGGGCGTTCCCCTCCGGCTTCGTCGACGCCGGCGAGGTGCTGGAGCATGCCGCCATCCGCGAGGTGCGCGAGGAGGCCAACGTCGAGGTCGCCCTCGACGGGCTGCTCGGCGCGTGGTCGGAGCCGGCGAACCCCGTCGTCTTCCTCGCGTACGCCGGGCACCTGGTCTCCGGGACGCCCTCGCCGGGCGACGAAGCCACCGAGGTCGGCTGGTTCGCCGCGGACGCTCTCCCGCCGCTCGCGTTCGAGCACGATGGCGAGGTGGTCGCTGCGTGGTCAGCACGACGAGGAGCGCGGGCATGACGGGCGAGTCTCGCGATCCTCGACCGATCTCGCTGCTCCAGCAGCGCGGCATCGAGGCCGAGGTCCTCATCCCGTTCATCCGTCGCCTGGAGGCGGAGATGGGCAAGGAGCGCGCCCACGCCATCGCCCGAGAGGTGATCGAGGAGATCGCGCGCCAGCAGGGCCGCGACGTCGCGGCCGCCCTCGGACGGGACGACATCGAGGGCTTCACGCACGTGAAGGAGACCTGGAGCGGCGCGGGTGGCGACCTCACGATCGAGACGCTGCGCCAGGACAGCGAGGCGCTGGAGTTCAACGTCGTCGGCTGTCGCTTCGCGGAGATGTACCGCCGCATGGGCGCCGAGGACCTCGGCTTCCTGCTCTCCTGCCAGCGTGACTTCTCGCTCTCGGAGGGCTACTCCGCCGACCTCCACCTGGAGCGCACCCAGACGATCATGCAGGGTGCCTCGTACTGTGATTTCCGATACCGTCTGGCGCGACAAGCGAGCGTGAGCGAGGATGCACGCGCGGAGACCGAGGCCCCCGAAGCCAGGCCATAGGCGCCAGGCAGCAGGCCGGGGACCGGCGGCCCTCAGGCGGCGCCAGTCGCAGCAGACATCGGCAACACTCGGGCGCCCCGCCCGGCCTTGCGCCATGGGACGCCCTCCCACCAGTCTCGCCTCGACATGACGAGGACGAGCGCAGCGCGGAAGGACGTTCACGTGGAGATCACCATGGTGCTCAGCGAGCGCGGCAAGGACCACTGGGACAAGGTCCGAGAGGTCCTGCAGGAAGCGATGGACGAGGCCGGCGTCGGTGACGTGGAGGTGCAGGAGAGCATCATCCGCGACGACGAGCAGGCAATCGACGCCAAGTGCATCGGCTCCCCGACGATCCGGGTCAACGGCCTCGACGTGGAGTACATGGAGCGCGAACCCGACGAGCGCTCCGCCGGTCTCCGCTACTTCAACACCGTCGCCGGCTGGAAGCCCGTCCCCGAGAAGGGCATGATCGTCCGCTCCCTCCAGAAGGCGAAGGAGATGGAAGCCGGCACCTAGCCCCGGCTCCGCCGGCGCGCCTCCCTCCTCCGGCTCTGACCCCCTCCCCCCTCGCGGGGGAGGGTTGGGCGGGGGACCGCCTCCCTCTTCCAGCACAACGCGTCGAGGGCACCCTTCCCCACGCGTCTCGTGCCCCATCCCTACCCGCCAGGTAAACAACGCCCGTGAACGCGCGTGTAGACTGCGCGCGCCGCCTCGATCCTCCCGGGCCGCATGGCGCGTGGAGCACGGGGACGAGCGCACGGAGGACGCCACGATGACCACGACCGCGAACACCGACTACCTGGACGACATGCGCGCCTGCGCCGAGGCGATCGGCATGCCCGTCCCCGAGTACGTCCAGCCGGAGGACCGCTGGGTCCGCCTCAACGGTATCGACTTCCACTACCTCGACTGGGGCAACGCGCACCTGCCGCCGCTCGTGCTGCTGCATGGTGGGTCGCTGACCGCCCACACCTGGGACATGGCGTGCCTCTGGCTCCGCCAGTACTACCACTGCATCGCCCCCGACCAGCGCGGGCATGGTGACACGGGGTGGACGCCCGACGACCAGATCGACGAGGACAACAGCGACCTGATGGCCGCGGACACCGCCGCCTTCATCGACTACCTCGCGTACCCGCGGGTGATCCTCGCCGGGATGTCGATGGGCGGGATGAACTCGCTCCGCTATGCGCCCACGCACGCCGAGCGGCTGTACCGCCTCGTCATCGTGGACATCGCCCCCGTCACCATGCAGGCCGGCATCCTGGAGATGGAGGCCTTCCGCAAGGAGACGGAGACCATGCGCAACTTCGAGGACTTCCTCGAACGCGCCGTGAAGTTCAACCCGCAGCGCAAGCCGGCGCACCTGAAGTACTCGCTCCTCCACTCCCTGAAGCAGGTGGAGGACGGCTGGACCTGGAAGCAGGACCACCGCCGCCGCGCCGCCACCGAGTCGCTGACCGAGGAGGAGCAGCAGGCCGCGCGCGAGCAGCGCACCGCCGCCCTCTGGTCAGACGTCCGAGGCATCACCACCCCCGCGCTCCTCATGCGTGGCGAGATCAGCAAGATCCTCTCGAAGGAGGCCGCCGACGAGATGGTGGCCGCGATGGTGGACGCAGAGCATGTGATGATCCCGGGCGCCACGCACTCCGTGCAGGGTGACAACCCGAAGGACTTCGCCCGGGAGCTCCACGAGTTCATCCAGCGCCGCGGCCTGGAGGACTAGGCGGTCTACCTCGGCACCCTCCCCCTCGCGGGGAGGGTTGGCGTGGGGGAGTGCGTTGCTCGTGCAGTAGCAGCGTTCGAGCGCTTGTTTTCGGTCCCCTCGTTGCTTCGAAGGGGTGGTCCGAGGGGCCGGGCTGCGCTCGGTCGGGATGGCTCAGGCGTTCGTCGTCCGGCCTACTGCCGGAGCGACGCTAGTCGTCGCGGGTCGTCTCGGCCTCGGGCGTCGCGCCCTCGGCCAGGGGCCGCTGCAGGATGTAGTAGGCCGTCTCCGGACGGGCCAGGTGCTGGATGCCGGAGACCGCCCACCCTTCCTTGCCCAGCGCCGACAGGTACCGGGCAATGAAGGACGTGCGATGTTCACCGCTCTTGCGGATGAACTCCACGCCGTCGCGACTGATGCGCCCACGCGTGTCCACGTAGGCCACCGAATACTCAATCTGGTCCATCGCTAACCTCCACTCGTCGAGGAGTAGCTGGACGCCTGGGCTGATCCACCGCCCGCCCTCGTGCGTTCCGGACTCAGCGGGCTCCGCGATCCGTCTTGTCGAACCGGCGCGGGCCGGCAGCTCGCCGGGACCGTCGAGGATGAATGCGGCCCGCCCGCTCGGAGGTCCTCGGCCTCCCCGGGGCGGCGACCGGACGCAGCCGGCCTGTATCCAGTGTGCCACGGCCGAGGGCGATCGGCGCATCACCCTTCCGAGGGATCTTCGCGTCCTGCGCCATCGCTACCTCGACAGGTATCAGAACAGACGTTCTACTCATGCCCACAGGGGTACTGACGACATCGCGGGCGCGCTCACCCCAACCGGGGAGCGCCATCACCTGGCGAGGAGGCAGCGGCATGAGCACCGTGGACGTGAACGAACTCGAACTCGAAGCCCTCGAGGCACAGACCGCGCCCGAGGACGACGAGGGCTTCGCCCCCGACCCGTTCGACGACCAGCTCGACCACGAACGGGAAGAACGCGGGGGCGACTACCTCTCCGACGACGGGGACGCCCTCCCGGACGAAGTGCGCGCCGAGCTGGAGGCGCTCGCCTCCGAGGAGTTCGACGACGGCACCTCCGCGCTGGAGTCCGCCCTCGCGGAGGCACAGCGCGAGCTGGCGCGGCAGCGCAACCTCACCCGCCAGGCCGTCGCGCGCTTCCGGGACGCCCTCCTCGCCGCCGAGCCGGAGCTCCCGCCCGACCTCATCGCCGGTGACACGCTGGAGGAGGTCGAAGCCAGCGCGGAGTCGGCGCGCCAGGCCGTCCAGCGTATCCGCGAACGCGTGGCCGCCGCGGAGCCGCCTCCCGAGCGCCCTCGCGGCTTCCCGGTTGGCGCCCCTGCGCGCTCCTCGGAGCGTGGCCACCCCCGCGGTCGAGAGTCGATGAGCGCCCACGAGAAGATCGCGGCGGGCCTGCAGGAGCGACTGATCTAGCGCGGGTCCCCTCTCCGCTTCTGACCCCCTCGCCCGTGAAGCGGGAGAGGGCGGGGGTGAGGGTCTGCTCTGGCGACTGCGCACGACGCCCTCAAACGCTCCGAGTGCATCACCATCCCTCCGCCTCCGACCCCCTCTCCCGGTTTCGGGAGAGGGTTGGGGTGAGGGCCCCTTCCGCAACTGCGGCGCGCTTCGAGCGAGGCGGTAGTAGCCGGAATGGCCCTCACCCCCGGCCCCTCTCCCGAAACCGGGAGAGGGGAGACGGAACGGGAGAGGGGAGGGGGAATGAGAGCGGCGAGTTGGCGGCTGGGCAGTCCCGAAGGCGACCTCAACTCCTCGGGGCGTCTGAGCGCTTCCAGTACGCGGAGCCATCTCGCTTCCGTGCGAGGACGCCGAGGTCCACGAGCTCCCGACGGATGCGCGCCGGATCGTGGAACGCGTGCAGCTCCTCCAGCATCGTGCCGAGCTCGACCTCGTTCCACGTCACGCCGTCCTCGATCTGCGCGGCGATGTGGTCGAGCACCAGCAGTTGCTGTGCCCGCCGCACGGGCCAGCGCGCTACCCGCCCGCGGTCGTCCAGCAGGCGGTCGAGGATCCTCGCACGCTTGCGGAGCGCCACCATGGGGTCGTCGGGCATCGGGTCGGTGGATTCGGGTCGTTGGGTCATGCATCCAGTGTGGCGGACATCGGTAGGATGCGCCTCATGCCGCCCGCTCCGAGTCAGTACCACGGTCCGGTCGAGGACCTCGTCGCGCACTTCGAAGGCGAGGGGTTCGAGGTGGTCGAGCGGACGCCGGGCGAGGTGGCGATGGTCCGGCACAATCCGTGGAGCTCGCACATCCTGGGGGTGCTGGTGGGGGCGATCGGAGGAGCGCTGAACCCCTCGCCGCGGCGTCAGCGGCTCTGGCTCCACGTCGATACGGATGGTCAGGCAGTCGTCAGGCACTACTCTCGGCCTCCTCTGAGGGCGCACCCGCACCTGGTGGGTGGGCGGAACGTGGCCCGAACGATCCCTACCGTCGGGTACGGCCATCGCATAGCTTGAGCGTCTACCGGTGGCTGTTCCGAGGGGTCGGATGGCTCGCGCACGCACTCATGTCCACCAGCAACCGTCTGGCGGCGATAACGCGCACCGCGCTACGGCGTCGGGGCCGGTCGCGCGTCGGTTGCCGGATGTCCGTACCGCGGGCATGGCCCCGCAGCAGATGCTCGCCCTCCAGTCGGTCGCGGGGAATGCCGCCGCGCGCCGCGTGAAGGCCTCCGCGGATACGCCCGACGGGCCGCAGCGGCTGTGGAGCGGCAAGGAGTTCGCCGACAAGACGAACGAGGGCGCCCTGGTCGCAAAGAGCGAGGCGCAGAAGGCTGTCATGCAGCTGCTGACCGCCTACTACGCGCTGCCCACGCCGAAGAACAAGCCGACCGCCGAGCACGCGAACATGCTCGCGCAGCTGAAGGCGTCCGCGGAGCTGTGGATCGCGGACCACACCACCACGCTCGACGGTGAGACGTCCGAGGACCCCAAGCGCATCAAGCGCATGCAGGGGTTCAAGGACTTCATCACCAACATCGACGCCGAGTTCGCCCTCGTGAAGAACGTGCTGGGCGAGGCGTTCACGCCGGAGATCACCGGGGAGCACAAGGCCTACCAGAAGCTTCGCGACCACTACAAGGGTTCCGCGGACTCCATGTTCGTGAAGGCCTCCGCGCTCCTCGACAAGGCGGTGAGCGCGCCCGGCGACTCCGCCAGCCTCGAGGTTGAGTTCGAGATCCCCGTCGACCCGTCCGGCGTCGGCTTCATCGGCGGCCGCCTCTCCATCGAGGCGGAGAAGGACGACGACGGGATGATCAAGGCCCGCACGGAGATGGTGGTCACCGGCGGCGCCAACATCGGCGTGGCGAAGGTGAAGGCCGAGCTGGGCGGGTACATCGAGGCCCAGGCCGCCACCGCCGCCGACGTCATGAACCTCTACTCGTACGGCCTCTACCGCCGCTTCCGCGAGTCGAAGGCGATCCCGCGCGAGGTCGCGAACTACATGTGGGGCGGCCAGACCTCGCAGCACGGCTACAACAAGGCCGAGGCCTGGTCCCGCGCGCTGGAGGTGCGGCTGTTCCAGGCGCTGCCGGACGTCGACCCGAACGACCCCAAGTACAAGTCGATGCCGCGCTCGAAGGCGAAGGAAGCGATCGACGCCGACCAGGCCGCCGTCGAGGCATCCCGCGAGCGCGTCAAGAACACCTATATCGAGACGGGCGGCGTGGTCGCCGGCAAGGGGGAGATCGGTATCTCCGACCTCGTCGAGATGGAGATCGGGGTCACCTACACCGCCGGCAAGAAGATCACGGCGGAGTCTCTGCAGGCCGCCAAGGGCGGCGCGGGCGCGAAGAACAGCGGCGGCCTCACCGGCCGGGGCGCGCAGAAGAACCTGGGCGAGGACACCTCCTCGGTCTCCTTCGAAGCCAGCGTCACCGTCGGTTCCTTCGAGGTCGGGTTCGAGGTCAGTAAGTCCGGCGCGGACCTGGAGATCTCCTTCGACGCCGAGGGCAAGATCCCGGCGGACCTGCTGGGCGGCTCTGCCGCGTGGCTCGCCAGCATCGGGCTTTCGTTGAACAAGTTCGTGAAGTCCGTCAAGGCCGCGAAGGACGACGAGGTCATGGGCCCGATCGTCGCGTTCGGCGGCCTCCAGAAGGCGCTCTACGGGCCGATCATCGAAGGCGCGATCGCCGGCAAGGGCCCCACCCCGGGTGCGGTGGGCCTCGGCATCTCGATGAGTGCAGAGCGCGAGGACGGCAACTGGACCGGCTCGATCGAGATCAGGCACATCCAGTCGCTGAGCTTCGAGCCACCCATCGGCTTGAAGGTGGAGCTCGAGAAGTCCTCTCGCCTCGGCGCGCTCGAGTACAGCGGCGGCCAGTGGACGCTCAAGTAACCGCCGCCCGTCCCGTTCGGCAGGTACGCTGAAGCCATGGCGCCCCACACCGTCGACGACCTGCTCACGCTCCACGAGCCGAACACGTACGAGTTCCGCGTGATCTTCGTGTCCGTGAGCCACACCGGAGGTGGCGCGGCACCCCTCGACGTCCGCATCACGGTCGACCTCGGCTGGGACGCCTACGACCGTTCCATTGCCACGTTCCAGCTCTTCCACTGCCCGCCCGACGTCTGCGGCGACGGCCCCGAGGGCGGACTGATCGAGGGCAAGCGCGTCCGCGTCGAGGCCCGCCTGGACGACGCGCTCGCCCGCGAGCACTTCGCTGATGCGGATGCCGAGGCCGTCGCGTCCCGCCTCATCGAGCTGAGCGACAGCGACCCCCAGCATGCCCTCCTCGAGACCGAGGCCTGGTTCGCGCTCACCGTCACGCAGGCCCTCGACCTCCCGCCGGACGCCCCCGAAGGCGCGGCCCTCCGCGAGGGCTACCGCACCACCTGGGCCGGCGCCCCGAAGGTCGCTCGGTAGGCACCCCTCCGGTTCCGACCCCCTCGCCCGCGCAGCGGGAGAGGGTTGGGGTGAGGGTCTGTTCCGCGCGCCGCGAGACATCTCGCCACTCCCGGACCGCCGCCTTTCCTACACTTGAGTGCATGGAACGAGATCCCCGGCTCCTTCGGCTCTCTCGCGAACACCACCACGCGCTGGTGCTCTCGCTGCGCATCGAGCGCGAGCTACCGGGGGCCGGGGTCACGGAGATGCAGGCGCTCTACGCGGACCTCGTGCGGTTCTGGAACGGCGGCCTGCAGCCGCACTTCTCCTGCGAGGACGAGTGCATGCTCGCGCGCCTCGCGAGTCGCGCCGACCCCGGGCTGCGCCTCGCCGGGCGCCTCCAGCGTGACCACCGGGAGCTCGAGGGCCTCGTGGACGCGATGGCCAGCGCGCGGATGCCAGATGACCGGCGAGACGCGATGGGGCGCTTCGGGATCCAGCTGCGCGACCACATCCGCTGGGAGGAACGCGAGCTGTTCGAGTGGCTCCAGAGCCAGCTCGGCGAGGAGGATCTCGACGCCATCGGTGCGTACATCGAGGAGCACCTGCCGGCCGAGCCGCTTGCCTGTCCGATGCCTCACGATCCGTAGGGGCCTCGGCGTCGACTACCTCGTGAGGTCGTCCAGGTCCTCGGGCGTCGGTCCGTCATGCGGTCCGTCGTTGGTGCGGCCGTTGCGCATCACCCAGGTGCGCAGGCGAGACGCCTCGCGGACGGCCTCGCTCACCACGCGCGGTTCGAGGGCGAACGAGCCCAGGTCGCCGATGCGGTCACGCCCCCAGCCGAGCAGTTGCCGCCCGAAGAGGACGTACATCCCGATCGCAACGACGACGCCCATGAACCCGACCACGACGAAGTAGGCGTACGTCCAGCCCAGCTCCGGCATGTGGTCGAAGTTCATCCCGTAGATGCCGGCCAGCAGGGAGAGGGGCAGGAAGATCCCCGAGAGGATCGAGAGGATCCGCATCGTCTCGTTCTGCTTGATGCTCAGCGCGGAGAGGTACATGTCCACCGCGTGCTGCGACCGTTCCCGCAGGTCCAGGATCTGGTCGGAGAGCCAGAGCTGGTGGTCGTGGATGTCGCGGAACAACACGCCCGCAGGGGACAGCCGCGGGTGGGCGCCGCTCGCGATCTGGTTCAGCAGGTAGGCCTGCGGCGCGGCCATCCGGTTCAGCCGCATCACGGACCGCTTCAGGTTCACCAGGTGTTCGAGGAGTGCGGGGTTCGCGTTCGCGAGGACCTCCTCCTCGATCAGGTCGGTCACCTCGTCCATGCGGTCGATCACCGGCAGCGTGTTGTCGACGAGGGCGTCGACCAGCGTGTATGCAACCAGCGCCGAGCTGCCGGGGAGGGCGAGCCGTCCCGTACTGGTCTCCGCGAGGAGGTGCGCGATCGGCGGCATCGGCACCTGGCTGGTGGAGATCACCCAGCGGTCGCCGACGAACAGGTCCACCTCCGCCGTGGTCACCACGTCGCCCGTCGCCTGGTAGTCGATACCGTGGACCAGGAGGAACGTGAAGTCCTCATACTCCTCCACCTTCGGCCGCTGGTAGCCCTCGTTCAGCGCGTCCTCGATGGCGAGTGGGTGGAGGCCGAAGTCGTCCCGGAGGACGGCGGCGTCCTCCGGCGTGGCGCGCTCGAAGTGGACCCAGAGCAGTCCGTCCGGCTCCCGCCGGAGCGCGACCACCTCGGCGAGGTCCGTGACCTCGCGCTGCTCGCCCTGCTCGCCGCGGTGGATCGCCCGGAACGACAGCATTGCGCGTGTCCCGCGAGGCCGTTCGCGCGTCAGGCCGTCGCGGGCTCGGCGTTCACCTCGCGGATGAGGTCCATGACCTCCGCGAGGTTCCCCGCCTTCTCCCCGAAGGTCTCGCCCGGGACACCCGCCCGGAAGGTCGTGACGCCGGCGTCCTTGTAAAGCTTCAGGCGCTCCACCACCTGCTGCCGGTCGCCGATGAGGTTCGCGGCCAGCACCAACTCGGTGGGCACGGCCTTCCTCGCCCCGTCACGGTCGCCGGAGAGCCAGAGGCGCTGGATCTCCTTCGCCTCGTCGGCGAAGCCCTGGCGGGAGTAGGCGTCGTTGTAGAAGTTGTGCGCCTTCGAGCCCATCGCGCCCAGGCTGAACGCCATGCCCGGCTTCATCTCCTCGGCGACGCGCTCCGGGTCGTCCGTGACGTGGATGCTGCCGCCCACGGCGTAGTCGAAGTGGGAGATGTCGCGCCCCACCTTCGCCGCACCGGCCTTGATGTCGTCGATGAACAGCGCGGCGTGCTCCGGGATGAACGAGCCGCCCAGCCACCCGTCCGCGAGCGCCCCCGTCATCTGGAGGTTCTTCGGGCCGAGCGACGCGATGTAGATCGGCAGGTCCGGCGTCGGCGGGGCGCCGGGCTTCAGCGCCTTGCCCTCCCCCGAGCCGCCATCCTCCACGCGCAGCGGCAGCCGGTGGAACTCGCCCTCGTACTCCAGGACCTCGCCGTTGAAGATCTTGCGACAGATCTCCACCAGCTCGCGGGTGCGCGCCAGCGGCTTCCGGAACGGGATCCCGTGCCAGCCCTCGATCACCTGCGGGCCGCTGCTCCCGAGCCCGAGGATGAAGCGTCCGCCGGACATCTCCCACAGCGACTGCGAGGTCATGGCGACGAGCGCCGGTGTGCGCGTGCCGACCTGCGTGATGCCGGTGCCGAACTTCAGTTGCTCCGTCTTCGCC
The DNA here is from genome assembly GCA_023228765.1 of Dehalococcoidia bacterium. Classification (GTDB taxonomy): domain Bacteria; phylum Chloroflexota; class Dehalococcoidia; order UBA2979; family UBA2979; genus W-Chloroflexi-9. The sequence goes on from JALOAM010000022.1 coordinate 22,700, forward strand.
ATCAGGTACGCGATCGGCGTCACGGCGTCGTGCGCCCAGGCCTCCGCCGTCCACATCGAGTGCACGCCGAGGCGGTCGGCTTCCTGCGCCCAGGCGATGACGCCCGGCCAGTCCGTGATCGCGAGCCGGTGGAGGGAGACAGAGATGCGCATGGCAATGTCCTCAGTGGGTGCGTCCTGAACGTCGGGCCGGACGATATCAGGTGTACCCAGCCGCGGCGGTCGTGGCAACGGTCCGACCAAGGACGTCAGGTGAACGTGAGGCCTACTCGGCCGGTGGCGGGGGTGCCGAGGCGTCGTGCGGAGGGGCGCCCTCGGGCGTGCGGTCGTCGCGCAGCGGCGGGCGACGCCGGCGGTCTTCCTCGACGGCGGTGACGATGGGGCGAAGCGGGAGGGGGACGGCGCGCCGGGCGGTGAACTCCGCGGCGGTTCTCGCTCCCTGCTTGATCTCACCTTCGTGTTCGCGCGCGTACTTGAGGGCCTCGCGACCGGCACGCTCCACGTGCGGTCGGGCCGCCTCGGCGGCTGCGCGCGCCTTCCGCGCGAGCAGCTCCGCGTCCGGCCGCGCCTCGCGTGCGAGCTCCCCGCCCGTCACCTTCGCCTTCCGCGCGAACCGTCCGAGGACACGCCCCAGCCGCTCCGCCGCGACGCCTGCCTGCTCGTCGCGGGCCGCGCGCTTGGGGTCGATCGCCGGTTCGTCCTCGGGGGTGGCCATGCGACGAGTGTAGTGGCGGGCGGCGGCCTCGGAGCGCGCTCCTCCGTGTTCCTCCGGCCCCCTCGCCCGCGGAGCGGGAGAGGGCGGGGGTGAGGGTCTGTTCCGCTTCCGGAGACCAGCCTGCGAGGGCCTCGTTGGTCAGTCTCGATGGTCAGTCTCGATGGGCAGTCTTGCAGGCTGTGGGGCTCAGTCGATGCCCTCGGGGGCGGGGAGGTCGAGGACCTCTTCGAGCCAGGCGTTGAGGTCGCTGAGGCTCTCGGGGCGGATCTCGTGGGCCATGGCGTACTCGTGGTAGATGGGGGTGACGCCGAGGGCGACGAGGCGCTCGCGAGACTCTCTCGCGCGGTCGACGCTGACGAGGGGGTCGTCGCTGCCGTGCTGGACGAAGAGGCGCAGGTCGTCCAGGGCGTCGCGGTCGGCGTGGGCCTCGGCTTCCTCGGGCATCCAGGTGGAGAGCGCGGCGACGCCGCGGTAGCGGCGCGGTTCGCCGAGGCCGAGGCGGTAGGCGAGCGAGCCCCCCTGCGAGAAGCCGAGGACGACGACGCGCTCGGGGTCGCCGCCGTAGGCGGGGACGGCCCAGTCGACGAAGTCGACGAGGCTCTTCGCGACGCGCTCGAACTCGTGCTCGGAGCGCTGCTGGGGCGGGATCGTGTCGAACCAGGTGAAGGAGAGCAGGCCGGGCTGCAGGACGTAGGAGGCCTCCGGGCACAGCGTCAGCACCCGCCCCTGCGCGAGGTACGGCGACAGGCCGAGGAGGTCGAAGCCGTTGGCGCCGTGCCCGTGGATCGCGATCACGGTGGGCAGTGGGCCCTCGGTCCCCGGGTGGTAGACGGTGTGGACGATCGGTGGGGTCATGCGGTCCTCGTTCGTTCGCAACTCGGGAGTTGCCGCCGGACGCGAGGATAGCCCTCAGACCGCCGCCCGTTCAGACGGCGGGTTGGGCCTCGGCCGCCGCGGCTGCCTCGGCGTGCGTCAGGGAGCGGCCGAGGAGGATCACGAGGACGAAGAACGCGAGGCACATCGCGTGGGAGATCGCGACGCCGTCCTGCGTGCCGAAGCGATCGATGAGCAGCCCCATGGGGAGACCGCCGAGGGGCATGAGCGACATGCCGATCTGCCAGGCGGCCATGCCGCGCCCTCGCATGTCCGGGCGTAGCTCACCCTGGAAGACGACGTTGTTCAGGGCGAGCGCGGTGCCGTGGAACACCCCGGCGGAGGCGAGCGCCACCAGGCCAAAGGCGAGCGTGTCCTGCCGGCTGAACACCAGCAGCAGCACGAGGTAGGCGACGAAGCAGCCGAGCATGATCTGCGTCTTGCGCCGGATGTCGCCGAACCACGCGAGGATCGACAGCCCGATGATCGACCCGACGGCGATCATCGCCACCAGGAATCCGTAGGCGCGTTCCTCGTGGAATACCTCGTCCGCGAAGATCGGCATGAAGTTCATGTACGGGTAGACCAGCAGTGCGGGGACGGCGTTGATCGCCAGCAGCAGGCGCAGGCGCGGCTCGGCGAGGAGGTACGCGAAGCCGTCCAGCACCTGTCTCGTGGGGTTGCGGCCGGCGCCGGCCTTTTCCTGCGGGCGCTCCCGCATCAGCCAGGTCGCGACCAGCGAGACGCCACGTACCGCCGCGACGAAGAGGAAGCACGCCCCGACGTTCCACACGGCGATGATGCCGGCGATCGGCGGGCCGACGATCCTCGAGAGGTTCTGCGCGATCGAGTTCAGTGCGATGGCGTTCGAGAACGTCTCAGGTGTCGAGACGTCGTGCACGTACGCCTGCCTCGCGGGCTGGTTGATCGCCTGCGTGAACGTGGTGAGGACGGCGAAGACGTAGGCGTGCCAGACCTCGATGAGGTCGGTCAGCACGAGGGCGGCCAGCACCGCCGCCTGCGCGACGCCGAGCCATGTCGAGAGGATCATCACCTTCCGTCGCGAGTAGCGGTCCGCGAGGACACCGGCGTAGGGCGTGACGAACAGCGCCCCGAAGCCTCCGACGAAGGTGACGGCGCCCATCTGCACGGCGTCATCGGTGAGGATGTAGACGAGGTAGTTGAGGCCGATCTGCTGGCCCCACTGCCCGAACCCGACTGTGATGGTGCCGATCCACAGCCAGCGGAAGTCCCGCTCACGGAACGAGATGAACGGCCCCTGCTTCGTCGGGGCGGCGTCCTGAGGGGGCGGTGGTGGCGCGACAACGGCCACGGCGGTCCTCTGTCAGGCTCGGGGCTTCCAGTGTTGACGCTCAGCGTCGGTCGGGCTGTCGAAGTCCCCGGTGATGCCGCGATTATCCGCTGCCCGCACAACCCCGGCGTCGGCGAGCCCTGGTGAGCGCGTCACGAGCGCGCTCGCGCGATCGGCCGCGAGCAGCCTCGATCCGGCGTCGCCGAGTGGCCACGGCGCCCGCCACCCTCCGAGGAGCGGGAACGAAGGTTGTCAACAGGAGTGTCGGCCGGCGCTTGACGAGTGCGCCCGGCCACCCTAGGTTATGTTTCGAACAGAACATATGTGCCGCGTGGGATGCGGGCACTGTGGTCATCGCGGGTCGACGCGCTCGCAGTTGTCCTCAATCCATCCCCATATGCACTGTTTTGTTGATAAGTCGAGCGGCACCGGCGGGGACAGCAAGGTGCCGGCGACAGCAAGTCGGCGACAGTCAGTGCCGGCGAGGGAGCGGTAGCCCTCCGAGACCTCCACCCCGCCGCGGGGCGGCAGGGCGAGGACGTGAGGGCGCCGACAGGAGGCAGACGTGGCGGACGAGCTCTCGGCGAAGCAGCGGGGCATCCTCCAGTTCCTGGAGGACTTCATCGCGAAACACGACTACCCGCCGTCGATCCGTGACATCCAGAACGGCTGTGACATCTCGTCCACCTCGGTCGTGGACTACAACCTCAAGCGGCTCGAGGAGAAGGGGTTCATCCGCCGGGACCGCGAGGTCTCCCGCGCGATCGAGCTCCTCGACGGGCAGGGCGAGCGCCGCCGCCGTGGCACCGTGCAGGTGCCGGTGCTCGGCAAGATCGCCGCGGGCATCCCGCTGCCCGTGCACCCGGACCAGCTGGCGCCGGAGGACGTCCTGGACCTGACGGAGGACATCGCGGGCAACCGCGCCGGCCTCTACGCCCTCCGCGTCCAAGGGACCTCGATGATCGACGCGCTGATCAACGATGGCGACATCGTCATCCTGGAGCCGAAGCAGGTCGCGGATCCGGGTGACGTCATCGCCGCGTGGATCGTGGACCGCGAGGAGACCACCCTCAAGAAGTACTACCCGGAGGGCGCGCGGGTGCGCCTCCAGCCGATGAACTCGACGATGGAGCCGATCTACGAAGACGCGGCCAACGTCGAGGTGCAGGGCAAGCTCGTCGCGACGATCCGGGCGTTCTAGCGCCCTCCTCGGCGGCGGAGCACAGAGCGCGGACCACGGAGGGCGGACCACGGAGGGCCGAGCAGACCCTCACCCCAGCCCTCTCCCGCTTCGCGGGCGAGGGGGCCGGATGGGAGGGAGGCGAGCGAGTCTCGCCGGTCGGCACCTCCTCGGCTCGCCCCTTCTGACCCCCTCTCCCGGCTCGGCGGGAGAGGGCTGGGGTGAGGGCATCCCGCCCGACGCTTACCCCGTCGGTCGGAGGGCACCCCATACCGTCCGAGGCACCCGAGCCGCCGCGCACCACCCTGAGGTTCGGGAGACCCCCACCCCTCGATCACCACCGCGCACGGGGTAACCTGAGCGTCATGCCGGACGAACCACTGCTCGAGGTCCGCGATCTACGGGTGACGTACCGCACGCGCGACGGGGAGATCCCCGCGGCGCGCGGGGTGACGTTCGACATCCGGCCGGGCGAGATTGTCGCGCTGGTCGGGGAGTCGGCGTCCGGGAAGTCCACCGTCGGGCACGCCATCCTCGACCTGCTGCCGCCGGGCACCTCCGAGAAGTCCGGGACCGTGAAGTGGCGCGGGCGCGACCTGGCCACCTTCTCCGACAGCGAGCTGCGCCGCCTCCGCGGCCGCGAGGTCGCAGTGATCTTCCAGGACGCCCTCGCCGCGCTCACACCGACGATGACCGTCGGCGAACAGCTCGCCGAGCTGTTCCGCGTCCACCTCGAGGTGAGCGCGGACGAAGCGCGCGTGCGCGCCCGGCAGGCGCTGCTCGACGTGATGCCGAACGCCGACCGTGTGCTGGACGTGCACCCGTTCCAGCTCTCGGGCGGCATGGCGCAGCGGGTGATGATCGCGATGGCGACGGCGCTGCAGCCGAAGATGCTGATCGCGGACGAACCCACCGCCAACCTCGACCCCGCCGTGCGGCAGGAGACGCTCGAGTGGCTGGAGCGCATCCGTGACGCCGGCGGCGCCGTGCTGCTGATCACGCACGACTTCGGCGTGGTCGCGCGCCTCGCGGACCGGGTGGCCGTGATGTACGCGGGGCAGCTCGTGGAGACGGCGGACGTGCGCACCACGTTCAAGCTGCCGAAGCACCCCTACACCTACGGCCTCCTCCAGAGCCTCCCCTCCTTCGCCGAGGGCGGACGCCTCCGCGCGATGCCCGGCCAGCCGCCGGACCTCTCGACGCTTCCGCCGGAGTGTCCCTTCCTCCCGCGCTGCATCAAGGCGATCGCGCAATGCCGGCTGGAGCCGGCGCCGGCGCTGATGGACATGGGCGACGCGCCCGACCACTACGCGGCCTGCTACAACCCGATGGTCGTGGGGCTGCGCGACTGACGTCTGACGCCGCCTGGCCCGTTCGAGGCGGTCGACTGGCCTCGGTAGTTTCGGACGCTGACGAGGCCCCAACCCACGGCCGCGCCCCCTCCCGACCCACGCCCCCTCCGGCTCTGACCCCCTCGCCCGCGAAGCGGGAGAGGGTTGGGGTGAGGGCCTGCTCCGGCCACGCGCTGAGGAGCCC
>JALOAM010000202.1 GCA_023228765.1 Dehalococcoidia bacterium
CAGTACCGGAAGAGGAATCCCTCGTGCGAGCACAGTATCAAGTTGTCAAGGCGTACGTCCGAGGGTTGAGGCAGCTCCGCCAACCCCCGGCTGGAGGCCCGATCTTGACGCTATAAAACCCTGAACACTAGATAAGCGTTAGATTGGCGTCGATATGTTATTTCAGATTCGATTTTGACACGACGCCGGTCTGCAAAACCTTTATCACGGGTTCGATTCCCGTCGGGGCCTCCATCCCTTCTTCCATTGCCCGCTGCCGAGCAGCACCCTGCCCACTTCTGTCCGAGGATTCCCCACACCTTCTTGCAACACGCCGGATCGGTACGCTGGCTGAGGGCGAGACGGGGGTTCCGATGCGCGTGCTGGTGGTCGAGGACGAACTCTTCCTCGCCGAAGCGTTGCAGGCGGGGCTGCGCCGCGAGGCGATCGCGGCGGACATCGCCCTCGACGGTGACGATGCGCTCGCACAGGCCGAGGTGAACGACTATGACGTCGTCGTCCTGGACCGCGACATCCCGGGCACCCACGGCGACGAGGTCTGCGCGATCCTCTCGCGCGACCGGCCGGACGTGCGGATCCTGATGCTGACCGCCGCGACGAGGCTCGCCGACAAGGTCGGCGGCTTCGAGCTGGGCGCGGACGACTACCTCACGAAGCCGTTCGCCCTCGAAGAGCTCGTGGTGCGGCTCCGGGCGCTCGCGCGGCGTCCCGCCGCGGCTGCGCCGCCCGTACTCGAGTTCGCGGACCTCCGGCTGGACCCGTTCCGTCGCGAGGCGTACCGAGACGGTCGTTACCTCCGGCTCACGCGGAAGCAGTTCGCGGTCCTCGAAGTGCTGATGCGAGCACAGGGCGGCGTGGTCAGCGCAGAGACGCTGCTGGAGAAGGCCTGGGACGGTAACGCCGATCCATTCACCAGCGCCCCGCGCGTGACGATGTCCACGCTCCGCAAGATGCTCGGACCGCCCGAGGTCATCGTCACGGTCCCCGGTTCCGGCTACCACCTCGTCGACCCTGATCGGCCCCATGACGCCTGAGACGAGCCCCGTCCGCCCGCCGAGGGTCAGCGCGCGCCTCCGCCTCGCCGTGAGCTACGCCGCGTTCCTCGTGTTCGCCGGCCTCCTCGTCCTCGCCGGCGTGTACGTCGTCCTGCGTTATGTCCCCTACCCGACCGCATTCCGAGGCACCCCGCTCCCGGAGGGAGCGCTCTCGGACAACCAGGAGACGGCACTCCTCCGCGTCTCGGTGCTCATCCTCCTCACCCTTCCCGTGATCGGAATGGTGGGTGGCTGGATCATCGCGGGCTGGGTGCTGCGCCCCCTCCAGCGCATCAACGCGGCCGCCGAGATCGCCGCGACCGGCCGGCTGGACCACCGCATCCGCCTCGCCGGCCGCAACGACGAGTTCCGACAGCTCGCGGACACCTTCGACTACATGCTCGACCGACTGCACGACGCCTTCGCCACGCAGGAGCGCTTCGCCGCAAACGCCTCGCACGAGCTACGGACGCCCCTCGCCGTCACCGCGACCATGCTCGAGGTGGCTCGCGGCGACCCCGAGGGCCAGGACTACGCCACCCTCATCGACCGTCTCACGATCACCAACCAGCGCAGCATCGCGCTCACGGAAGCGCTCCTGCGCCTCTCGGACGCGAACGCCGTCACGGCCGCCTCGGAACCCGTCGACCTCGCCGAGGTCGCGTGCGCGGCGCTGGCCGTACACGCCGACGACGCCGAGGAGCGCTGCATCACGTTCGAGACGCGGCTCGACCCCGCCCCCACGGAGGGCGACCCGGCGCTCCTCGGGCAGCTCGTCTCGAACCTCGTGCAGAACGCGGTGCGCCACAACGACGCACGCGCCTATGCGCGCATCGTGACAGGATGCCGCCGGGACGGCGCCGCGGTGGTGCGCGTCGAGAACACCGGGATGCGCTACTCCGTCGAGGATGCTCAACGCCTGAGCGAGCCGTTCCTCCGGGGTGCCGGCCGCGTTGCTCGCACCGACGGATCGAGGGGGCACGGCCTCGGCCTCGCCCTCGTCGCCCGCATCGCGGACGTGCACCACGGCCGGCTGACCCTCGCCCCGCGCGAGGATGGCGGACTGATCGCGACGGTGACCCTCCCTGCTCTCGACCGCAGATAAGCACAGTCTTCCCGGCGCACCCTCGGAACCAACCCCCGTCCGGGCCCGTTCACCCTCTGAGGGCCTCGACGCCCTTGTCGGCGTGCGCGTCGGCACACCCGCACAAGAAGGCAGGGCAACCAGATGCCGGAACGCTCGCAGTCGCCGCTCGTCGGAGCCGGGATGCTCGCGCTGGTGGCGCTCGTCACCGCCGTCGCGATCCTCGTCGCCCGACCAAGCACGAGAAGCGAGTCCTCCACGCCGGAGGCCGACGCGAGCGCCGTGTGCGACCTCGCCGGGCGCGAGCCGACCGAGTCACTGACGTTCGGCCCCGGCGTCGTGGGCCTCGTGCTCCGCTGCGACCGCCCGGTGGAGCCGTCGAACATCTCGATGGCCCTCGACGGCGCGGACCTCGAGGTAGCCACGTACCCCGGCGATGACGGGCGGCTCTGGACGATCGTCGGCGACACCCTCCTCACCACGCGCGGCGAGCACGTCGCCCGCGTGGAGGTGGAGGCCGGCGGCCATTCGCTCGCGGAGGAATGGCCCTTCACCTGGGCGCCCGTCCCGAACCCCTCGCCAGGCCTCGACTCCCCTCCCGCGATCGCGGTCATCGAGCGCCACGATGGCACGATCGACACCTACGCCTTCGCGCATACGCCGGACACGTGTGGCGAGAGCCTGACCACGTTCTTCTGCGCCCCGCACCGCGAGATCCCGTTCACCCCGATCCAGTACGAGGAGATGGACTTCTTCGCCGGGATCATCCCCACCGACGCCACCATCCGGCCGCGAGACACCTCCTGCTTCACCGCGCTCGCCGCAAGCCCTTCCGGCCCGGATGCACCTCGCGAGGTGCGCCTGAAGCCGATGCCGGCGCCCGGCGGGACCGGCACGGTGCTGGAGTGGGATGACGTCGCCGATGACGAGAGCTGCTATGTCATCGAGCGCGCCCTGTGGGGCCAGTACCCGGCACAGATCCAGGTCATCGCCACCCTCCCTGCCGGTGCCACCTCCTACGTGGACGAGCGCCCGTATGGCGCACCCGGCGGCGTCGCCTACCGCGTCTACGCTGCCACCCCAGACGCTCGCTCCGCGCCCTCCGAGGTGGTCGCGTACGCCTTCGACGAGCCGGCCACAGCGGCCTCGCCGGTCTGCTACACCGGCAGTGCCGTCGGTGGCGCGGAGGCCCCCGCCGCACCGAGTGCCCTCGAAGCTGAGCTCCTGCCACCCGTCTCGCGCGGTGGCTGGGGCGTGGACCTGACGTGGGAGGACCACGCGGACGGCGAGTTCTGCTACGTCGTCGAGGTCGAGCGTGCGGACGGCACCATCGAGACGCGGATGCTCATCGCCAACACGACCGAGGAGCAGTTCTCCTACGACTTCACCCGCACCCCGTTCGAGGTCACCTACCGCCTCTACGCCGCCACCGAGACCGCCCGCTCCGAGGCCATCGAGGTCACGGTCGAGGTGCCGGGCATCCCCGCGGAGTAGCAGCGCGCCTCCGCGCCCTGCCCTCCGAGGGCTATCCTCCGCGCGGCGTACAGGCGATGGAGGAGGGACCGATGGAGGCGCTCGAAGCGCGGCTGGCCGAGCTGAGTGAGGCGGCGCCGTTCCACGTCGGGTGGGCGGTGGAGGATCTGGAGAGCGGCTGGAGGGCGTCCCGCAACGGGGATGTCGTGGTGCCCTCAGCGAGCACGAGGAAGGTCGCGATCCTCATGACCGCGCTCCGCGACGTGCACGCGGGACGCATCGACCTCGACGAGCGCGTGCCGGTCGACACCTCGCTCGACACCACCTCGGGATGCCTCCAGTGGTTCTCGCCGGGCCTCGAACTGCGGATCCGCGACCTGCTGCTGATGATGATCATCGTGTCCGACAACGTTTCGACAAAGCACATCACCGGCCTCGTCGGGCTCGACCGCGTGCAGGCGTTCTGTGACGAGCTGGGCATGACCGGCACCGCGCACCGTCGAGGCACCCCCGACTACAGCCTCCCGCGCGACCACGGCCCCGGCGTCTCGAACGACACCACGCCCGAGGACCAGCGGTTGCTCCTCCGCGCGATCGTCGAAGGCACCCGCGAGGAAAGCGCCGCAGCCCGCCTCGGCGTCACGTCGGAGCTGTGCACGTTCGCGCTCGAGATCATGGCGAAGCAGCGGCTGCGCAACCGCATCCCGAGGCACCTGCCCGAGAAGGTGAAGGTCGCGAACAAGACCGGGTCGCTCGGCGGCTACCTCGGCGACATCGCCGTCGTGTACTCACGCGGCGAGCCGCGGTTCATCTTCACGGTCCACATGGCCGAGGTCCCCGTGACGATGCCAGACGGCGCCGCCGGGCACGCCGCCGCCGACCACCTCGCGGCCACGGTGGTGCGGGAGGTCTGGGACGCCCTCGGGTGTGAGGTCTGACGGTGAGGGGTTGAGGGTCAGCGGTCCTGCCGGAGCTCGCGACGGATCTCGCGGTCGGTCCACTCCCGCCAGAGGGCCTCATGGGCCTCGTCGAGTTCGTCGCCGGGGGCAGGGTACATGCCGGCAACCGAGCGCTGGCGGAACGCCTCGGACAGGATGATGCCGGCCGAGACGGAGACGTTGAACGACTGTGCCATCCCCTGCATGGGGATCGCGATGTTCGCGTCCGCGAGGGCGATGACCTCCTCGGTGCAGCCCCGGTGCTCGTTACCGAAGACGACGGCGAGGGGCTGGGTCCAGTCCACCTCACGGTAATCGATCGTGCC
>JALOAM010000203.1 GCA_023228765.1 Dehalococcoidia bacterium
GACGGTCGAGGCGTACCAGGCCCGACCACCGTGCGCGGTCGGGACGCCGTCCCGGCTCAGACCCTCGGCTATCGCCCGGAGAGACGCTCCGTCGGCCCGAGCATCGACGATCCGGCGAACCACCTCGGCGGACAGCTCCCGGGCGCGGCCCACGTGGACGCCCTCGGCGCGACGCTGGGCCATGCCCTCCCGGGTGCGAGCGCCGATCAGGTCCCGCTCGTACTCGGCTGCGGCGGACAGGACGTGCGCGGTGAACTTGCCCGCCGGGTCCAACGTGTCGAGGTCCGGGGAGAGCAGGACGAGACGCCAGCCGCGCCGGTTGGCCCGTGCCACGAGTCCAGCGAAGTCAGCGACGGATCGGCTCACCCGGTCGAGGCGGATGGCGAGCAGGGCGTGTGCCTCGCCGCGGTCGAGGCGGTCGAGGGCCGCCTGGAGCCCGGGGCGGTTGAGGTTCTTCGCGCTGACACCTTCGTCGGCGACGATCTCGACGTCCCACCCGCGCCGGTCGGCCTCGGCGAGCAGGGCAACCCGCTGAGCGTCGAGGGACGCGCCGTCGGTGGCCTGCTCGGTCGTCGACACCCGCACGTAGGCGAGGGCGAGGGGCCGTCCGGCGGGTGCCTTGCGTCGCGGGCTCATCATGCACCGACCTGCACTGGGCTCGGGGCGTAGATGATCTCCATGGCGTGCTCCGGGTTCTCCGCGCCGATCGCCCGGAGCGCCTCGGGGTACGTGATCGCCCGAGGCGAGTCGAGGCAAGCCTGAGCGAGTGCCGACACCGAGGACCATGCCCTGTCGATCAGGAGAGTGGTCTTCTCGATCTTCGCCGACAGTGACTGGATCGGGAACACTCGGTCAGCCTCGGCGATCTCGTCGAAGTGCCGGTGCTCCATCAGGGTCAGGTACACCCCCGCGAGAACGTCGTCGCGTTCGATCCATCCGCACTCAAGTTCCGGGTCGGACAGGCCCCGGTAGAGACACTCCGCGGTGAGCCCGGCCAGGAGGACGACCGACATGGTTTGCCCATCCCGAAGCTTCGGACGCCACTGGCGAATCATCCCGAGCGCACCACTCGACCGAACTGGCCGGAGCGTGATGTATCGGAACGTCAGACCGTGGGCCATGTAAGCGATGGCGTGCCCCGCTTCGTGATGGGCGGTCTCAACACGGGTAGTGAGTGCATCGTTACTCATGGCTTCACTGTACAGAAAGGGTTCCCATTGTGTACGGCGACACCCCAGGGACAACGGTCGAGGCCGCCCCCGATGTCGGGAACGGCCTCGATGTGACGCGAGAGAGGATCAGCCCCCAGCGTCCTGATCACCCAAGAGTGCCTCAAGCGCCAGGATCGAACCGTGCAGCCGGTCGAGGACACCCGAGGGTGCCGTCATCTCACCCGACTCGATCGCCCCGACGATGCCCCGGAGCGTCGCTGCGGCCTGCTCCATCTCATCCGGCGTCAGCACGGACCTCAGTCTCCCGCTTCGCCAGCCGCGCCACACGACCCCGGGACACCCTGGAGATGGACCGCGAGAGCAGGGACACCAGCGCTGTGTGCCCATCGGTGGCGAGGTGACGCTTCTCTGCGACGTCCAGGACCATCTCAGCGATGAGCTGACCGGCGTTGAGGTCCCCGGAGGCGTGCAACCCGCTCGGCAGGGTCACCGACGGCGCCGGTCCTCCGCTGGGCACCGAGACCCCCGCACGCCTGAGCAGCCGCGCCACATCCTCAATGGCACCCTGCCGCGCCTCGCACGCCTGCACGAGGCCGTGGAGGGCCTGCTCCGCCGAGCAGTACGCGCTCACGACATCGGACAACGGGTGCACCTCGACCAGGAGCCGCTCCGCCTCCGCCGTGGCCTCCTGGCGCCGCTGCTCCGCCGCCGCGGCGAGCTGCACGACCCGGGCCGCCCGGAGCCTCTCGACCCGCGCCCGACACCAGCGAACCGCGTCCGCCAGCTTGTGGAACTCCTCGGGGTCCGCCACGCCCGCCGCCTCCGTTTCCGCCTGCTCGGCCGAGGCCAGCTCAGCCTCCGCCGCGATGATCTCCGCATCGATGTCCGGGGTCGTCTCCCGGTCCTCGATGTCCTGCACCTCGTCCGCGAGGTCGGCCGCCGCATCCTTCAACGCCTCGATGATCGTGTTCGTCGTCATGTCCTTCGTCCTTCCTGTCGTCCGCCGACAGGTAGCCGGCGGTTGGTCTCATCCCAAGACGGCCCCGGCCCCGCGGAGTCGAGCAGGGCGACCGCCCAGCCCGTAACTGCTGCGCGCCGGACCGCCCGCCTCGTCGAGTTCCCGTTGTGCCGCCCGGAGCTGCGCCCCGAGGGCCTCCGCCGTGCTCAGCGCCTCGTCGCTGTCCGGATTCGCAATGACGCGGTTCAGCGAGCAGAGCCACCCGGCCGTCACGCGGTCGACGTGATCCGCAACGGCGAGCCGGTGACCGAGCCGGGCGGGGAGCGGGTACCGGCCCGCCTGCCATGCCTCCATCTCGGCGCGCTGACGGCGTCGGAGTCCAGCCTCCGTGTCCGGGACGAGGTCATCCCCTGCGGCTGCCCGCAGCCTCTCCCGAACCGGGGCCGGGTCGGCGGGATCGAGACCGACCGAGAGCCCCACCAGCGTCACCGGCCGAGGGCGACGCCAGCCACGCTCCAGCCTGGACACCGTCCCGGAGCCCACGAGAGCCCGCCGACCGAGCGCCCGACCCGACAGGCCGACCGCCTCCCGCTCGGCCCGCAGCGTGGCCCCGAAGCCCGTGGCGAGCCGCTCCCTGACCTCGGGCGATGGAACACCCCAGCCGCTCCGGTCGGTGTTCGCGCTTCCTAACGCATACGCGAAACCCCCGGGGGTACGTTCGCGCACTGTCCTCGTGTCCGTCACGGGGGCGCCCAGGAAGCACGTGCTCACGGTTCGAACCGCCGGACCCCGCGGAGCAGCTCCGTCGTCGACTCCTCGACCTGGCAACGCTCGGCGAGGAGCTGGGCCACGAGCCCCCACCAGTTACCGAGCCGGGGGTCACCAGCCTCCCGGGCACGTCGGGCCTGTCGGTCGAGTGCGGCCTGTACGGCTGCGCGTTGCGGGAAGGGCAGGCCGTCCGCAGCCTTCCGGAGGTCGTCGGCGGTGACTCCCTGGTCCCGTGCCGCAGCGAGCGCCTCGCGCTGGCGACGGCGGGCCTCGGCGTGCCGTTGCTGGGCCTCCCGCAACTCCTCGGCCGTTCCGGGGATCACGGGCTTCTGGTCACTGTTCATGATCACCACTTCCCGGTGTTCGTCGGCCTACCCACGGGCCCACTCACGGTTTCCCCCTCTTAAGGAGGGGGGGAAACGTGAGTAGTGGGGTGCGTGAGTTGCCGTGAGTACCTGCGTGAGTTCCTGACCTGCGAAAACGCTCGACGGCGTGAGTTCCGTGAGTGCCCCGTGAGTTCCCTCCCGACTCACGGTCCGTGAGTACCTGCGTGAGTTCCATAGCGGACATCTCAGGCCACCCCGTTGAGGATGTGAGTAGCTGCCGCGTGCCAGGTCACGGGCTTGGGTGCGCCGGGGTTGTGCTCGACGAGGAGGCCAGCGGCCACGAGCGAGGTCAGCTTCCGCCGCGCCTTCTCGCACTGCGCCGGGGTTGGCCGTTCTGCCTCGAAAAGGGCGGCTGCCGCCGTCTTGGTGGTGATTCCCTGGGTTCCCGACTTCACGGCCATGGCGACGAGGTCTGAGTGGTGCCATATCCCGGTGACGCCTCGGGTGTGGTCGTGCTGCAACCGCCAGGGGCCGACTTCCTCAACGGGTTGCTTGTGATGGCGCATGGACACGATCGGGTCACCAGCCTCACCGTGCAGCGAGATCACTGACCCGGCTCCTGCCGTGAGCCACGCGGAGCCGTAGACGTCGCTGAGCGTCGTCGGGGGCGCCCCTCCAGCACCGGCCTTCTTCGGGTGGTGGAGCTCCAGGACCTCGACGCCTGACGCCAGCGCGCCCTGCCGGGCCCTGTTCCACCCGGCCCCCACCTCGTCCTCGGACAGCCCGAGTGCAGCGTCTTTCAGGGAGTCGACGACGACGGTGTCCGCGTCTGCGTCGCGGCACATCTCCGTGAGCACGCTCGGGTGTTTCGCCAGGTCGAGGGGTGGCGGCCCCTTCCAGAAGATCAGCCGCTCGTCGAGAGTCATCCGGTCCTCACCGCAGAACACGCGCCCCATGGCGCGAGCGATCTGCGCTGGCCGGTCCATCGCCAGGTAGAGGACCCTGCGAGTGGTTGGTGTCACGGGGAGGCCGAGGACCGTTCGCTGGAGTCCGAGCCGGGCCTTGACGATCTGCGTCCCGAGGGTGGTCTTCCCGACGCCGTTCGGGCCGACGATCATCAACGCTTCGCCCTCTGCCCAGAGGACCTCTGATCCGTGTCCCCAGACTGCCGGGGTGGTGTCGGGGCGGTCGAGGATGAACGATCCGCCGGGGACCATCTTGGCCGCGAGGGTGTCGGTTGGGGCCGCCTGTCTCGGGAGGCCAGCGACGAGCTGGGCAGCCATGTCCGAGGCGTCGAACGTGCCGCCCGTCACGACGCTGCCCTCCGGGGATGCTGCCGCCCGGCGTGGAGCCCGGAGCGGATGGCGGCCCTGGCCTCACGGTCATCGAGTCCGGCGTGGAGTGCGGCGGCCAGGAGCGCGTCAGCGACGCCCCGGAGGTCGAGGCCGTAGGAGTCGACCAGGGTCCCGACGTTGAATGATGCGCGGTTCAACGAGTCGTTGCGCGTGCCAGGGGCCGCCGTGGCTACCGCGTCCAGCTCCCGCTCAAGGGCCGTCGCGACGTACCCACGGGGGCGCCCCAGGACGGCCGGAGCGGGCC